>CAHJWK010000013.1 GCA_903642275.1 Chitinophagaceae bacterium
GTATTCTGAATCCATTTGCCAACAGCCTCTTCTGGTGTCCATCCTAATTTTGTTGCAGCCGTTTTATTTATCAATAGAGCATTCATTGTATCTGTTGGAAACTGCGCTGAAAAATCCCTGCCTGCTATTATTTTCAAACCCAATGTTTTTACATACTCAAAATCTGCAAACTCTGTTCTTGAATTCCATCGCTCACTATGCCCTTCCACATCAAACATGTGCCCATCAAAAAAACCACCCGGCTCACCTGACATTAATGAAACAGACTGCACATTACTTTGATTTTGCAAGTCAGTTTTAAAAACATTCATCTTGTTATAAATATCATCATTATCTATCGGCACAATCACTGTTTGTTCTTTATCATAACCAAGTTGTTTGTTTTTAACATAGCTCATTTGTTTAGTAATGATGATAGTGCCTATAATAAGAAAAACAGATATGCTGAACTGAACAACCACCAACACCTGCCTGAATGATGCGCCACCTTTACCTAAACGCAATCTTCCTTTCAATACCTGTATAGGCGAGAATGCAGACAGAAAGAATGCAGGATAACTTCCGGCAAAAAAACCTACAATAATAATTATGCTGATAAGAAATAAATATATGGGTAAAGCATTCCATGAAACGGTTAATGAATAACCAAGCAACTGGTTATACAAGGGCATTGCAAGCAATAATAAACCAACCGAAAAGATGCACGAAATGGTTGTAAGCAAAACAGATTCGCCAATAAACTGCCATACCAAATTATTACGCAATGCGCCTAATACTTTGCGCAAGCCAACTTCTTTTGAGCGTTCTGCTGCACGAATAGTAGAAAGGTTCATAAAGTTGATACAGGCAATCAGCAATATCAATACAGCAATAGAAAGAAAAATATATACAACAGTTTTGTCTCCATGTTTTACTGAATCGAAAGTCGCATTTTCAAAATAGACATCTTTTAAAGGTGTTAGTGAAAGTGTAAAATTGAAACCATACTTCTTCATATCGGAACCCATGTATTTATTCATGAATTGCGGAAGTTGTTTTTCAATTTGTGCCTGCGTTGTATTTGAATTAAGCAATACATAAGTGTAGATGCCATTATTGATCCATGTTGTCATCCAGCTTCTGTCTTTATAATTGGAAAGCGGCACAACAAGATCAAATTCAAGATGAGAGTTTGAAGGAACATCTTTCGCAATGCCGGTTACTTTCAACTGTAAATCTTTATCAAGCGTAATTACTTTACCCATTGCATTATCAATGTTGCCAAAATATTTTTTTGCAGTTGTTTCAGTAAGTACAACACTGTTTGGATTTAATAAAGCAGTTGATGTATTTCCTTTTATTAAAGGGAAAGTGAACAGGTTAAAAAAATCAGAATCTACATCAAGCACTTTCTTTTCATGAAAAGACCGGTTACCAATTGTAACAAGGTTATCTGTCGGATTTACACGAACTGCTTTTTGAATTTGTCCTTTGAAATCATTCAGCAATGCAGGTGCATAGGGGCCGGATAAATACGAAACACTATGTGCCTTCCCATCAATGGCAACACCGCGTATTACACGATAAATATTATAGCCTTGTTTATGAAAATTATCAACACTAAATTCATTTATGATAAACAAAAAGATCATCATGCAAACAGTAATACCGATAGTTAAACCAAGGATATTGATAAAAGAAAAAACTTTATTCTTCATCAAGTTTCTCCAGGCGGTTTTTAAATAATTTTTAAACATAAAAGAAGTTAGTTGTGTAGTTTTAATAGGCTTTAGCCTATAACTAATAGCTTTGTTTACTCGGTTCTTAAACTCTTTACCGGGTTTGCTATCGCTGCTTTTATTGATTGAAAGCTGATAGTAATTAAAGCGATCAATATTGCTGTTACACCGGCAATAAGAAATATCCACCAGTTTATATTAATGCGATAAGCAAAATCACTCAGCCACTGGTGCATAAAATACCAGGCAACCGGTGATGCAATAATGAATGCGATAAAAACCAATACCAAAAAATCTGTTGAAAGCAATGAAACAATATTGCTGATACTGGCGCCTAAAATTTTACGAACACCAATTTCTTTTGTGCGGCTTTCAACAGTAAATGTTACCAGGCCAAACAAACCAAGACAAGCTATGAAGATTGCCCACAAAGAAGCACTGGTAAAAATGTTTCCGTATTGCATCTCAGATGCATAGAGCTTATTGTAATTATCATCAATAAAAAAATATTCAAACGGGTTGCCGGCAAAGCTTGCTTTATACAGCTTTTGCAATGAGCTGATTTTGCTTTCTATGTTTTCAGGTGTAAGCCGAACCGTATAATAATTACTGTTATTCTGAGGATAAAAAATCATAGGGTCTATTGCATGTTGAACGCTGATATGGTTATAATCTTTTACAATGCCAATTACATCAAGTTTGCGTTCGTCCCATTGAATCTTTGTTTTTAATGCATCTTCCGGGTTAGTAAAGCCGAGTTCTTTAATTGCAGTTTCATTCATCAAAACTTTACTGTTATCATTCCATGCAACTTTACATTCTGCTTCAGTAAAATCTCTGCCGGCAATTAACGGAATCTGGTAAGTGTTCAGATAGTTATTGTCAATAATTGCAAAAGAATATGCTTTTACTTCATTCCCTTTTTTCGAAAGTGGTTGGGTAAAACCGCTTGTTGTGAAATTATAGTAACCACTGGGAATACTGCCTGTAATACAAAATGCTTTTACAAAACTTTGGCTGGCTAATTCATTTTTAAAAACTGTTTTATTTAAATTTAATATGCTGTCTTCACCAACCTGAGGGCCATGCATTACAAGCAACTGACCTGGGTTTAAACCAAGCTTTTTGTTTTGCATAAAATGCAATTGTGTATAAATAACAATAGTGGCTATGATTAATATAATTGAGATAGCAAACTGTGCTACCACCAGCGATTTACGCAATAAAACACCTTTGGATGTTTTACTGATTTTTCCTTTAAGTGTTTCAACAGGCTTAAAACCTGCCAATGAAAATGCTGTGTATGCGCCTGACAAAAGAGAACCAATCAACAAAAAAATAAATGCGTATAACCAGGTGCTTGTTGTTGTAATACTTTGCAGCGAAATAGTTTCATCAACAAGCTTATTAAACAAAGGCTGTAATGCAACCACCAGTATAATTGCAAGTAAAAATGCAAGTATGTTTATTAATAAAGATTCGCTGATGAATTGTATTACCAAATTTTTTTTACTGGCGCCGATAACTTTTCTTACACCAACTTCATTAGCCCGTTTAAAAGAATTGGCAGTTGAAAGATTGATATAATTAAACCATGCAATCAATAAAATTAAAAATGAAATTACACCAAGCATGTACACATACTTAATATTGCCGTTAACAGGATAATTGTCGTTTAGTGCACTGCCAAGATGCATACTAGCAAAAGGCTGCAGCTTAAATATCACGCCATCTTTATCTTTTTTCAAAGCAGTACGTAACACCGTTAATTTTTTCTGCAATGTGTTTATATCAGTATTCTTATTTAGTAAAAAAAATGTGTAGATATATTGCGAATTAAGGTTATCCGTAGCAGCCCAATCATTGTGTTGCAGGTTGGCAGGATTCTTTAAAGTTTCCAGGGAAAGAAGCATGTTGTAACGCAGATCAGAATTGTCTTTCATATCTGTATACACACCTCCAACCGTATAAACTGTTTTACCAAACTGGTTATTGATTATAAGTGTTTGATTAACCGGATTAAGGCTGCCAAAATATTTTTTTGCACTCGTTGCTGAAATAAAAACAACATTTGGTTTATTTAATGATGACGCATTGCCAGCCTGTAACGGAAAACTAAAAAATTTAAAAAAGTTTCCATCAGCATAACCGGTATTTGTTTCACTAAAAAATTCATCAGGATTATTTTTTTTACTAATAACGGTACTGCCGGTTTCTTCATCAAATCTGCAATAATCTTTTATTTCAGGAAAGCGTTGCTTTGCAATTGCAGCCCATCCGGGTTCTGTTTCAGGCCATGTTTTATTTGCCGGATCCTGGTTAATAAGCCGGTACATTTGCGGCAGGTTTGCATGAAATTTATTTACGCTTTTTTCAAGGCTTATATATTCCATCAACAATAAAAAAGCGCAGATGCCTAAAGCAAGACCGGTTATATTTATAAGGGCTGTTGTTTTATTGCGTGTAATATTTCTAACTGCGATTTTGAAATAATTTTTAAGCATAACCAGAATTTTTTACCGGAAATAATTTATTGCTCTTAAACAATGTTCAAGGGTTATGCCAACGCTCAAATACTTATGCAGCATAGCTTTTAGAATTTGTTCATTATTTAAAACTGTACGGAAACGTACATGTAATGTACGGATATGCCAAAGAAACTCACTCAAAAATTAAAACCAGAATAACTATAAATTTTAATTTTTAATCTACCAAAATTTCTGTTCAGACATTATTCTGTTCTTAAACTTTTTACAGGATTGGCTATCGCTGCTTTTATGGTTTGAATACTTAATGTTAGTAATGCAAGCGTCAACATAAGTAAACCTGCGGAAACAAATATCCACCAGCTCATTGCTGTTCTATATGCATAATCCTGAAGCCATTTGTACATTGCCCACCACGCTGATGGTGCTGCAATAATAAATGCAATGCAAACCAGTTTTACAAATCTGTTGATAGAATTGAAACGATGTTTGTTACTGTGGTACCCAATATTTTCTGATGCCGATTTTTAGCGATGGTATCATCGAAAAATGTATAATCAAAATCTTCGCCGGGGGTAAATTTGGCTTTCACTCAACAAACATTAATTGGATTTTTTAAAAATGCATTTGGCGAACCGGCAATCCATTGATGCGTGGTATCAAATAAAAATATTGCAGATTAGTAAAAACAACATCCGCCTGCTTTTTATATCAACAGGCTTGGCACTTTCTTTTGCAATAGTAACCTTTACAGTTCCATTACCTAAACTGCATTACAGGAACTGTTTGTTCAACACCTGTTACTTCATTTTGTATGGCTTTGCTTAACGGCTCAACTACTGCAGCACTATGGCCTTCATTCTCGTTAAACTTCAGGTTCATTACAACACGGTAAATTCTTTCACGGTCAGGTTCAAACTTATCGTAGCTCAACTTATAATATACAACCAAAAAAATACCAATGCAGCGATGCCAATATATAACCCTATATATTAATAACAGAGAAACTTTGTTGTGCCAAAAGTTTCTTAATGCAGTGTTTATATAATCATACATAAAAATGATTTTTTATGTATGATTTTAATTTGATGTAGTAAAAGTAAAATATGCAAAGGTTATCAGTATCATTATAGCCGATACTAAATCCATAAAACACCATGACTAACACCTTTACTTTGAATGAAATACAATGCCTTGTTGCAGATTCACTTAGGTTTTTATTTTCTGTATCAGATCTTTCAGTGACACTCACCAACATGGGTTATACGTGCAAGCTTGATGAAATTAATTTTATGTGGATGGTGAAGAAAGTGTGTAGAAACAGATAATAATTTTCAACTAAACACGATAATGTTTTTAATTTAGGAGCGCAATAAACATATGAAAATAGCTACTTATAATGTGAATGGAGTTAACGGCCGGTTGCCAGTGTTGCTTCAATGGCTGAATGAAACCGTTCCTGATATTGTTTGCCTGCAGGAGCTAAAGGCACCACAGGAAAAATTTCCGCTGCAAGCGATACAGCAAGCCGGCTACAATGCTATATGGCATGGACAGAAAAGCTGGAATGGTGTGGCCATATTATCCCGTGGTACAATACCTGTAGAAACGCAACGCGGACTGCCAGGAGATGAAGAAGATTTACATAGCCGCTATATTGAAGCAAAGGTGAATGATATAACTATCGGATGTCTTTATCTTCCAAACGGCAACCCGGCACCAGGTGTAAAGTTTGATTACAAGCTAAAATGGTTTGAACGATTAACTGCGCATGCTGCCACGCTTTACGCATCAGGAGATCCCGTTGTGTTAACCGGTGACTATAATGTTATGCCAACCAACCTTGATGTATATAAACCTAAACGTTGGGCGGATGATGCTTTATTTCGCCCTGAAGTGAGAGCTGCATTTCATCAGCTTGTTGCACAGGGCTGGACAGATGCGTTGAGAAGGCTTTACCCAAATGAAACGATTTATACATTCTGGGATTATTTCCGGAATGCTTTTGGACGTAATGCAGGGCTTCGAATAGATCATTTCCTGTTAAGTAAAACACTTGTCAAACGTTTAACTGCCGGTGGTGTTGACAAGTATGTTCGTGGCTGGGAAAAATCTAGTGACCATGCACCTGTATGGATTGAACTGAGTGATAAATAAATGTGGCTTTGCTCTTTTCATCTTAAAAAAGCGACGGCATGAAGCCAACGCTTAGTGCAAAAATTAAAACCGAACTGCAATTATCTTTATTACTCCTTATCATCGTTATCACTTCCTTCAAGCTTAACAAGCTTATTATATAGACCCAGTAAGAGAAATGGTGCAGCCCATTGACCAACAAATAATGCGTTGTGTCTTTTGCCAGCTATTTTTAATGCAAGTGAAACGCCGATTGAACCGAGCGCAGCCCATAAGAAAATATCAGAAGGAATTTTTGCTGTCTGCTTTTCAATTCCTTTGGCAACCGGTCCTTCTTTATGTTCTGTGTTTGATGTGATATCCATAAGTGTTTTTTGAGATAACGTTGTTTCTGCAGTTTCGTTCACATTGCGCCAAATAAAAAGCCGCTTCATGATAAAGCGGCTTACACATTACAATTGGTAAATCAAAACTTATTTTAATTGTGCCTGGATAGCAAGTGCTTCCTGCAAATGCATTTGTATAGTTGGCAAATTGGTTTTTGCATAATTAACTACTGTGCTGTTTACACCAACCGATATTTCCTGATTAAAAGCAGCAATAGTTTTGATGTGATCAACTACCTGTCCATTTATGTAAGTAGTATCGAACTTATAACCGGACAAAGTTTTGAGCAGTGCATCAGTTGCTAGGTGCGCGGAATCCGGAGTTTGTGGGATTGGCGTATTAAGACTGGAAGCGATTGATGTTAGCTTTGCTTCAGCTTTCCCGTGATCCTGCACCATCATGCCACCAAACATTTTTACAGAATCGAGATTGCCATTTATGGCCGCTATACCGCCGGCAACAACTTCGGCCCAGTTTGAGTAAGAAGCGGTCTTCAAAAATAAAATATCTCCTTTCGAAGGGGTCTGGCCAGGAGGGTTAGGATTTTTGCCGCATGCAACGGCTAACAGAAGCAAAGCTGAAAGAACAAATGTTTTTTTCATAAAGGTTATTTTTTTACTAAACTTTATGCGGGTTAAAAAGGTTTACAGCTCGTCCATATATTTATATTGATAATAATAGCATCGCTTACAGTGATCAGTATAGTTCCAATAATTTCTTTTAATTGTTTCTTGCTTTCAGTTAATTTTTATCAACTTTCCTCAAATTCTTTTTATATAAAAAATATTTTACATAAAATACTTTTACAATTTCGTTTTTGACCGTCAAATTTGCATGAACAGTTAATTCTCGATACAGACGATATCTATGCCGGTATTTATTCAGTTTTTAGCGAAGTAGTAATCTGCTTAGTAACTGAATTTATGACGTCTTATATTTATTGCGTTAGATTAAATAACATAATCGATTTGATAATTAAGTTATTTATCTCTTTTGAAAGTTATTAGTGCCTGTGTTTGTGAAGATTTTTTTCTTAGAAGAATAAGTGAAGAGAATGGAGCAAGCTGAACAGAACCGGAGTAGGATTTATTCTGTACATCAATATAATCTGAAGATAGATTTATATTTTTTTCAACAGGCAAAGCGTTATACAAAAACAGAATGCTGTCACTAAGATTTGTAACAGTCATATTTGCCGGCCTTGTTTGAATGTTATCAAGGTATAAAGGCGTGCTTTGTTCAGGAATATCAAAAACCAGGCTGGCATTTGTTTCTGAATTTAAAGGAACAAGCCGTAATATATTTTCAGAACGTTGTGAACCACTATAAATAAATTTTCTCGCAGATAAATCACCGTAAGGCGAAAGGCTTTGTCGTAAGTAAACCTGCACGTTTTTATACTGTTGCTGGCCAAGGATACTGAATTGTATTGCATAATTCTTATTTGCTGTTACGTTGCCAATTCCAATAATAAGAGATGATGTGTTTGTATTACCAGTTAGTGGTGAAAATGTTATACTCAGAGCTCCGCTATCCAGCGTAGTACTACTCCAGCTCGTATTGCAATTATTGTTTGATGAATAACAATAAAGCCCGTTAACGTTGCTGGTAAAATTACCGTTTGAAAATTGGTTGGCACCAGTATAATCTTTAACACTAAACTGCGTAAACTGTTCCGGTGTAATGTGTGAACTGATATCATTATTAAATTTTTGTTTCCATTCCGCAAGTGTAATTGCCTGGTTATATTGAACACCATTTTCATTGTAATTAACAGCAATTGTTAAACTATCGCTTAATGGCCTGCAATAATAATTATTATTAAATGTGCCAAAGCTGCTAACATCATCGCTTGCAGAATTATAGGTTACAACTGGTTGCAAGTATTTGTTTGAGAAAAAAACGTTGTTGTTTAAACTAATATTATTTACCAGCCGGTTTGATGCAATGTTATCATGAATGATTGCAAGTTGCATTGTGTTGGCATATGATGTGTTACTGTCTATGGTTAATGAATGTGCATTATGAAGATAAATTCCGTTTAATTTACAATCGGCAACAGTGTTTGAAGTTATATCTACGTTAGAAGAATTATCATCTATATAAATTCCGTTGGCAGGCAGATAGCTGCTGTTGTCTGTTCCTGCTCCTGCCCCTTTTCCATGTATAATAACATTGCCTTTTATAACCTGGTTTGTTCTTTCCATAGCGTTATCCGTATTGTTCCAGGTATAAATTCCGCCACCATCATCTTTAATAAAAGCAAATGTTTTAATGAAGTTATTTTCAATGCTGATGTTGCTTCCGCTAAACGTAAGTGGTATGTAACCGGCACTGTCAATATTATTTAATCTGATAACGTTATTATCACCGTTTATAAGTATTCCTTCATAAGAACCGCTGTTGCCTTCACCCATGCCGGCATATATACCGGTAAACAAGATATTATTATTTATGATTGATGTATTGCCGGAACCATTACCATTAAAACCGGTATTATTTGAATAAGTTATTGAAGAGTTTTTTATAGTGATATAATTGGTATTATTTGCATCAATAGCATTAATGCCTGAAAATGAAATATCGCAGCTATTAACCAATATTTGCTGTGCATTATTCATCTCGAACGCGTACATGTTTGCACCTGTAAAAGCCACGTTGATAAAAGAAAGATTATTGTTGTTGTTTATTGACACTAAAGTATCAACATTACTTGCCTGAATGATAGATGACTGAGGCTGAGAAGTGCCAAAGCAAACGTTCATCTCTTTGTTTGCAACATCAAAATACCATTCGCCGGATTCATCTAATGTTTTAATATCATTCTGTATAAAGTAGCCATAATTTGGTGAACCTCCATATGAAGATTCTGATGTGTAATTTATTGTGTTACCACTATGCTGTGTTATTAAATTTCTGTCAAGCACCCAGCGTGTTTTACGTATTACAACTTCAGCACCTGTCCAGTTAGGCGTATCCAGTAATTGATTATCTGTTATTGATGTGTTACCGTTAGCAGATTCAAATGTTAGATAAGTTTTGTTTGGATAACGCCCCATTGCTTTTTCAACACCGTTTATCAATACAATATTTCTTCCTGAACCTGCATTGAAAGGAGCCGCAGAAACCTTAGATGAAACAGTTGCCCAACCTGAAATTGTAACCAAGCCAGTGATGACAGGTTTATTGCCTTCTCCATAACTGGTAAATACAATTGGTTTATCCTGCAAGCCTGATGTACTGATAATTATATGTCCATAGAAAACATCATCACACTTAAAAAAAACAGAATCGCCGGCAGTAAGTGTATTGGAGATGTTGTTTAATTTATTAAGCGTTTTCCATGGTGTTGATGCATTTTGTGCAACAGCTGTTGCTCTTAAATCGTCGCCAATAGTTGATGAAAAATAATAATTATTAGCACTGACTTCATTTGCTAAAATCAAAAGAGTAATAAAAATTGCATAACGCATGTCAAAGGATTTAAGTTTTATAACAAGCAATCGTTATTTACTTAAAATGCATTTTGCTCACCTTTTATTGCGTTAAAAACTGTCATAAACATAATTTTTAAATCAAGCAGTAAACTCCAGTTTTCCATATACCATATGTCATGCTCAACTCTTTTTCTCATTTGATTCAGCTCTGGTGTTTCACCGCGAAAACCATTTACCTGCGCCCATCCTGTAATTCCCGGTTTTAAAAACTGGCGCACCATATAATCATTTATTAACTGCGCATATTCATCTGTTTGCTTAATCATGTGCGGCCTTGGGCCTGAAACACTCATTTGACCTTTAAAAACATTTATAAACTGCGGAAGTTCATCAAGACTTGTTCTTCTTAAAAACCTTCCTACTCTTGTTACCCTGCTGTCATTTTTTGTCGCCTGTTTGTGATGCGCTGAATTGTTTTGATACATGCTTCTGAATTTAATACATATAAAAGACCTGTTATTCCTGCCAGACCTTGGCTGAAGAAAAAATATACCACCTCTTGATTCAATCCATATAAACAAACTTATCAACGGCATCAACCATGAAAGAATAAAAGCGACAACTAACGAGCTTACAATAAGATCAAAAAATCGCTTCTTTATTCGGTTACCCAAATCCTGCAATGGTTCATTATGCAATGCAACAACAGGCATGCCTTGCAAATGATCAATATGCATTTGCCTGTTCATGAAAATACCTAAATCAGGAACAAGTTTAAAGCGAATACAATTCTGATCCGCTCTGTGTATAAGGTCATATAAAAATGTATTGTGCTCAGGTGCAATAGTGGAATAGATTTCGTTAACTCCATGTTCTTTACAAAGCTCAAACGTCTTACTAATATTTCCTAGTATCGGGTAATTTGAAAGCTCTGTGATGTTTTCATATTCCTCACAATAACCAACAACGCGAACATTAATATCACTGCTTAAATGATTCACCAGTTTTTTTGATAAATCGTTGTAACCAATTACAATTACCTTGTTAAGCAACCATTCAGTTTTTTTACGGTATTGATAAACGCCCAAATAAATAAAGCGTGTTAATAAAAAAGCAACGCCTGTACAAACAAGAACCGTAATAACAAACACCCTTGAAAGTGTAACCATTTTCAGGAAAAAAAGATAAACACAAACAAGCAGTACAAAATAAATAAAACTGCGTAAACTAAGTTTTATAAACTGCTCAAAAAAAGTAATGCTAGGCTGACTGTACGCATTAGTTAATAGCACACTTATAAGCCAGGCAGCATTTAAATAAAGGTTGAAATAACCATATTCAAGCTGGTGGCTGATTAGATTATAATGTGTGAAAACAAATGATACCAAAGCAAAGACAGCATTAATTGAACAAAAATCCATTGCAACAAGTAAAAGCTTTAATGACCTTAAAAATCGCTTATTCACTGTTTTCGTTTTGTTTTAAAAAGCCCTTCTGAAAATTTTTAAACGTACGTATTTTGCCAGCAGCATAGATATAAATAAGCTATTGGTAACTGCATATCTTTTAAATAAACGTTTAGGCTCCTGTAGTAACCTGAATAACCATTCAAACCCTGTTTTTTGCATCCACACAGGAGCTCTTTTCTGCTGACCAATCATTACGGGCAATGCGCCACCTAAACCAACCATGTAAGGTTTTATAAACCCTTTCATGTGCCCCATCCACATCTCCTGCTTCGGACATCCAAGTATTACAAAAACAATATGTGCCCCGGAGTTATTTATACGCTCCACCACATCAAGTTCTTCTGCTTCGCTTAATGGTCTGAATGGCGGACTGTAAAAACCGGCAAGCGGTAATTGAGGATATTTTTTTTCTAAAAAAAGTCTTGCTGAATCAAGTAACTCTTCGGAACCACCATAAAAAAAAACGGGTACTCTTTTATCAGCAGCCGCTTTTACAAGGTCAGGCAGGAAATCCATTCCGGCTATTCTTTCCTGCTTTACTCCATATAAAAGCCTCAAAGCCCATGTAATTGGCTTACCATCAGGCAACAATAAATTGGCATTGTCAAGTTCATGCTGAAAGCTTATATTTTTTTTTGATTCAACAAGCATGTGCACATTCGCTAAACATGCATAACCACTGCGGTTCGTTTGACCGGAACAAACAATGTGTTGAATAAACTCATTATAAATACCAGTTGATAAGTGTAGATTAAATAGATTAATTGTTTTCATTGTTTAAGTGTTTTAGGTTATTAAAAGATTCAGGTTAATAGTTCTTTGTTTTGTACATATTTAAATTCTGCGTTACCGGATATAAAGCGGAAAATATCTTCCAGCTTTTTCCATAAATTATATTCCTCTATCTCCCAGGAATGGCCCCACAGATGAAAGCATGCACCATCATTTGTTTTCTTTAAAAAATTTTCTGTGAGTGAGAGGATATCATAAGAAGAATTAGAAGTTAGAAAGCGGATAAGTGTAACAAGCCTTTTGTGTTTTAAAAGATGCTTTGTATAAGTCAGGGCTGAGTGATTATATACCTGCAAAGTTGTTCGCATTACATTGGCTTTTAAAGTGTGTTGTACATATAACAACTCAGTTGTTCTTGCCAGTTGAAATCCATTTTCAAAAACCTTATGAATTAATTTTTTATCATGTTTGCCGCCTGGAAAACAAAAGCAAACAGAGTCGTAACCAAGTAAATCTTTTAACCAGTTAAAACTTCCCCTGATTTCATCACAAGCCTGAGCCTGGTTGTTAGAATTCAATCTTGTATGATGCAGTGTATGCGCACCTATCTCAAAATTTTTTGAAAGCTGTTACAGTTGCGCTACGCTCATTACATTTCTTTCAGCGTTTGTTTGCGGTATGTAAAAAGTAGCAGCAAGTTTATATTTTTCAAGCAGCTCAGGCAGCTTAATCAAGCGGATGGCCATCATCCCAGCTTGTGGTAATAAATTTCAGTTAACTAAAAACTGTTGTGCAGATTAATCAGCTAACACCTGGTTGTAAATGTTTATAAGCTGCTTTGCATTAAAAGAAGGCGTATAATTTTTAGCATAAGTTTTACTTGCATTTTGCCTGTACACTTCTTTTTCATCGTGGCTAAAAGCGCACCATTCACTAAGCTTTTTTGAAAGCTCATTCTCTGATTCAGGTTTAAAAAACAAGCCGTTGTATTTATCACTAATCATATAGCGCATTGCACCGATTTGTGATGATATTACAGGTGTGCCACATGCAAAAGCTTCTATTATAGTTAAAGGCATACCTTCTAACCAAACAGAAGGAAACACAAGCGCAGTACAGGTTTGCATCTGTTTAAATACTTCTTCCTTACTAAGATTACCAATATATTCTATATTAGAAAAACGATTGCTGTAACTTATTACTTCATTTTTTAAAGGTCCGTTGCCTGCAATTTTTAATGGATAATTATTATCTGAAAAAACATTTAAAAGGGTTAATAATCCTTTTTCCTCAGACAACCTTCCCACGTAAAGAAAATAGTTATCTCTTGCAGAAATTTTGATAGCTGATTTTGTACAGAAATTTGGTTTCACAATAATTTTTTCTTTGCTTATATCACCTTCTGCCTGTAAGAAAATATTTTTTGCATCCTCACTTAAAACAATAAACCGGCTGCATGCTTTCCATGTATCAAGCCATTTATGAACCTGCGTTGATAAGCTCATCCAGAAAGTAAGCAATACAGAATTTCTGTAAACACCTTTCTTTATTGCAGCCCAGGGAAACTTTTGATTAAGTGAATTAAAAAAAAGTTTGTGATTGAAGTATAAAATTGCAGAAGGGCATAACAACCTGTAATTATGCAATGTGGTTACAAAGGGTATTTTGCTTTTTTTTATAGCGTAAATAACTGATGCAGAACCGGCAAAATGCAGGTTATGAATATGCACAATATCAGGTTCAAATTCTTTTATTTTTCTTTTTGTTTTTCTGTACGAAGAAATATTGAAAGGCAACTGTATAAACTTTAATAATGCATATTTATCATTATCAAACTGAAGCAGGTTTACAGTTAAACCAAGTGATTGCAACAGCTTAATTTCTTCGTAAACAACAGTATCTTCTCCACCTTTTACTTTGTAAGCTGAATGAATTACCAGGACTTTCATGGGTTAAGCGAATGCTGTATGTTAGACGAAATTTTCATAAAAGAATTTATAACTTTTCTTGTAACAAGTGCTTTTAAACCATAAGGCTTTTTCATTTGTTTTTGCAGTGACTGAATGGTTTCATCAGCATTGCAAAAATTAAATACTTTTTGCGTTCCGTCATCTTGTGGTGTTTTTAAATAATCAATTCCAAAAGTGTTGGTTGACTGATTATCAAAACCTATATTTTTTGCTTTTGAAATTATAGGATATATAACCTTTAAATTGTTTTTTGCAACATGCACCTGCATTTGTATATCCCATGTTGATATAGTTCCGGTAATTTGTTTTTTAAGCATCCGGTACAAATCAAAACCTTCTTTGTTCAGCCTGTTTTTAAAACCTGGATTCGTTTGTATGATATTATTCAGTTCATCTGTATGCCATGCAATTTGCTGCATTCTGTCTGACCAGCAACTCCATCCATAAGAACAAAATCTTTTATAAATAATAGTATCATATTTATAATTTTTTATACGCAACGGAAACACATAACCGGTAATACAAAACACTGATTTTTCCTGCCTGTAAAAATTCAATCCGGCAAGCATATAGCCCAGGTAATTTGGTGTTACAACAAGGTCGTCTTCAACAATAACAAACTGGTCATAATGCCTGCTTAAATAAGTAAGTCCCTCAAAAAAATTTGGTCCGGTACTATAATTCCTTTCCCTGAAATGTTTGTAAATGTTTTTGAAACCTGAAAGCGAATCAATATATTCTCTTGTTTCCAAAACATCCTGCTTATCATTTTCATTTTTAAAACCGTCGCAGAAAAAAATAATGTCAAGCGAACTGCATTCGGGGTTCTTTAATAAAGCTTCTATTGATGCTTTTAATTTTTCTGCCCGTTTATAGCAAAACACACCTATGGCTGTTGTAAGTTCCATATAAATTTTAATGATTATTTTTAAACGTTTCCCACAAAAAAGGAAAAAACGTTTTTAACCACAGCTTGCAAAAAGCTGTTGGATATGATAAAGGAAAATGATTGCGTATAAAATATAAGTACTCTTTATAAGTAAGGCCTTTAGGGCTTTTTAAATATTTTAATCTTTGTTTGAAAGATGTTTTCTGACCCATCCAGTTATTGCCATGGTCATCTGTACAACTACCTAAAAACCCAGGTGCAACTATAACTTCGAAGCCAGCCTTTTTCGCAGTTAACGTATAATCATAATCAGCAAGTGAATGCGTATAACCATTGTTTAAAATACCAATTGCATCGACAATTTTACGTGGCACCAACATAATGTTCGCGTTACCAAAATCACAGGATAAATAACTTGTTTTACTGTGAATTGTATAACCGCTCCAGCGCTTTGAATAACGCAACCTGCTTCCCCCATAAGATATATTACCGGTATTAATATCTACTGTGCTTCCAATGCATATCGCAGGTTTAGACGACATATCAATGCTCTTGATTAATGAACTCAAAGCATCTTTATACAACAGCGTATCATCATTCAATAATAAAAAATAATCTGCATTTGATTTTAAAGCATGTTGCCATGTTGAACGCATGCCACCTGCCCAAAAAAGTGAACCATTACCATAATACAAATGCACTTCCGGAAAAAATATTTTAACCGCTTCTGCAGTACCATCAGATGAAGCATCATCAGTTAAAAAAATTTCAACCTCAATATTTACAGGAAATGTTTGCATACGCAAAGTTTTTAGGCATGCTATTGTTTTTTGTTTGCGATTATATGTTGTTAGCAGTACTGCAATTTTCATAATCAGGATTTTTTGCAATTGTTACAACAGCTATTCTGGCTTTTTTTAAAGGTGAAAGTTTTCTCTTAATGCGTTTGATTATTGCACGGTAAAAACTCAACACATAATATTCAATTCTTCTTAGCATAAGTAAATGCGGAACGTTTAATTCTTTTTGTATGAACTGAATATAACTTTCATCTGACATGTTAAATGCATAAGCCGGCGCTTGCGTGAAATATTTATACAAGCGGTTTAATCCAAATGTTTTTTCAGAAGGTAAATGCCATATATAAAGCGATGCATCAGAAGCTTCTGTATTGCGATAGAAAAGAGGATTTGTCCATATTCTTTTCATGTAAATATTTTCTTTATGTGCCCTAAAACCATTTTTAAAATACAGGTAACTTAATGTATGCGCTTCCTCATTAAATTTCATTAAACCTTTTTCATGTCTCTCTTTTAACTGAGGCCAGAGGACTTTAAAATCATTAAAAAACAGCTCTATATTTTCCACACTGCTTAGAAAAAACTCGCCTAAATGATAAGATGGAATTTCTTTCAGCAACCGGTTCATTAATTCTTCATATAAAGTTTTAAGGTTATTGCGGCTTAATCCGTTTATAACATAATCAGGCAACACATCGTCTTCAAAAGAGATAAAGCCATCAGGCTTTGTCGCTTCAAAAAGGTCATTTACCGGCTTTAAAAAAATACAATCAGAATCGAGAATCAAATACTTGTCATCAGGTTGTTTATTGCTGGTTGATATATATTCAAGGATTGAAAATTCATAAAACTGATTTTGAAACATACTATAGTAACCGGCAGGCGTTCTGTATTTGAAATCAGTAAAAATTATTTCGACACCCAGTTCATTAAAAATTGTTTCTACATTTCTTCCATCAACAACAGGTAATTTATTTACGTTAGTAAATAACAAATGTTTTTCCGTTTTATTAAAGCGCCTGCTGGTTATAAAGAAAACAATTAAACATCTCCAATAAATATCCTGATGCTCTTTGCCTGATGATTTTTTGCCGGTCTGTGGAAATATACTTTCTGCACCTTTTTCATCTGCACACAGCCAACTGCATATATAATTCAACTTATAAAATTTAATTAGTTTTTATAACGGTTAATTGTGTTGCTGCCGCTTTATCTTTTTCAATATAATATAAACACAGACCAACATGACCCCAGAAGATTATTGGCAAAACATAATTGAATGAAAAAAGAAAACCTGAAATTCCAAATGCAATTAATACTCTTGTTTGTGATGATAATCTTTTATTCCATATCGCTACAAGAAAATAAATAAGGATAGAATATTTAAATAACAAACCAATTATACCATGATAAAAAAGCATTTCCATATACCCTTCATGAAAGTGCTGGCCGCTGCCTGCAGGCCACCAGTCAACAAGTGGATTAGGCATTTCAAAACCTTTATACGTCCAGCCGAAAATTGGCTTTTGTAAAAACAATTTAAAATAAGTTTCCCGTTGTTTTATCCTGAAGTTTCCGGTACTTCCTTCCTTTGCGGGGTCAAATATTTCACTAAACCTATCACCTAAAAAATTAAGAAAACCGGGAAAAAGATTTGTGATAAAAATGTAGCATATCACTGCAAAAAAAATCGCAGAAAAAAACAGCTGCATTACATATGATATGGCTTGCCTGTTTGCACGAATTTCAGATACAATATAAAAGCTTAAAGCAACGATTGCACAACTCCATACTGAACGATGCTGATGAATAACAATAACACCAAGGCAAAATAAACACGGCAATAAAAATGAAGTTTTTTTCTCTGTTATAAATTTATTGAGGTACCATAAAAATGGTATAATCATCATTAAAATAGAGTTGGCATGTATTATCCTTGTATCACCTGAAAACGGGCCATAATCTGTCATCACAACTGTGTCAAGGCTGAATGAAAATCCCCTGCCATAAATAACCATGAAAATTATATACATAGCTATATAAAATTTTGAAATAAAACCTAACAGGTCAAGGTCATAAATGCGGCATATATACTTAATGAACAGCGCAAAGATTACCGGGTACAAAACTGTAAACATGGTAAATTCCTGGAAGAAACTATTGTATTGATATAAAGATTGCAATACCAGTTTCACCATTAACAAAGTGAAGATGCCAACATAAATTTTCTCAGCAATTTTTAAAGATGGAAGTTTATATAACATGAAGACGTAAATAAAAATGCTCAATAATTTTTCGTAGTACTCAATTAAAATTGAGTTTGGAACAAGCAGCCATGAAAAAATATTTTCCATGAGCAGGTAACAAAAAAATATGATTGCAACTTCAGTTACATCAAACCTGTAATTGAATATTTTAATTGCCGGAAGCGCTCTGTTTGCTTGCATATAATTTTTTTACAGGTTGATGCTCTGCAATTGTTGTTACAGTATGCGTTGACTGTGTGTTTTTATAGCTGAGCAATCCAATAATACGCCAGTAAGCTTTATGAAATAAATGATAAGCCTGGAGACAATTCAGCAAGCTGTTAAGCAGGATTACATGTACATTATTACGTTCATCATACCACTTTATTTTTTTCTCGTTTGTTAAATACATTTCCTGGAACGTTGATTCTTTTTCAGGAATGATTGTCCGGTATAAACTTGCTTTTTTATCAACGATTGTTTTGTTAATATAACCAAGATGCTTTATTCTGAAACTTGTATTCCATTTTAACCCTTTAATGCCTTTTACATTAGGAGAATCAATGATGTAGTTTTCAAAATAACCTTCAGCAGATTCGCGCCACATAAGCCTGTCGTGACCAGCAGAATATTTAAGCCTGAACCATGAACCTGCAAAATATTTTGTATCAATAAAATGAAACCTGCGAAACGCATATTTATTTATGAATGAACTATTCATTAACCTTTCAAAATGTTTTCGTGTAAGATGCGGTTCTAAAATTTCATCAATATCAACCCAGATACACCAATCAGGCTTTCTCTTGCGCACTTCATTATATAAAAGATTTTTATCGCGGCCTTCATGGTAATCGTTTGTTTGAATAACACTTGATACTTTAGGATGGGATTGAAATTTTTCAAGCGTTCCGTCAGTTGAACCGTTATCAAGCACAACAATTTCATCAGCAATTTTTTCATAGGATTGCAGCCATTCATCAGCAAAGAAAATTCCATCTTTAACACGAAGCATTACGATTAACTTAGGCATACAATTAATAAAATTTTTTTGAATAAGGCAGTTCCAAAATTATGTTCTTTTATAAATTGGGTTTAGGGTGAAATTCTTTCTTATTATATTCAAATCTTTTCGCATACTGCTATCAACAACTAATAACAGCATCATATAAAATGCTGAAAAAACGATTGAGCAAATCACCATCTGGCTGAAGTATGCATTATCAACAACAATTGTAAAAACATATGTTTTTAAAAGCCACCCAAACAAAAGGCTGCCGGGAATGATTACAGACCATTTTGCAAACGTGTTTTTTATTAATGAAGTTTGCAGGTAACCGAGTTTATAAACTCTATATGCATAAAAGAAAAAATCTGCAGCCATTGCAAGGCTTACTGATACGACCAGTGTACCAATAATACCATATTTACGAGCCGCAAAAAACATTATAACACCGTAAAAAAGATTACGGATAATATTAAAAAGACTGTTGCTTTTTATATCTCCCAAAGCATATTGCACATTCGACATAAAGTAACATATCAATCCGATAAAAGCATAAGCAACCAGTAAATACACTGTTGTATTACCGGCATATTTATCAGCGCCTGTCCATAAGGTTATTAAGCTTTTATAATTTAAAATAAACATAAATGAAGTATATAAAGCTGCATAAGCATACAACTTAAATTGCCTATTAATTAAACCGGTAATTGCATTTGTATCATTCAATCCCTTTGCATGAGATATTGACGGCATTAATGCAACTGAATGCCGGCCGATGAGTGAATTTGTAATATTGATAGGACGCTTATTTATTTCGTACATGGTAATCATTGATGGCGGAATAAATCTCGCAAGCACCACCATATCCACGCTATATGATAAACCTGAAATTATTTTTGAAGCTGAAGTAAAAGAAAAGATTTTTATAAATTTTCTGAAATGCAGTTTATTAAATACAACCTTCATGTCTTCTTTTTTCAGGAACTTATTCATCGAAACAATGTTGTAAATATTTATATAAATAGCTCTGAATACATTTGCTAATGCAATAGACATTACGCCATAACCCATATATAAAAACAAGACATTTACTGCAAGAAAAAGAAAGTTGGAAGATAATGATGAGATGGCAACATCAGCAGCATTATGCAAGCCTTGATTTACACCTGAGATTGTCCATGAAACAAGTGATAGACCAGTTGCAAAAACAGATATCATTAAAGCTGTTGCCAAATGCGGATACTGCGATACATCTTTATTAATGATAAAGCCAAGCGAAAAATAACAACCAAAACCAACTGCAACAGCAACCAATAAAATAAATGATGATGCAATGTAGCCGGAACCGATAGACTTGCATATATCATCCTTCATATTCTTGCCACGCATTTCTGCAATGTTTTGTTGCAGCACTTCACCAATTCCAGGGTCAACCAATGTCATCCAGCTTAAGATACTGCTGGTTGCAAGCCAAACGCCAAGTGTGCTTGCATCAATGCGTTTAATGTACATCGGCAACAGCAGGATAGAATTAAACAGGTTAGTCAAAACCCATCCATACTGAAATATAAAATTCCACCTGAGAACTTTTTTATCCATTTACCAGATTAATATTTTCTTTAGCAAGCGAAATATTTTTTATGCTTTGATTGCGCTTTTCTTTATAATAATTTCTTATATCATTTTCATTCATGTTTTGCCAGCGCTTTACAGAATGAATAATTTTTTTCTTACGCAAAAACAACTCTTCCGGAGAAGCAGGCAATCCTTTCCAGGCACAAGCGAAAGGCAGGTTATCCGAAGAAAGATTACCCAGTTGAAAGCCTAAAGATTTTGCAAGCAAGGCAAATAAATGGTCTTCTCCAAGGTTTAAACTTTTAAGTTTATAGTAAGGAAGTAATCCATTTTCATTCAACTTTACCAACACAGAGTTGCTGATATAATATGCGCCACCAAATACACTTTCACCTGGCCTGTAACCATTATCAATTGCTTTAATAAATAATTTTTTAAGAAGGATATTAGTAAACGGACGACGAATAAAACGCCAGGTTAAAGTACCGTTTAAAACTCTGTCTCTCGGCCAGCTTTTGTCCCATGGTTTACCGGAGTACTCATATGGATACTGGCCTGCAATTCCTAAATCAGGATTTTCTTCGAGCATCTGCAGCGCTTCTTTTTCAGGTTCTTTACCAATAATCAGCGCATCTGTATCAAGCTTAAAAATCAAATCAAAATCGTAATGCTCTAATGCATATTTATAAGCATGTGCAAGGTTGATGTATAAGCCACTCATACCACCCATAGGCTTTGCTGTATAAATTATATCTGCATCTGAAATGATTTTTTTTACTTCTTCAGCAATTTGCTGGTGTGAATCATCAGCAAGAATTATTTTGAATGTTGACTTTGTATAAAAAATAAAACTTTCGATAGTATCTGCAATAAAATCTGCAGATGAGTTTGGCCCGATTGGCACAACCACAACTATCTGAACTGAATGTTTCATTATAGATTATGTTTAAAGGTTGGTGAAGCTTCAAGTTTTCTTATCTGCCTGAAATAACGTCGTATTTCCGCCTCTTTCATTTTGTAATAACAACGAACAGAATGAATTATCTTTTTACCTTTCTTAAAAAGATGTTCAGGAGAATCAGGCAAATCTTTCCAGGCACATGCGAAAGGTTTATCGCCGCTTGAAAGATCGCCAAGATTCATTCCAACAGATTTAACCAGTATTGCAAATAAATGATCCTCTTCGAGTATCAATGTTTTAAAAATATTTACAGGAAGCAGTTTTGCATCAGCCAGTTTTTTGAGACAGCGTTCACTATAAAAGCAAGCACCGCCAAATACACTTTCTGCCATTACATATCCATGCTTTACAGCACGTGTATAATATTTTCTAAGTGGTAAATTAACTAATGGCCTTTTCCACATTTTTAGAATATGTGTAAAGCGGGAAAGCTGGAAGTATGGCCAACTTCTGTCCCAAGACTTGTCATTATAATCTAAAGGATACTGGCCTGCAATACCAATATCAGGATGTTGTTCAAAGAGATTTACAGCTTCACGTGCAGGGTCATTATTTATTATCAATGCATCTGTATCCATACGCAGCAAAACTTTAAAAGAATAATTTTTTAATGCATGCTGAAAAGCGTTTGATAAATTGATATATAAACCGCAGAATTTGCCAAGATTTTTTGTTGTTGTTATTACGTCTATATCAGGAAAAATTATTTTAAGAAAATTCCCTGTTCCTTTATGAGAGTCGTCTGCAAGAATAATTTTAGGAACATCAACGGTATAATGCAGCAAGCTTTTTATTGTGTCCTCAATAAATTCTGCATTGCATTTTGGGCCAACCGGAATAACAACTACTAATTCGAAAAAATTCTTCATTTAACAGGTGAATTATTTTAAGCAGTAATCATCAATAAGGTCAAAAATTTCATTGTCTATTTCTGCATCAAATTTTCTTGCGAAAAGCGCCTGTGAATTTCTTAATGCAGTTATATGTTTTTTAGTAAGCACATCAGGATGAGCATTTGTTGTGTCTTCCCAACTCAAAAATCTTTTATTATCCGTTGATATATTTTTTTGCAGTTGTTCATCCTGTGCATTCAATAGTATAGTTTGAAAAAAGATTTCATCAGCAGCAAATGTGTGCCTGTGAAATAATATATAACCCGGGTTTTTATCAATAAAACCGAGAATATAATTAACTGCATACATATCTAATATCCACCATTGCGAACCGGCAAAAGGCACCAAATTTTTCGGAAGCTTTCGCTTTAAGCGGGAGATATATACTAATAAAAAATTAAGCATCTTAGCAGAATATTTTTGGTACAGCCTGTTACCTAAATAATACCTATCAACTCTATACAAACCACCACGAGGTTTCCATTTTTCATGATTAGGAATTTTGAAATATTCTATAAACAATGAATGTTGTGAGTGCTTAAAAAAATCATCAATGAACGAATTACTTTTAATCGGATAATCCTGACCGCTTAATAAAATGATATGTTTAAAGTGCTCATCGGATTTTTTTATTTCTTTTAAAGCATTCAGCGTTGCTATTACTAAACCATAAGTACCCCAATCTGTTTTTGTACGTTTTACAAACCTTACTTTATTCTGAAGAAATGACAAATTTTTAAATTGCTCATCAGCGTTTCTTTTATCTATATGAACAAAAAAAACTGATTTACCATCATCTAGTTTTTGTATTAAACGGTACACCTGTGCAGGATTTTTGTGCGCAAGAATAATATAGGCTTTCATGGGAGGGTTGAAATGAAAGAATAAGCTTAATGCTTTTGTTCTTAATCTGCAAAACTGTAGTTTGAATTAGCACTTTGAGATTGATAAAAAGCAATATCACTTTCCATCATTTCACCAACCAGCATATCTAAATTATATTTTGGTTGCCAGTTTAATTTAGTCTTTGCCTTCGTTGCATCACCAACTAAAAGCTCAACCTCCGTTGGCCTGAAGTAGGAAGGATCAACAGAAACCACAAGCTTACCAACAGGCAACTGAAACATATCATTATCGCAGGCTGTTATGTAACCTTTTTCATTAACTCCTGTACCGGAAAACTTAAGCTGGATGCCAACTTTTTCAAAAGCCATAATTACAAAGTCACGAACGGAAGTTGTAACGCCGGTTGCTATTACAAAATCTTCAGGAGTATCCTGTTGTAAAATCAGCCACATAGCTTCTATATAATCTTTTGCATGTCCCCAATCTCTTCGCGCATCCAGGTTGCCGAGATACATACACTCTTGCAAACCCAATGCAATTGCAGCCGTTGCTTTTGTAATTTTTCTTGTTACAAATGTTTCACCACGCTGCGGGCTTTCATGATTAAATAAAATTCCGTTACATGCAAACATGTTATAAGCTTCGCGATAATTTACAGTAATCCAGTATGCATATAATTTAGCAACACCGTAAGGGCTTCTTGGATAAAAAGGTGTTGTTTCTTTTTGTGGAACTTCCTGAACAAGTCCATATAATTCAGATGTAGAAGCCTGGTATATACGCGTATGTTTTTCTAAACCCAAAAGCCTTACTGCTTCAAGTAAACGCAATGTTCCGATACCATCTGCATTAGCAGTATATTCAGGAGTATCGAAGCTTACTTTTACATGGCTCATTGCTGCAAGATTATAAATTTCATCAGGCCGTGTTTCCTGTATTATTCGAATTACGTTTGTACTGTCTGTTAAATCACCATAATGCAGTTTAAACTTAACTCCCTTTTCATGCGGGTCTTTATAAAGATGATCAATACGATGCGTGTTTATAAGTGACGAGCGTCTTTTGATACCATGTACCATATAACCTTTCTCCAATAAAAATTCAGCAAGGTAAGCGCCATCCTGCCCGGTGATTCCTGTTATAAGTGCTGTTTTCATAAACATTAGTATATTAAATTTCTACTGTTGAATGCGTTAATCTTTTTTGAAATCATTACATGTTTTTGCATTATGCCTGTTTCAAGTTTTGTTGTATAAGTCCATCCAATTTTTTTAGACTTTGATACATCCAATAATTTTCGTGGTGTGCCGTTAGGCATTGATGGTACTTGATAGTTATTTACATTATAGTTGTCACTCGGCCTGTAAATATTCATGCCTGTTTAGAGTTTACTTGGCTGTGTGAAATATTTATTACTTCAATGCTTGACTTTTGTATTTCTGCTACCAATGCGTAACCCAGCGTAGGCAATAAAACTTTTACGGAATGTTTTCTAATCTCAAGTACATTACCTTCCCTTAACGTAAGCGGACCATTAATAACCCTTACTTTATCATTTACGTTTACATGTATCTTCTCAAGTTTTACTTCTTTATAAGTATCAAGAAAATCTTTTAAGGCAATTATTTCTTCTTCTCTTATTACTGCAGGCTTGCCTAACCAATGAACAAAATTTAAAATGCCATCAGTTTTTTTTATCTCTGTAAATTCAGCACTCTCAGCATGTACAAAAACATAGCAACTGATAAGTGGTTCATGAACAGTTTTCTTTCTATCTGCCCATTGACGTACAACTTTATTTACAGGACAAAAATTTTCAATATTTCTTTTTAGTAACAGCGTGCTTACTTTTTTTTCCCATCTGGGTTTTGTATAAACAGCATACCATTGTTTTTGTATGTTCATACTTTATTTTAATAAATTTAAATGGCAGAGCTTCGCTAATCCCGCTTACAGGAACGTATAGCAGGTAAATTTTTGACTATGTAAAAAGGAATTAAATAGCAGGGTTAATCTGAGATACGGGTTTTGTTGTTTGTTGTTATAAAAGGTATTTGTTTAGTACTTATTGTTCTTTTGTTGGAAGTGTAAGGATAGCTATATCCATATCCATAATATTTATTTTTGTATCCGCGTTCACGCACATCATTAAAAACAATAGCAACATTTTTCAATTGATTTGCATTTTGATCACCGCTGACCTGCTGAACAAAAAGCTTAGGCGTGTATCCGTGCCTTATCACATACAAAGTAGAATCACAATAGCTTGAAATAATATATGCATCATTAACATTAATTACAGGAGCGCTATCAATTATTAAATAATCAAATTGATTGCCAAGATGATTTAATAAATCTTCAACACGTTCATTGGTTAATAGCTCTGAAGCATTCTCAGATAAATTACCCGCAGGAACTGCAAATAAATTATCATGAATACTTGTTGAATGTATAATATCATATATATCAGTATCGTCCAAGAGATAATCTGCTATACCTGTTTCATCTTTAAAATTTAAATTATTTGTAAGCGAAGGATTGTGCAAATCAAAATCTACAAGTGCAACTTTTTTGCCCGTTGTGGCAAGCGTTATAGCCAGGTTAGCAGCTATAAAACTTTTGCCTTCACCCGAGATAGAAGAAGTTATAAGAACCCTTTTATGTTTAGGCATATTTACATTGTAATAAGCTAATGCAATTCTTAAGTTTCTGAATTGTTGCCCGATTAATGTTTTAGTGTTAAACTCTAAAGCATCATAATTCTTAATAGCTCCGGAACTTATTTCTGCTATAACGGGATCTTTTGTCAGCACTTCTATATCATGCCTGAACATAATTTTTTGCCCCAGTGTTTCTTTTCCCATAACTATACTAATACCGGCAATTATTGCTAAAAGAAAAGAAGAAATATATGCCAGCTTTTTATTTGGGCTTACAGGATTGCTGTCAAAGTCTGCATTGTCAATTACTTTACTGTCAGACAGGTTTGATAATAATGATAAAGATGTTTCTTCTTTTTTCTGAAGTAAAAAATCATACAGATTATTTTTAATGCCTTGCTGCCTGTTAATATCAAGCAACTGTTTTTCTTTTTGAGGAATTGTATTCAATACCCCAGAATAAGAATTATTTGTTGTTGATAAATTTTCCCTGCTTGCAAGCAAACTGCTTTTCTCACTTTGAATATTTTCTAAAATGTTAGGTCTAATTTTTTCTATTTCATCTTTTACTGAAACAACAATTGGATTATTTGAACCTGTAGTTTTTTTAAGGTTATCATAATTAACCTGGGCAGTATATAGCTTATCAAGCAATTGTGTTAATAATGGATCGTTTATGCCAGACGTTGATGGAACAATACCATCTGATGTGCTTTTTGATTCAACGTAAGTTTGTATCTGATTTAATGCTGCCAGCTGCATATTTATATCAGCAACCTTCTGATCATTATTACTTACGTTTTCCATATATAATTTTCCTTGCGTAGCTACATCAATTGCATTTTGCTGCAATCTGTATTTCTGCACCTGGCTTTCAATTGAATCAAGATCATGACCAACATTTGCCAGCCGGTTATCTATAAAGTTGAGCGTATTAGCAGCAAGTGTAGTCTTATCATTAGCAACTGAATAATTATATATAAGTAAAAGTTCATTCAGTATATTTTTACTTCTTACAGGATCTTCATCTCTAAAACTAAGATCCAGAATGCTTGATTCTTTAGTTGTAGTTGAAACTTTAAGCCTGTTGCTTAATGTATTTACGACATCTTTCACAGGTATCAAATCAAAGAAAAACCTGCCGGTATCTATTGTATTTATACGGTCAGTGTTTGGAATAAATTTAAGTACACCATAATTTGTATTAATCCACTGACTTACCGGGTACTGTTTTGAACCAAGCGTAACCAGCGTAATGTTTTTGTTTGCAGAAAAGTATATTTTCTTTGATGGTACTATTTTATCTGTATCCTGAACAAGAATTTTTACCGGTGAAATTGTGTAAGCAGGAATATTATTCAACTTTTTTTCTTCTGATACAGGAGCATATAAAGCTAGCCTGTTTGCCACTATGCTTAACAGCGTTTTTGACTGAATAACTTCTGTTTCATTTTCGATAATTTTATTTGATGAAAGTTTATCCAGGGATTCGATTGCTTCTGATTCCTGTACGCCTTTTTTTTCATCATCAATCAACAACTTTGCAGTAGATTCATAAAGTGGTGTAGCAAGATGTAAATAGATATATGCACCTGCACCAAATACTAAAATCAATATAATAAACAATGGCCAGTAAGGCAAATAGTGAAAACCTATATACCTTAAAATATTTGGTTGATTGTGCTCTTGTTTTTGAAGGGTTACCATGTTTGTTAAAGATTAGGTACGTCTATTAGTTATTTCTGAATATAGCATCTGCTATAATTGCTAATAAAGAAAGCCCGCTAAACAGAATGGGTAATATCTGCATACTTCGGCTTGAACTTGAAACTTTTGTTTTATTTGCTTCAACATAAACTATATCATTCGACTTTAAGTAATAAAAAGGAGAGTTAAACAGTTCACTTGAATTCAGGTTAAGTCTTTTAATTTCCTTACTGCCATATTCTTCACGAATCACCATTACATTATCTTTCCTTCCATAAATAGTTATGTCACCGGCAAGGCCAAGCGCTTCAAGTAAAGAAATTTTTTCACTTGGAACAGTGATTACTTCAGCATGGTTTACTTCACCTAAAACCGTTACTCTGAAGTTTAGGTAACGAACGTTTACAATCGGATCTACCAACAGGTTTTTATCTATTAATAATTTACTGATATTGTTTTTTAATTGATTACACGTTAAGCCGGCTGCCGATATATTACCAATGATTGGAAATTGTATGTTACCGGAAGAATCAACTAAAAAACCTGAAGATTGAAGTGTTTGACCGCTTGTTGAAGAAGCATTTGCATAAGATAAATTAGGCGCATTAAAAACTGCTGATGCAGTTGGATTAAGGCTGCTTACAGATATACCTAGAATATCCTTAGGCTGGATAATTGTCTCAGGTACTTTTGTTGCAGTTGTAATAACTGCATCCGGTTGATTATTAAAATAAGTTGCGTTTTTAGTATTCATACATGAATACATAATACAACATATAAAAACCAATATTGTAATCCGAATTGAATTGACCATTGTCGGGTACTTTTAATGAAATACATTCAAGACCTCATTGCTATTAAGGTTTTGTGTACTTCAACTAGTAATAAGATAAGGAGATAAAAATGTAAAAAAAGTCCTTAGCTTAAATAAAAATTTGAAATGATGATCAGCTTAAAGAATGAAATGCTGATGTATGTAGGTACTCGGGAGGTCCGGTTAAAAGGCAAAACTAATTGTTTTGAAATCTTAATCAAGTATTACTTAGTTAATATTTAAAACAGTCTGAATTAGTAATTACGAGTAATGTTTAAATATGGTTTGCCATTACTGAATAAAAATATTTCTTATTTAAATTATTACAACTATAAGTTTTAAGATGTTTTTTGGTAAGTTAATTGTTAGAGGTATACCACATCCAACCTTAATCTTACTTTATGAAATTTCTTGTCACTTTGTTTTTGCTTTTATCAGAAGTATGTGTTTTTTCTCAAACAGATTTAAATACTAAAGAAACTGATACAACTTTATTGTTATTAAAACATCAGCCCAAATTCTTTATTAATATACACTCTGGTTATGCTGTTGGTTTAGGATCAACTTTTAAATTTTATCCTGACGATGTTACTTCTATCGCTGTTGAAAAATCTAATAATCAAACACCCACTACAACTACACATTATAAGTCAACTACGAAAGGACTTGGTGATGGGTTTAGATATGGAGCAGGGTTATCTTACATTCTCAATGATTTTATAAACCTGGGTTTAGAATTTGATTATTTTAAAAGCACTATAAGCAGATCAAGGGATTCTTCCTTTCACAGCGCAGATGGTTCAACTGATTATGCATATAATAATCGTTACACTATTTCGTATGAAGCAATGCTTCTAACGTTAAGCCCAACAATTACATTTAAAGCTATCTCCCGTCCAAAATTTTACATATATAATAAGCTTGGTGCTGTAATAACCTTTCGGCCAAACAGTATTCAAAAAAACATTCAGCAGGAAACATTTCATACTGTCAATTCTGATTCTTCTTCAAATACATACATCAGGTATTCATGGGGAATCAAAAAGCCAGCGCTTGGTTTTACGGGTTCTGTAGGTGGTCAGTTTAAAATTTCTGAAAGAGTAAGAGCTTTTGCCGAAATCCAATTTTCTCACATTGTTTTCGCAGTTAAAAACCGGGTGCTCACAGATTATATTATAAACAAAAATAACATCACCAATACCATTCCTGAAAATGAAAAACTTATTGACTTTAGAAATTCTTTTTCAACTACTCAGGTTATTAATAATCCAGGCCAGCCAACAATAAGTGTGGTTCAAAGAATACCTATAACTTATTTAGGTTTACAGGCAGGCCTTGCTTATCGTTTTTAATTTATTTATTCAACCAAAAACAAAAAAAATGCAATCCGCATATAAACCTTCAATCAAAAAAAATAATTGGCCAGGTATAATTTTATTTATTGCAGGATTAATTGCAGGCATGTTGATTATTTATTTTTTTAAAGCTGATTCTGGCACCAGCACTCATGAAAATAATTATGACAACGTAATAAAACTATCCAGCCAGTCAGATAGCCTTCAATTAAAATTTGATAATATCCTTGGACTGAATAAAAAGTATGCTTCATTTTTAACAAATAAAAACCTTGACTCAACACAGCTTCAAGTGCTTGACTCTTTAAATGTTTTAATCACTCATTCGCAAATTGTATTTCTTGAAACACTTGATAACTTGCAAATAAACGGCAGTAGTGTTTACGATAGAAATTCTTTCGGATTATTACAAAGAATTACAAATGGATACAGGTCTGCGCTTGAGCAAAGCGATGCCATAAATGCGATAAGGAATGCATTTAATATTGGTAACACTAATTACAGTTTTGATCAAAATATGTTAAACAATATGCAGAATGAGTTAAAGGATAAACAAACGCAGATTGTTGGTTTATCATCGAAGTTGTATATAAATAAAAACATGAAAAAGTTTGATTCATCAAATAATTACAACAGCATAATAAAACAACAGGATAGTGTTATTAATGTTTCATTGCAGGCACAAAAAAAGAAAAATGAAAATTTGATTAGCTATGATAAAAAATTGAAAATCGAGAATGATATATTAAGTAATCAGGTAAAATCATTAAGTAGTAGCTCAAATACGCAAAACCAAATTATAACTACATCAATGATATCTAAGCAAGATTTGGATGCCCAGTTAAATCTTGCGAAAGCAGATTGCTATCTGATAAGAGCAGACGCCAGCCAAATAATTTCAAATTCAAAACAGCGCCGCGATCTTCTTGAAAATGCATTACAGATTTTAAATACGCTTTCACAATCAAACAATATTTCAATAAAACAGGCAGCCCAGTCTAAATTATCAGAGCTAAAAACAATTGCTTCTAATAATCATGATTAATGTCGGTCTATAAACATTCAAATATTCACATTATAAAATATAGTTTTTAACACTGTATCCAACTGCCATTGAACTATCCGGTAGTGCTGTTATAATTAGGTCGTTGAAAAATAAATATATGGAGGGAAGGTTTATTGCGAGGTGTGATAATGTAATAATAATATGATAATTTTAAAACCTACCATCTAAAACATTTTGCAACCGCATTAGAGGCGGGAGACTGAATAGATGATTCTTACATCCTAAACTTGCTTTTTTATTATTATACAGATATTTTTTCCGGTGGATTAGGTGGTTCATTTGGGTCAACATTTACTTCAATTACAGCAGGCTTATTCGATGCAAATGCTTTGCTTAATATGGATGAAAGCTCAGCTGGATTACTGCATGTATAACCTTCTGCACCACATGCTTCAGCAATCTTTACAAAGTCAATCGGCTGCAATGAAATGCCGTAAGGTTTGCCACCAATTTCTTCCTGTTCAAACTTATCCATTGCAAGTTGATTGTTTTTAAACACAACTACTTTTATGGGCAGGTTATACAACACTGCTGTAGACATTTCGCCCATTAACATAGTAAAGCTGCCATCACCAACCATTGCAATACTTTGCCTGTTTGGAAATGCAAGCTGCGCAGCAATAGCATATGGCAAGCCTGGAGCCATGCTGGCGAGATTGCCACATACCGTTACAGCTTGATTTTGCTTTATTTGTAGATGCCTCGCTGTAAACACAGTATGTGCACCTGTGTCAATTGAAATATGTGCATCATCTTTTATTAATTTACTTACCTGTGCTACAAGAAACTGCGGCTTTATTGGTGTTGACTGATTGCTTTCTAATTTAACCAAAGTGTTTCTCCAGTCACTCATTCTTTGTTGTGCCAACTGCAGGAAACTTTTGTCATTATGTTTTTTAAGCTTCGGCATTAACGCTTTTAACGTCGCCTGCACATCACCCACAACGCCAATACTTACAGGATAACGCAAGCCGATACGTTTAGGATCTTTATCAATCTGAATTCCTTTTGCAGTTGCCGGGTCAGGATAATAGTCAATCCAAGGCATAGTACTGCCAAGTATTAATAATGTATCGCATTCCTTCATCATTTGTCTTGAGGGCAACGTTCCCAGCCTTCCTGTGCCACCTGTTGTGAACGGAGAATCATCCGGTAATAAAGCTTTGCCCAGCAATGCTTTTGCAACAGGAGCATTTAACATAGAAGCTAATTGCAATAATTCATCTTTCGCTTTTAGTGCACCTCTGCCTGCAAGTATCATAATTTTATTGCTGCTGTTTAAAACATCTGCTATTTGTTGCAGCTCATCATCAACAGGTACATCAATGCGTGGCATAAAAACAGATGAACCAACTAAGTTGCCACCTTTTGTTGAATGTTTGTCTTCACTTAAAGGTTTCATCTGCACATCTGTTGAAATGGTTACATGCGTTAAGCCAGGTGCAGTTAATGCAGTGCGGCAGGCAAGATCAACAACTGTTTGTGCATGTATCGGTCCGGTTATTTGTTCGTTGTACAATGCAATGGGTTCAAGCATAGCAACGGTATTTACTTCCTGTGTGAATTTTGTTCCCAATAAATCATGTGGTATTACACCAGTTATTGCAAGCACCGGTGCGCCTTCCATTGCAGCATCATACAACCCATTCATTAAGTGTACAGCACCAGGACCTGTAGTACCGAGACACACACCTAATTTGCCTGTGCATTTTGCATAACCGCTTGCCATAAATGCAGCCGCTTCTTCATGTCTTACAGTTATTATACGAATTTCATTTTGACGTTTTCTTAATGCTTCAAAAATTGGGTTTACACCATCACCAACCAATGTAAAAATCATTGCAACATTCCAGGCGATAAGCTTATCAACTAAAATATCTGCTGTATTATCTGTTGGTGCATATTGTTTAGGCGGAGTGTTGCGTATGCTATCATTTTTTAATAAAGATGGAATTAAAGGAATGCCGATTGCAGTAATAGAAACGTCTTTTACGAATCTTCTTCGAGTGGGATTAAAAGCCATAATAGTTTATTTAAACCGTCGCAAAATATCTGCCATTAGTTTAAAATCATTGATATCTTTTGTAGAAATAGATGAAGTCTAACTACAACTAGCTTATTTATCTTTCTTTGTCTCTTTTGATAATTAAATGCAGGCACTATCAACAATTCAATAATGATTGCTGACATTAAAAATAAACGTATTTCTTTCACCTTTTTTGCTTTTCACTTGATAGTACTTTTATATTTAGTGATGATTTAAGTCAATAGCATAAGTAAACTCAATTAGCTGGTAATATCTTCAATTATGACAAAGATTCTTCTACCAGTTTCTGGCTGCATAAATATAATCTTTGTGTCTATCAGTATTGTTTTTTTCTCTCCTGATGTCGTGTTATAGATATGTTTTCTTCCTCTTGCAGGAATGTTTGTCACCACGATTTTGCTTAATTCATTTCTAATACTTGGGCTACTCCAAAATGTATTGTTCAGGCTTGACAAGCCTGCATTTTTAGCTGGCGTTTTTTCAATTTCGAAGAAGTTTACAAAAGCTTTATTCAAATCCAGAATTTTCATGCCGCCATCCAGAATCATCATAGGGATTTCTTTTGATGCATGGAATATTCTGTCCAATAAATCTTCAGCGCTATTTAAAAAAAGACTTAGATTTTTTCTTGATTGGAGGTTTATAACATCTTTTACAATATATTTTTCTCCACGCGAATTAGCAGTTAACAAGGCTTCCCCTGAACACCATATTGGCTGGCCTGCTTTGTTAACAATAAATCCTTCACAACTACGCTGTCCTTTCTCGAGCACTTCTCCCAATTCAGATTCCGGGCTTTTTTGTTGTTTATCGAATTCAGTAAACAATTCTCTTAAGTTTTTCCCTTCAAGCTCAGATGTTGTATATTCAAAATTATTAGTGAAGGCGCGGTTAACTTCTAATATTGTTCCATCACAATCCATGATGATGATCGAGTTAACTTCTGCATTGTTGAAGTAAGAGTCAAAAAGTTCTGTTTTATCCATAAAATTTTAAACTTCGCAATTTTAAAACTGCTGCACTAACTGAAGCTGCAACACTAATACATACAAGCAAATACCAGGTAAAATTGCAATTGTCAATCTGTAGTAAAAATTTTGAAATAAGAACCTGCTAATGGAAGAGAGAACGAAACGTTTTTAACAAGGCAGATGCGGAGTATGTATATACACTGTAATCGTTTCACAAAGTTAATTCTCCAGCCGCACTTCGTTGATATTTATTACTGTAAAATTTGTAACAATTGCCACTTTATCTGATTAAGTACAGCGAATTACTTATACTTAGGTAACCTTTATAGATTAAGATTTTTGATTTTTGACGTTACAGCCAAATGAATATTTATAATATTTTTTTAATTATCAGCAAACCTTCACCACATCCATCTTCAATAATTTTCCCAGCTTTTCAATTTTAGAACTTATATGCCCAACACCAACCGCACAATGATGTGCAGGACCGTAACAATTCCAGTTTTGTATAAATTGTTTTGCACCAATAGAAAATTTATAACGGCTATTCGTGTTACCAATTTGCAATATCGGGCCCGCAACTGATTCGCCTTCTGCAACCAGCAACATTAAACCGCCATCTTTTTTTTCAGTAACACTTAATAAGGTTACATTACCGTGCTTTACCATCATTTCAACAGAAATACCATTGCCAACTTTACCATGATACACCTGTAATGATCGTGCTTTTGTTTTACCTTCCGCAATAGCAATGTGACCCGGACCATCATGACCCATCAGCACTACATCATCTTTATAATCAATCGCATAATATTCAGTAAAGGAACCACCGGCGCCAAAGCTGTCCATGATCTTCATGGCTTGTGCATTTTTTATTTCGTATTCCCCAGCAACCGGAATACCTCTCGCTGTAAGCAATGAAGTACCCAATATAACTGAACTCATTGTTGCTTCATTCGCTTCGTTGCCCGAGCCTTTATAATAATACGCCAGTGAACCCAGTCTATATTTTTCAACCATCAAATCCAGCGCAACTGAAGTGGTTGCCGCATCATTCAATGCTTCTTCTGTGCAATCACTCTGCACATCTAATGTTTCGCAAAATAATTGCACCCGTTCCTTTACATGGTTGCATGCAATTGTTTTGCGCAAAGCACTTAATTCTTCCACTTCAATCATCTGTATATGGCCGCCAAAATATTTATATTGTTGTATAAGGTCAGTATAAATATCAAGCATGCCACTGTAATAATGCCCCATGCAACCAAGCCTGTTATATTGCATAGTATATGCAACTTTTGCAGCAGCAACCCATTCTGCGATTTCAGCCCACACAACATTATCCTGTAACATTCCTGTTACCTGCTGAAACGCAATGCCCGTGCGGTTAAAAACATTTGCGATCTCCGGCACAGGGCAGGCTGAACAAAACGCCAGCCATTCGCCGGTCATGCTGGTACGGTCTTTCATATTGTTGAAAGCATCGTAATCTATTGCTGCTTCAGGAGAAAGATTTAAAATAATCACCGGCACTTTTGCATGTTGCACAACCGGCAACACTGTTGCTGATAGTGCATATGTGCTTACATATAAAAACAATATACTTACATCTTCTGTTCTAAAAAGAGTGCCTGCTTCAAACGCTTTATCAACTGTATCAATCATGCCTGCATTTACAATGCTTGGGTGCAGTACGCCCAACCGTGTATATACAGTTTGTAAATAATTTTCGAGGCGTTGTTTCAAGCCATCAAACTGCTGCCAGTAAGTATCTAAGCCAATGCCGAACAATCCTATTTTAAATGTAGCAGTTTGCATATTTGATATTTATTTTTTTTGAGACAGGAAGTTATATTTCAATTAAGCCCGGTTTTGTTACTTACTTGTACGTTCGTTTTTTTGTGCATCTTTTTGAGGTCTTACTTCAAATTTATACTCACCTGAACCAACCTTCATCACCGCTATATTATCTTTTACAACGTAATCATTGCTTCTTATTTCAACGCTATTGCTAAAAATTTTTGATGATGTTGTCGCAGGCAAATACACAATGGCTATTGTGTTTACAGGCACTTCTAATTGCAATGTAAAATTTTCATCTTCTTTTTTCCAAACGGTTGTTATCCATCCATACGGACAATGAAAACTTCCCTTTGCTGAAGTAACATCACCAACAGGCTGCGGACGAATTTTGATGTGTTTATATCCAACAGAATTTTCTTCCTGCGCAATACCTGCAAGCCCCGCTGTAAAACCATTCCATAATATGGCCTAGCATTAAATGATTGTTGCTTACTTCAGCCAATGCCTGCCAGCTTTCAGTCAGCGCCGTTGCACCTTTCTTTAACTGGTAACCATAACCTGCAGCATCATCGCGGTTGTTCATATCATAAATTAATTGTGATGCGCCGCCTTCATCCAATGCCTGTATTAAAAAATGAAAGCCAATATCGCCCGCAGTAAGCGCTTTGTTGTTTTTATAAATTGAATCAACCAAATTTTTCAACACCGCTTTTTTATTTTTTGTATCAACCAAACCAACGCAATAGGGTAGTGACATTGCCGTTTGGCTTCCTGTTGAATACACCTTAGTTTGCGCATTGTAAAACTTATTGTTGAAAGCAGTTTTAATAGCGGCTGCCTGTTTTGTAAATGCAGCCGCATCGTTTTTATTATCAAGTACGGTTGCCATTTTACTTAACAACAATGCATCGTAATAATAAATAGCCGTTGCTGTAACTGCTTTTGGTGTAAGCTGCGCTTCACCGGGAAAGTCAGGACCGTAATCGTACCAATCACCTAAACCATGCGATAAAATTTGGTTGTTTGATTTGCTTTCGAGATACGCTAAATATTTTTTCATCATGTTATAAGCATCATTCATTGTTTGCTTATCACCATACCATTTATACAGTAACCACGGTAAGATAATTGAAGCGCTTCCCCATTCAGGCGAATCGCGAAAACCAAATTTAAATATTACTAGTTCAGGTGCTATATCAGGCACAAGCCCATCACTTGTTTGCGCATTCATCATATCGTGCACAAGTTGCTGATACAATAATTGTATATTGAAATTATATTGAATAGAATTGCCCATAAGATGTGTTTGTTCCATCCAGCCAAGCTTTTCACGATGCGGGCAATCTGTAACCACGCTTTGCAAATTGCTTTTAATTGCCCAGTTAATAAGGGTATAAATTTTATTAAAGAGTTGATTGCTGCATTCAAAATTGCCTGTTGAAAAAGTACTGTTGCGTGTATGCAAAAAATTTAATTGCAATAATTGTGTTTGATTATTTTTAACTTCATCTGATGGCGTTGCGCCTTGTACCAAAACATAACGAAAGCCGTAATAACTAAAACGCGGTTGCCATGTTTCAACACCATTGCCTTTTAAAATGTAAGTAAAATAATAAGGCTTACCTGATGCATTTTGATTGGGCATGTTTGCGGAATCAATCAATTCTGCTGGCATTAAGCGAATGGTGTCACCTTTACTGCCTTTTACTTTAAGCGATACAATCCCGGATGCATTTTGACCAAAATCATACAAATGACCTGCATTAACCTGCTGTATTTTTTTTACGTTGATAGTATCCATTGCACGCAAAGGATAATCTGTTTGAGGTAATAATTTTCCTGTTGAAGAGGTTACCAATAATGCATCTGTCCAGGTTGAAGCATTAAAGTTTGCAGTGCTCCACCCTGGTTGTTCTTTATTCGCATCATAATCTTCGCCGCCATAAATACTGCTGTATGTTATAGGCGATGGTGCAGTTTTCCAGCTTGCATCGGATACTATATTTTCCACACTTCCATCCGTATAACGAATAACAATTTTACAAATCATTTTAGGTGCGCCAAAAGCAACTAACAGTTTAACGTAGCGTTCTTTGCTGATGTAATAGAAGCCATTGCCTACTATCATTCCAACAGCATTATTACCTTGTTGCAACATACTTGTTATATCATACGTGTTGTATAAAATAGTCTTGTCATAATACGTCCAGCCTGGTGATAAAAAGTCATTCCCAACTTTATTTCCATTCACTTCAAATTCATACTGGCCAACGCCTGTAACAAAAGCCAGCGCTTCTGCAATTTGTTTTTTTGCTGTAAAATTTTTCCTGAAATAAGGCACAGTCATTCGCTGCAAACATTTATTGCCGGTGCTGTTTATGTCTTCTGCGCCGGGTGCCACACGCATGCTATCCGGAAAATTTTCATAAGCAATCCATTTTGCATTGCCCCAGTCTTTTTCATTTAATGCTGTTGTAAATTGTTGCGCATCGCACCATGTAGAAAGCTTGTTATTTTTATCCCAAACACGCAGCTTGTAATAATAAGTTAGCCCGGTTTGCAATGCTTTGCCTTTATATTCAACCATAATGCTTGCATTGCTTTTTATAGTTGCACTGTTGTACACATCGAAGTTATCTTCAGCTAATTTTTCTTTTGATGATGCAATTACTAATTGATACGCGGTTTGTGTTTGATTGTTTTTTGATGATGATAATTCCCAGTTAAAATAAATATTGTTTAGAGGCACACCAGGTGGATTGATTTTATTATTGCACAGAACAGTTGTTATCTGCAACTGCGCTGTTGTATGTAATGAAGCAATCAATAACAATCCGATTAAAATATTCTTCATCATCTGAATAATTTATGCGTCAGTATAAAACAGAATAAATATTAATAATAATATTTTATGGAAAGTGGTTAAGTTAATTAACTTTAAAAAAATCAATTCATATATCCAACTAAGTGCGGCTAAAAATATTTTTACTTAAATTTTAAACTCATAAACTTTTCCAGCCTGCGTATTTAAATCATACTCAAAGGTTGGTTTTAATTGAATTGATTGTGCACCGGCTTTATCATTATCAGTACAAGTTATTTTTTCTGTTGTATAAAATGGATTGCTGTTTTCCCCTTGCGCCGGTTTCAATACACCATTCATTAATTTTATTTTGTTGGGCAAACGCAAACGAAGGTTACCACCGATGTTAGATTTTATTGCGAGATTAATAATCTTTCCATCTTTCCATTCCATGCTAACAATTTCAAAACCGCCTCTTGCTTTAAGACCAGTTACTTTGCCGGTTTTCCATTCATCGGGCAATGCAGGTAATAAATGAACAGCACCATCCTGGCTTTGCAATAACATTTCAACAAAACCTGAAGCGCCACCAAAGTTTCCATCAATCTGGAACGGTGGATGTGCATCAAACAAATTCGGAAACGTACCACCTTTTGTATAGTTCGTTTCATCAGCGGTTATTAAATTCAATTGCTCACGAATCAGTTTGTGCGCATGGTTACTATCAAACAATCTTGCCCATAAATTTATTTTCCACCCTTTACTCCAACCCGTTCCTTCATCGCCTCTTATCTCCAAACTTTTCTTTACTGCTGCTGCAAAACATGGCGTTTCTATGGGTGAAATTTCCCTGCCAGGAAACAAGCCAAACAAATGGCTTACATGCCGGTGATGCGGTTCAAAATCATTAAAATCTTTATACCATTCCTGCAGGTTTCCATACTTTCCAATTTGTAATGGAAATAATTTACTGCGCTTCTCTATTAAAGTTTTGCGGAAGTCTTCATCTATGTTTAAATGTTCAGATGCCTGTATAAGATTGGTAAACAAATCCCATATTAAAGACATATCCATTGTTGAGGCAACAGACACACTGCTCTTAATGCCTTTGTCTGTTTACAAATTCATTTTCGGGTGATGTGGATGGCGCTGTAACGAGGTAACCATTTTTATCCTGTATATCAGCCAGCTTAAATAAAAAACTGCTGCATCTTTCATGATGGGATAAGCCTTTTTTTGTAGATAATTTTTGTCGCCTGTAAACATATAATGCTGGCACAACCATGCGCTGCCCATTGGCCAGTTTGCCCACATCGGGCTGCCGCTTACAGGATTCGACAACGCCCATATATCTGGTTATGATGCACCACCCAACCCGGCATGTTATAAAAATTCTTCGCCGTTTCTTTTCCTGTTATGCTTAATCGCTGCACCTGGTTTATCAATGCTTCGTGCAGTTTAGAAAGGTTGGCCGTTTCTGCCATCCAGTAATTCATCTCCACATTATATTTGTAGTGTAGTTAGAACTCCACGGCGGACAAACTTCATTGTTCCAGATGCCCTGAAGGTTTGCAGGAATGCCGTCAGGCCTTGAACTCGATATTAATAAATAACGGCCAAATTGAAAATACAACGCTTCTAATCCAACATCGCTTGAGCCTGTGTTGTATTGTTTCAAACGTTCATCTGTTGGAAGATTTGCAGCATTGCTTCCATCTAACTGAAGGCTTACACGGTTAAAATATTTTTGATAATTTTCAACATGCGCTTTTAATAAATCATCATAATTTTTATTGAAGGCATCTTTCAAATAATTGTTCGTTATTTTGTCTTCATCTTAGCCATCTTTATCAGGGCATTTATCAAAACCATTAAAGCTTGTTGCAGCAGATAAGAATAAAATAACATCGGTTGCATCCTGCACATGAATGCCTGTTGAATCGGTGGTAATTTTCTATGTGTCATGCTATGTTTCTATTGTTCCTATGTTGTGAAAATAACTTAACCACATAGAAACATAGCAGATAAGAAAAACATAGAATCATTTAAAAATAAAACAACTATATGCAACAAAAAATCAAAACGCTTTTATTATTTATCTGCATTGCTTCATGCATCACCATAAAAAGCAATGCACAAACAAACGCTGCAAGCAGCCAGTATTTTGCAGTGGAAGATTATTATCGTGTAAAGTGGGGTTATGCTGATGAGTTTATCGCATTATGGAAAAAAAATCATTATCCTTTATTAAAGAAAGCGCAGGAACATGGTGATGTTATCAGTATTACTGCAACCACGCCGCGTTTGCATAGTGGTGAAGATACACGCTGGGATTTTCGTGTAACCGTTGTGTTTAAAACAGCAGTACTTGCGTTCGATGAAAATTTGGTAGCACCGTATAAAAAAGATTTATATCCTGACCAGGATACATTTAATAAAGAAGAGCAACACAGGTTTGAATTATTGATTTCGCACTGGGATGTTATGACAGCTGATTTTGATTTGAAGTAGTGAGGTTATATCAGTGCTTTCAGTTTTTCTATAACTACATCAGCTTCCTGTTTCGTATTATGTTTACTGAATGAAAAGCGCACAGTAACGCAATCGCCACTTGGCTTAAGGGCAGCAATTACATGGCTGCCTTTAGCACTAGGTGTACAGGCACTGCCACCACTAACACAAATATTATTATCATCAAGATTCACAAGAATCATTTCACTCTGTGGAGTCTTGGGGAAATTTACACTAAGCACAGTATATAAACTGCAGCCTTTAATATCACCATTAAAACTTATCTCTTTAATGTTAGCAGTTAACTGTTGTATCATATATTTTTTCAGATCAGTGATGTAAGTTCTGTCTGCTTCATAATTTTTTGTAGCGAGTTCCAAAGCTTTTGCGAAACCCACAATGCCATAAATATTTTCTGTGCCGGCACGCATATTTTTTTCCTGTGAACCGCCATGTACAAACGGATCTATTGTATTTCTTCTGTTAATGTAAATAATGCCCACACCTTTTGGTCCGTGGAATTTATGTGCCGCACCATTAACAAAATCAACAGGCATTGCATGCAGCTTAAACGGAAAGTGACCAACGGTTTGAACAGTGTCACTATAAAAAATTGCGTTGCATTGTTTGCATAATTTACCAACAATACTTATATCTGTAATGTTGCCTATCTCGTTATTTGCATGCATTAACGTTACTAATGTTTTTTTAAAAGACGATGTAAGCAAATTTTCAAGATCATCTATATCAATATGACCATTTGGTAAGATCTTTACAAATTCTAACTCAATATTTTTTTTCTTATGAAGATTTTCAACCGTATGCAATGTGGCATGATGTTCCAGCGGAGAAGTAATAATTCTTCTACATCGTAAATCTGAAACGGCAGCACGTATTGCCATGTTGGTACTTTCAGTAGCACCACTGGTAAAATATATTTCATTTGCATCAGCACCTAAAATAGAAGCAACAGCATTACGCGCATTTTCAACAGCACGTCTTGTTTCACGTCCATAACTATACACAGAAGATGGATTGCCAAAATGTGTTGTCAGATAAGGCAGCATAGCATCAATTACTTCATCATTAAGCGGCGTTGTTGCAGCATTATCAAAATAGATTCTTCTTTGTGCAATAGTTTCCATTGAAAATATTTAGTTGTTACAATAACAAAAGTAAGAATGTTTTTTAATTCCTATTAATTTAGTAGGAATTAGATTTCAGTTATTCTTCTGTTCATAGGTCACTTCTTATTTTATCATAATCAATAGTACCGTAGCCTTGACCTTTTCCATAAGTTTCAAAAACAGCCTGAAGCTTAATAGTATTTACACCAAGTGATTTTAATTATATATATAACATCACGGAGAGCATACCTGAATAATTTTAAGCATTGCCATAAGCTAGCTGTGAATCGTATTATTTTATTAAGACTCCAACTAGAAACTGCTATAGAAAGAAGGGATATACACCTGCATAATGGAAATCGTTATGCTTATACCACTTTAATGTACAATGTTGAAAATACTTTGGATATTGTAAAGGCAACTTTGAAACAATTTACTGTGTACGACACAAATAACAAAGAAGATGTGGTTTGCAAACTGTATGAAACAGATAAAGGTAACTGGTATGATTTAACCGAAAACAACGCTGTTAATTCTTTTCTGTTAACTTCTATTAAGATTGCCATAGATGAAGCAGAACAGCAAAACTTACTGCTTCAAAAGCACGGTTAATAACCACACGCTTATAACTGTAAAGATTAATATTTAATTTTTTCTATGTAGTACTTAAAAAACCAGTTCGGAATATCTGTTTCCTTCATATCATCCCACTTTTTCTTTTTACCTGTTCGCTTGAAATGTGCAAACATTACAGACTCTTCTCCATTTACAGAATTATCAAAAAAGAGTACCTGATATGCAATCTGGCTGGCTTCATATAAAAAGTCCATTGAACGGTGGTAGCGTTTTTCAATTTTATCTTCAGGTACATCATGACCGCCTTGCTCTGTATGCGCCTTTACACGGAATTTATTAATGTCAGGCGATTCGGTAGAAACAAAGTATAAGTAAACTTTATAATAATTTTTTCATGATGATTTTAATTTAAAGTATCTGTGTTCATTCCAAATCTTATTATTTTTAAAAACTGATTTTTTAAAAATGCCATCTTTCATATAACCGTTCTTTTCCAATACTTTCATTGATGCAATATTGTATTCAAATATGCCGGTATGAATTCTTATGAAATTCAGTTCGTCAAAACCATAATCCGTAATTAGCGCTACGGCTTTTGTAGCAATGCCTTTACCCCAAAATGGTTCGCCAATCCAGTAACCTATCTCTGCCGTTTTCCGGTACACATCTTTTTGTGGTACCAAACCAATCATGCCACAAAATGCTACATCATATTCTATAGCAAAACTTACCTGCGGGCTTTCCTTTTTTGTCAGGTTGATGAAGAAGACAGCATCTTCCATTGTATAAGGATGCGGCAATATATTACGAAGATTATCCCACACTTTTTTGTTGTTTGCTAATTGTGCTAAAGCGAATGCGTCTTCATCTGTAAGAGTGCGTAAGATTATATTCTTATGTTGCAGCATAGTTATTTATTTTACTCTTTTATGCTTTGTTTTCAATCAAGCTTTTTCACAAACATGTTATTATCTGCTCCGGTAAATTGAAGATCGGTTACTTTGCCTTTATTATTCATTTACTCCTTTTAAATAAAACCGTTTATCCGTTTCTGCACTCAGCCTTCTTTCTATTCCATTTCCTGAAAAGTATAAAGCATCATTTTTGTTTAAGAGTTGAGTGCTGAATTCATAATGACCTGCATAATGACTTAATAAAGTTGTATCAACAGTTATATCAGGTTTGTTATAAATAAATTCCATGCCTCTTATGAGAGCATAAAAACCTGCACTGCCATGACCTGTTTTGTCAACCAAAAGGCTTTCCATTTCAAGTCCATTATAGTTACTGGCTTTTAATTGTGCAACGAAATTTTTATAAAAAGGCGGGTCGTTATCTTCTTCATAATTTCCTGAACTAATAAACAGTTTTGCTTTTAATTCATGCGTTTTAGCAGTGTATTCTTTTTCGATTTTAGATATTAATAAGCTATCATAAAATACAGAAGGACTGTTTGCAATAAAGCGGTTAAAGGGCGATGGCTGCTGAAACATTGTATACAGAACAAAAAGCCCGGCTAAAGAACCACCTGTTAACGCGTTATTTTTTTTATCAGTGCGATAAGTTGAATCTATGTAAGAATAATTTCCTTTTTTATCATTTGAAAAAATGCAGAAGCGCCACCCGAAGCGGTATCAAAATCTGTACGTGTTGGTGTAAAATCCTATTCCTGTTGGCAAACCAGTTTTGCGGAAAGTCTATACCTACGAATATCATTTCAGGGGTTAGGTTATCATACAATAATGAACCTTGTGCCTCCATTAAAAATGGAAAGCTCCATTGTGCATCCAGTGCATACATCACAGGATATGTTTTCTTATTACTGTCATTATATAAATTTGGCAGTTGAACAAATATTATATAATTATGATGGTTTATGGAAGATGTAAACTTCATTGCTTTTACACCTTCCATTGTTTTCGGAATAAGTGTATCATTATTGTTTTGTGCGAATGATGAAAGTGCTATACATGTTAGTACAATAACAAGGTTAAATCTTTTCACTGTCGTTATTTTAATATAGTTTAATTAATGTTTAATCGCCAGAGCAGATATAATAATTATGTGAAGCGAAGGCGCTTTGCTTAGCTGCAAAATAATCATACCTCAACGCTTATACACTGACCTTTTTTGCTTTTGTTGTAAAGGCGTTATTCAAGTATATAAAGCGTTTGCTTGTTGCCATAAAGCTGTCGGGCTTAACTGTCCGTTCCACCATTTTGTTATGGTTACGGGTACGGCAATTACCACTGATGCAGTTTTTTGATTGATTAAATTTTCTGCTGATAATATCAGCTTGTTAGTAAGAGAATCTGTATACGGCTGAAATGTTGTAATGGCATTATTTTCTTTTGAATAAGAAAGAGAAAACAAATATTGCTTGTATGTATAATCGGCTTTAAAGTTGTCGGACAATGATGGCTGCAAAGAAGGATTTCCGGTAAGAAGTGAATTTGCATTTAAATAATAGGTAAATGGCGCAAGATCGTTAAATGTAGGACGTGTTATGCGGCGGCTGTAAGAAAAATCAACACTGCTTTTTTCGTTCAGCTTGCGTGTAATATAAAAGCTTGGAAAGAAATTACCGTAATGCCTGTCAACAATATTTTTTGTTGCTGCTGTTCCGAGATTTGAATTGGTATACTCGTAACGTAAGCCTGCTTTAATTTCCGTGACTGAATCCAGATTTATATCAAGAGATGCATAAGCTGCAGTGTAATCTTCTTTCAGCTCATATCTTACAGAAAGCGAATCATCTTTTACCCAAACATTTTGTATAAAATTTTCAAAACTTACATCATTATCAAATGCAGAAAAAGTTTGTTTAAGACCTGCTTCAAGACTAACACGTTTTGCAAGCTTTTTTGAAAAATCAATCGCATCAACAAAAAAATGCATTGGTGTTTTTTTGCCACTTCTGAATACACGGTCATACATAAATTTGTCGTTGTTATCATTATAAATGCTGCTATAATTTACCGGTTGATTTTAATGATAATAAATATAATCAGCATTTACAGTAAGCTTATCCGTTTCATTAAAATTATGCTGCAGGTTAATGTTGGCGGTATAGCTGTACAGGCTATTTAGCTCACTGTTATTATGATGAATAATCGTATCCAGTATGTTATCAGTTAAAATTCTGCTCAGGTTATGTTCGCTTTGCGTATAATGATTATCGAATCCGGAAACCAATATGCCTGCAACTGTTTTTTTACCTGCTTGCCAGTCAAGCCCAAGCCTTCCATTTATATTAAGTGTGGTATCATGCCTGTCGCCGTCAAATCTGTTTTGGTAATTATGCGATTGTTTGAAATTTCACTTAAACTATACGCAGTAAAAGGTTTTTTTATTCTTGAATACGACACATCGCTGTAAATATTTATTTTCCCTTTGCGATGGTTGATATTGAATGTTGCTTCAGAAATTAAACCCTTTCCATAGCCTAACGTAGCAGAAGCACTGCCGTTGGTTCCGAAATTATTATTTTGTTTCAACACAATATTATGTAACCGGCATTGCCTTCTGCATCAAAACTGGCAGGCGGCGTTGTTATTAGTTCAATTTTTTCAATATTGTTTGCGCTCCTGCTGTTGAGCATTTGAATGAGCGCATTCATGGGCATATAATTTTTTTTCCCGTTAATCATAACCACTACTCCATCTTTACCATTTACAGCAATGGTATTGTTTTGACGGTCAACTACAACGCCCGGGGAACGTTCCAGCACTTCAAGCGCTGTATTGCCTGCTGATGTAATGCTGCTTGCCACATTAATCACAAGCCTGTCAATCTTTTGTTCAAGAAAAGGTTTCTTTACGGTAACGGTAACATCGTTTAACTGCGCTGTTTGTTCGGTAAGCATAGTGTTGTCAATGGTAACATCATGGTGCGATTTATCAGTAATAAAAATTTTGCTGTAAGCCTGTTTGTAATTAAGAAAACTTGCTTCAATAAGATAGCTTCCATCCTTGATACTGCTAAAAAAATAGCTGCCATTATTATCACATACTGCTGCTTTCATTAATAAAGAGTCTTTTGCCTGCAGTAATAAAACCGAAGCTTTTGCAGCAGGTTCATTCTTTGCATTAAGCACCTTGCCATGAATGGATGATTGACTATTACATGGCGTATATACAAACAGTATTATTGATGAAAGTAGCAATACATATTTTACGATTGATTGAATTATGTTCGCTGGCACTTTAGTTAAGTTTATAAATTATCTGCATTTGTATTAGTCGAATTGTTTTACAAAGAAGAATCGCATTCTTTGTATATAATCTTCAAAACATAAAACTAAAACAGGTTACATGTCTGTAACTATGATTGCTTGTGAATAAACAATTCTGTTGAGTGAGGTGCAGATTGGTTGAGGGAAAGAATATCGTTTAAAAAAATCGCTTACTCAATAAATCCGTTGTTTACCATTTATTGTAAACTGTTTACCCAGAGCAATATTAGTGGCTTGTTTAATTATATAACTTTAAAGCAAATACTAAAGAGTGAAGAAAAAGTTGTCAGCATATTGGTGGTGCCAGATTATTGGCTGGGCATGTTTCTTTTAATCACAAGTTTTTTTTATTTTTTCATTCCAAGGCTTACCGATTTTCCAAACTATCTTTTTATAATAAGTACAACCTTAATTGGAGTATTCACCTCGCATCTTATGCGATTGTTTATTATTAAAACAAGGATGTTAGACCTTGCGATTGGTAGACAACTTATAGCCATATTCTTTACTTCTATACTTTTTGCTTTAATTTATTCAGTACTTGAATGGATACCTGATTTATTGTTTTCGCCTGATAATTACAAGTATAATTTTAGTGCTTTTGAAGCAGCATTTACAGGCACGTGGTTAAATGCGCAATTTTTAGGAATATGGAACTTAATTTATTTTTTATACCACTATATACAAAAAAGTAGAAAACATTTGGTTGAGGCAACACGTTTAGAAGGCGAATTGAAAATTCAACAATCAGAAAACGAAAACACAAAGCTTCAGTTACAAAAAAACATTGCTGATATTTCGCTTACAGCCTTTCGATCTCAAATGAACCCGCATTTTATTTTTAATTGTCTTAATTCTATTAAGCTTTATACTATAGAAAATGATACGGCTTCTGCGACAGAATATCTTAGTAAGTTTTCTAAACTAATAAGACTGGTAATGGAAGAATCTGCAAAAGAAAAAATTGTATTGTCATCTGAACTTAACATGCTGCAGTTATATATTGAAATGGAAGCTATGCGCTTTAAAGAAAAACTTCAATATAAAAAATTGATATAGCAAAAGATGTTGAAGCAGATTATATTGAAACACCGCCAATGCTTTTACAACCTTATGTTGAAAATGCAATATGGCATGGATTGATGCACAAAGAAGAAGGTGGAAAAATTGATTTTTTCTTCATCAGCACCACTGCAACTTTAGCGTTGTAAATGCACTGCAAATAAAACGATATATATAAATGCATCTTGAACGAAATAAAACAGACAGGAAAGATGCCAAACGCTTTAGTAATTGATTATGCTTCAGTATCCTTTATATCTCATGCCATGTCTCATATCAGCACACAGGTCACTGAACATTATTTTAGGTCACTTCTTATCAGACAATATCAGTCAATTTCTAAATCGTTATTGTAGTTTATTAAGTATGAATGTGTCAATTTTGACCCATCAATTGTCAAACTGATTTTCGGTTGTAGGTTTTCTCGTGAAAAGAACGTTCCCATGTTCGTCAGCAAATTTATTCCCATAGGTAACGCCAAGTCATATTAAAGTAGATGCGATTAAGTTGCAATTATACACATATATCTGCAACTCTTTTTTTTATGGATGCTATTAAAACGCCTTTGCGCCATTGCATGATTATAATTAATTTTAAGTTCAAGTATCGTTGGGTTTCAACCTCACCTATGTGTAACATCTATCTGAATTAATTTAGCAATCACAAAATTTTCAGAAATTATTTGTTATACTTTGACTTATAAAAATGTGAAAATCATTACAATTACAAACGATTTGCCTTTTGATAGGAATAGGTGATTTACCTTAGTTAATATATCTTTTTTAATGAAAACGAGATTTAAAAATGAAAGTAAATCTATGGTCAGCATGGCTTTCTTTTAATTATCGCAATAAAAATTTACATCGCAATCATTTATACTTAAAGTTATTTTTAATTACTCTTTTTTTTATTTCTGCTTTCAATACGTTTGCCCAAACTACAAATGATACTATTACAACTTTCACTTTGCAGCAATGTATTGATTATGGTTTACAAAACCAGCCCACTTTTAAACAGGCGCAGATAAACGAATCCATTGCAAAAGCTACAAACGCTATCAATAAATCTGGCTTATATCCGCAGGTATCGGCGAGTGCAAACATTAATCACTATTTACAATTACCCGGTTATGTAAATAATACCGGCACTACACCTACACAAAGCAGCATAAGAAATTCATCTGTACCCGGTGTATCATTAACACAAAATATTTTTAATCCTTTGCTTATCTATTATTCAAAGGTTGCACCTTATTACGTAAAGCAATCGCAGGAGCTAAGTGACAGCACAAAGATTAATATCTATGTATCAGTAAGTAAATCATTTTATAATTTGTTGCTCACACTTCAGCAGATTAATATTTTAAAAGAAGATACGGTAAGGCTTGCACAAAATGTAAGAGATTCCTATCATCAATACATCGGTGGTATAGTTGATGAAACAGATTATGAAGAAGCAACTATTACTTTAAACAATTCGCTTGCCGAGTTAAAACAGGCAAATGAAAATGTTACGCCTCAATATGCTGCTTTGAAACAGTCTATAGGTTACCCGCCTGAAAAGCAATTTAATATTGCTTATGACTCTGCGCAGATGATGAATGACATTAATGTAGATACAACAGAGCAGCTGCAATACAATCGCCGCACAGAATATCGTTTCTATCAAACTAACATTGACATACAACATCAGCTTACACATTATTATCACCTCGCTGCATTGCCAACCGTCTCTGGTTTCTTTGATTATAATTACCAGTTTACGAACAATACTTTTTCAAAACTTTATTCAAAAGGTTATTCATATTCTTTGATTGGATTAAACGTAAGTGTTCCCATCTTCACAGGCTTTTCGCGCATTCAGAATTTGCGCCGCTCAAAGCTTGAGGAAGATTATCTGGGATGGGACGTTGTTAACCTGCGTGCAGAAATTTATTCTCAGTATACATCGGCACTTGCAGATTATAAAAGCAATTTATATAGCCTGCATATACAGCAAAACAATGTGGCACTTGCAAGGCGTGTTTATTTTGTGGTTACACTTCAATATAAACAAGGCATTGTTCCTTACCTGAATGTTATTACAGCAGAATCTAATTTAATATCATCTGAAATAAATTATCTGAACGCTTTGTTCCAGTTGCTTTCCAGTAAGGTAGATTTTCAAAAAGCAACAGGTGATATTAAATATTAATACATGAAGCATGAAACTATTAGTACCTATACTTTTTATTAGTTGTACGTGTCTTGTTTCCTGCAAGGCAAAGAAAAAAGATAATACCAGTGCCGCCGCTTCTCAAACAGTGCCTGTAAATTTATATATAGTAAAAGCGCAAACGGTATTGTATTATGATCAATATCCTTCTACTACCCAGGCATTAAACCAGGTAAATATTGTGGCGCAGGTGCAGGGTTATGTTACAAATATTTTTGTTAAAGATGGAAGTGATGTAAAGAAAGGACAAGTGTTGTATGAAATTGACAGAAGACTTTATCAAGCTGCATACGATGCTGCTTTAGCTAATTTGAAGGTTGCCGAAGGTACTGAGACAGAAGCGCAACAGGATGCAGACCGTTATGTGTATTTGAACAACTATCATGCAGTTGCAAAACAGTTATATGATCACGCGGTTATTGCTTTACAAAATGCAAAGAATGAAGTAGCAGCAGCGCAGCAATCCGTTAATACGGCAAAAACAAATCTCAGTTATTCTATTATCACTGCACCTTTTGATGGCACCATTGGTTTCAGCCAGGTTAAGTTAGGCAATGTGGTTACAGTTGGTTCAACTGTTTTAAATACAATTTCAACCAACAATCCAATGGCTGTTGATTTTGTGGTGAATGAAAAACAGTTACCGCATTTTGAAAAAATATTTAACGGGCAGGAAGCAACGCCTGATTCTTTATTTACTATCCTGATGCCTGATAATTCATTGTATCCGTACCAGGGGAAAATATCTGTAATAGACAGGGCAGTTGACCCGCAAACAGGTTCAATTAAAATCAGGATAATATTTCAAAATTCAAAGCGTGATTTAAAAGCAGGCATGAGCTGCTTGCTGCGTGTGCACAACCAGGATACGCAACCGCAATTGGTGGTGCCTGCAAAAGCAGTAGTTGAACAGATGGGTGAATATTTTGTATATATAGTTAAAGATTCCGTCATTCATAATACAAAAGAAAAACAAGGCATGAAAGAAGCAGATAAAAGCCCGGATGTCGATTCAAAAAATAAATCTGATACTTCAAAAACCCCGAAGCTTGTTGCAGTGGAAAAAAAAGTACAGACAGGGCAAACTATCGGGGCAAATATGGTTATAAAATCCGGTATTGAAGAAGGCGACAAAGTGGTGATTGATGGCGTACAAAATTTGCATGATGGCAGCCAGGTTACAACCGCAAATAAGGTAGGTCCTTCAACAGGAAAAGGTGGCAAAGGATAGTAAGCATAATAAAAAGAGACTTCATGATTGCGAATACTTTTATTAAAAGACCGGTAACTGCAATCGTTATATCAATTGTATTAGTAATTACGGGCATCGTGTGCATTCTTGTTCTGCCGATTGACCAATATCCTGATATCACTCCACCTGTTGTTCAGGTGAACGGACAGTTTACCGGTGCCGATGCACAAACTGTTGAACAAACAGTAGCTACTCCCATTGAAGAGCAGGTGAACGGAACGCCCGGCATGGAATACATGCAAAGCAACAGTACCAATAACGGTTCCATGCAGATGAACGTTACTTTTAAACTTGGAACTGATGTAGATGTAGCTGCGCTTGATGTGCAAAACCGTGTGAGCATCGCAACGCCGTTATTGCCGGCAGTAGTAAGCCGTTTAGGTTTAACCGTAAGAGCCGTTAACCCGAGCATGTTGATGATGGTTGCTATTTATGCGCCCGGCAATACACACAATATTACTTTTCTTGATAATTATACTAACGTTTTTATACAGGATGCTTTATTGCGTGTGCCTGGTGTTGGCAGCATCACTCGTTTTACCGATGATTTCAGTATGCGCATCTGGATGAACCCTGATAAGATGGCTTCTTACAGTATAACACCAACTGATATAATCAATGCACTTAATGCACAAAATGTGCAGGTGGCTGCAGGCACGGCAGGTGTACCTCCGCAAGCATCTACGCAAACTTATGAACTGGGCATTTTAGTAAATGGACGTTTAAGTAAAGTTCCTGAGTTCGAAAACATTATTATAAAAACAATTCCTTCTTCCGGCGAGTTAGTGTATTTAAAAGATGTGGCAAGAGTTGAATTGGGCAAGTTTACTTTTTCAAGTAATTCTTTTGTGGATGGTCATCGTGCTTCTTATCTGCAGATATACCAGGCGCCCGGCAGCAATGCTTTGCAAACAGCAAAAGGTGTGTATACTGAACTTGCCAAACTCAAACAAACATTTCCGGCAGATGTAAACTACAGCGTTCCTTTTGAAGCTGTAACCGTTGTAAAAGTTTCAATGAGTGATGTGGTGGGCACACTATTAAAAACGTTAGGTCTTGTTGCTATTGTTGTCTTTCTGTTTTTACAAAACTGGCGTTCCACTTTAATACCTGTTCTTGCCATACCTGTTTCAATTTTTGGCACCTTTTGTTTTTTTATTCCGTTAGGCTTTACCATTAATACTTTAACCATGTTTGGCTTTGTGCTGGCTATTGGTATTGTGGTTGATGATGCAATAATTGTTGTTGAAGCAGTACAGCATTATATTGATGAAGAAGGCATGACTGCCAAAGAAGGTACTTATCGTGCCATGAAAGATATTTCAGCGCCTGTAATTGCTATTGCATTGATATTAGCTGCGGTGTTTGTGCCGGTTGGTTTTATACCAGGTATTGTAGGAAAATTATATCAGCAGTTCGCAATCACCATTGCCATTTCTGTTATCATATCAGCATTTATAGCTTTATCACTTACACCTGCATTGTGTACTTTATTATTAAAGCCAACGAGTATTAAAGAAGATGCAAAAGGACTTAATAAATTGTTTTTCAGATTTAATAAATGGTTTGAAAAAGTAACCGCGAAATATACAAACGGCGTTAAAAAAAGTATTGACAAATCGAAGTACATTATTATACTTCTTGTTTGTGTTTGCATTGGAGCAGTATTGTTGTTTCATGTAAAGCCAACAGGCTTTATACCTTCTGAAGATGAAGGCAATTTATATGTTACATACCAGTTGCCACCGGCTTCATCAACAGCAGCATCAGTAAATGTTATCAACAGGCTGATGCGTGTGATTGGCAATACACCTGGCATAGTGCATTATGCGGCCTTATCCGGTTTAAATGTTGTTACTAATGCAACTACATCAAACAACGGTACTATATATTGTCAGCTTGCGCCGTGGGATAAAAGACATAACAAAAATGAACAAGTGCCGGGCATAGTAAATGTGTTGCAAAAGCGCATTCAGGATGCCGGAATTAAAGAAGCAAATGTGGAAGTGATACAACCATCACCTTTGCCGGGCGTTGGCACAACCGGTGGTTTTAGTTTGCAGATAGAACAACGCAGTGCAACCGACAACTTACAGGATTTTCAAAAAGTTGTAAACAGGTTTATTGATGAGGCAAATAAAAATCCTGCTATAACAAAAGCATATACTTTTTATTCTGCGCATACACCGGATTATAATCTTACCGTTGACCGAGAAAAATGCGAAAAGCTTGGTGTAAATGTGGGTGATGTATTTACAACTATACAGGCATTTATGGGCAGTTTATACATCAACGATTTTACAACGTATAACAGAACATTTCATGTGGTAGTGCAGGCAGATACTGCATTCAGAACAATGGTGTCTGACATGAACAAATATTATGTTCGTAACCAGGCTGGCACCATGGTTCCACTTGGTACAGTTATCAGTTATAAGCCAACAGATGCGGCGCCGTTTATATCACATTTTAATATTTTCAGAACGGCTGAAGTAGATGGTACTTCCTCATCAGGTTACAGCAATACGCAAACCTTAGATGCTTTGCAACAAGTGGCTGCAAAAGTTTTGCCTGAAGGCTACAACTTTGAATTCTCCGGTTTAAGTTATGAAGAAGTAAAAGCCGGTTCCGCAACAATATATATTTTCATGTTTTCTATTACGTTTGTGTTTTTGTTTTTGGCTGCATTGTATGAAAGCTGGTCTGTTCCGTTGTCAGTTTTATTAGCTGTGCCGATTGGTGCTTTCGGTGCTATACTCGCATTGTTTTTAGTGCCGGGTCTTACAGATAATGTGTATGCACAAATAGGTTTAATTACGCTTATCGGTCTTGCTGCAAAGAATGCAATTTTAATAGTGGAGTTTGCAAAAGTAAGAGTTGACAGAGGCGAAGATTTATTAAAGTCAACACTTGATGCAGTTAGTCTTCGTTTGCGTCCCATCATCATGACTTCACTTGCATTTATTCTTGGTGTTTTGCCGCTGGTATTTGCAACAGGCGCAGGCGCAGTAGCCCGCAGAACGATTGGTGTTACTGTGTTAGGTGGAATGCTCGCTGCATCAACAATTGCCATATTTGTCGTACCTGTTTTGTTTGTATTGATTACACGTTTTTCGTATGGTAAAGAAAAATTGGAATACCTGAAATCACATCATGATGAACTGATGGAAAAAGCGAAAAAGGTAGAAGAACAAAACATCGACCTGGAGCTTGAATACGAAATACAAAAATCACGTGAATTGAATAAACCTGCAGAGGCATGATTGCAAACACGTTCATCAAAAGACCTGTAACAGCAATTGTTATTTCTATTGTACTGATTATTGCAGGTTTGATTTGTATGAGTACGCTTGCCGTTGACCAATATCCAAACATATCTCCGCCAAGTGTTTCATTAAATGGTTCCTACACTGGCGCCGATGCGCAAACTGTGGAGCAAACTGTAATTACACCTATTGAAGAACAGGTAAATGGAACACCCGGCATGGAGTACATGCAAAGCACAAGCACAAACAGCGGTGGTGTAAGCCTTCGTGTAACATTTAATATTGGCACCAATGTGCAGATAGCTGCACTAAATGTGCAGAACCGGTTAGGTATAGCAAAACCTTTATTGCCGTCTGTTGTTAGTAAACTTGGATTAACAGTTAGGGCAAGCAATCCTGACCAGTTAATGTTGATTGCGATTTATTCTCCAAAGGCAAGTCATAACATCACCTTTCTTGATAATTATACATCAACCTTTATTGAAGATGCTATACTGCGTGTGCCAGGTGTTGGAGATGTATCTGCCCGTGCTGACCAATTCAGCATGCGCATCTGGATGAACCCGAATAAAATGGCTTCCTATAACTTGATGCCTTCTGATGTTGTAGCAGCTTTAGACTCACAGAATGTATATGTAGCTGCGGGCAGCGCAGGCACACCGCCACAGCCAACAGCACAACCTTACGAAACAGGAATCTTGGTAAATGGCATGTTGAATAAAGTATCTGATTATGAGAACATCATCATCAAATCAAATCCCGGAACAGGTCAGATGGTTTACTTAAAAGATATTGCAAGAGTTGAGTTAGGCAAGTTCACATTTGCAAGTAATTCTTTTGTGGATGGACATCGTTGTTCCGTTATACAAATCTTTCAGTCGCCTGGCAGCAATGCCTTGCAAACGGCAGATAATGTTTATAATGCACTTGCCCAATTAAAGAAATCTTTTCCTGCAGATGTAGATTATATCGTGCCTTTTGAATCGGTTACTATCATTAAAGTTTCCATGCAGGAAGTGCTGGGCACATTATTAAAAGCACTGGGTCTTGTTGCGCTTGTTGTGTTTTTGTTTTTACAAAACTGGCGCTCAGCTATAATTCCACTTGTTGCAATACCGGTATCAATTCTTGCTACATTCTGCTTTTTTATTCCATTGCATTTCACCATTAATACTTTAACCATGTTTGGTTTCGTGCTTGCCATTGGTATTGTGGTTGATGATGCAATAATTGTTGTTGAAGCAGTGCAGCATTATATTGATGATCAACACATGTCTCCGAAAGAAGCTACGTATCATGCAATGAAAGAAATCTCTGCACCTATCATTGCAATTGCATTAATTCTTGCTTCAGTATTTATTCCGGTTGGCTTTATTCCCGGTATCGTGGGAAGATTATATCAGCAATTTGCTATAACCATTGCTATCTCAGTTATTATATCAGCATTTGTTGCTTTATCATTAACTCCCGCACTTTGCACTTTGTTGCTGAAGCCTTCTCATCATAACAAAAAAAATATTCTTGATAAATTTTTTGACTGGTTTAATAAATGGTTTGATAAGCTTACAATCAGCTATTCAAAAGGCGTAGAAAAAGGTATTAAGTATTCAGTAGTTGTTGTACTGATATTACTTATTATTTGTGGTGGTACATTTTTCCTATTCAAAATAAAACCATCCGGTTTTGTTCCTTCAGAAGATGGCGGACGGTTACTAATTACCTATTCACTGCCTGATGCATCATCCACCACACAGTCTGTAAATGTGATGGAAAAACTAATGAAAATAGTTGGTTCAACGCCAGGCATTCTTCATTATACAGCTTCATCTGGATTTAATATTCTGAGTGGAGGCGCTACATCAAACAGTGGTTCTATGTTCGTGATGCTGCAACCATGGAGCAAACGCAAAACAAAAACCACCATGTTGCCAGGCATTTCAGATGAACTGAAAAAAAGATTTGCAAAAGCAGGAATTAAAAATGCAAGTGTAACTGTTATTCAACCTCCGCCAATACGCGGAATAGGTATTGCCGCAGGTTTTGCTATCCAGATTGAAGAAGGCAACTCAACAGACGATGTATATGCGTTTGAAAAAGCTGTAAACAAGTTTGTTGCAGCCGCTAAAAAAAATCCTGCTACTGCTACTGCATTTTCTTCTTTCTCTGCACATACACCAAGCTATAACTTAACAGTTGACAGAGAAAAATGTGAAAAGCTTGGCGTGAATATATCTGATGTATTTTCTACAATGCAGGCATTTATGGGAAGCCTTTTTGTGAACAATTTTACTTTATATAACCGCACTTACCACGTGGTTGTGCAGGCAGATACATCTTACAGGGCGCTTGTTTCTGACATCAATAAATATTATGTACGCAACTCTGTTGACTCAATGGTGCCCCTTGGCACGCTTATAAATTATACACCAACAGTTGCGCCGCCTCTAATAAGTCATTTCAATATATTCCGTTCTGCTGAAGTTGATGGTTCTATTCCGGAAGGTTACAGCAGCGGGCAATCATTAAATGCATTAAGAGCCATTGCAGCAAAGGTTTTGCCAAGAGGTTATACATATGAATTTTCAGGGTTAAGTTATGAAGAGATTAAAGCCGGCTCTATCACTGTTTATATTTTTATGTTTTCAATCTTGTTTGTATTTCTTTTCCTGGCTGCTTTATATGAAAGCTGGTCTGTGCCGCTTTCAGTAATGCTTGCGGTACCTATCAGTGCATTCGGTGCCATACTTGCTCTCACCATTGCGCCTTCATTAACCAACAATGTGTATGCACAAATTGGCTTGATAACACTGATAGGTTTATCAGCAAAGAATGCCATTTTAATTGTTGAGTTTGCAAAGATTCGTGTTGACCGAGGTGAAGAATTAGTGCAATCAACATTGGAAGCAGTTCGGTTAAGATTGCGTCCCATCATCATGACATCGCTTGCATTTATTTTAGGTTCACTGCCACTTGCTTTGGCAACAGGAGCAGGCGCAGCTTCAAGAAATACAATTGGTGTAACTGTATTGGGTGGCATGATTGCTTCAACAACCATATCCATATTTATTGTGCCTGTATTGTTTGTATTGTTCACACGTTTTTCATACGGCAAAAAACAATTGGATTGGCTGAAGGCTCATCATGATGAATTGATGGAAAATGCAAAGAAAGTTGAAGCTCAAAATATTGACCCGGAACTGGAATATGATATTGCGCAGGAAAACGCCGAAAAAAATTAGTATGGCATTAAATAATTCAATGCATTGAACAATCAAAATCCATACATAAAATTTATCATTTAATAGTTTTTAAACATTAATTACGAGATGTCGCAGTGAATATTCTGCAAAATTTGCCGGCGCCTGTTTTACCGATTTCAATTTCTGAAATCCTGTTTTTAATGGACATCTACCACAGCATAATAAAATTCTGTTTTTAAGTCAGACCATGCATTGTTGGTACGCTCACCTGCATGTTGACCATTGTTTGGAAAATTCGGCGGCTTCATATTCTGTTAGGTATTGTCCTGTATTTTATTGTTATCAAAACCGGGTGGTGGTCCGGGAGGTCTTCCTCTAAAGTCATTTGGAGAATGATAAGCCGGAGTCATTTTAGTATCAGTTCCAATACAAACGTGATCAAATCCTATTCATCCGTCATTGCACGAATAATCAAACACCGGGCTCGTATTATCATGATAATCTGTTCCGTTTACAGTGCCTGGAATTACCGCTGTAATAGCAATACCTGTTGAACTTGATTTTGCAATGTTGATGATATTATCAATTCTGTATTCATGGGTAACCGCCAGCACATAACCGCTGCGTATATTTCATAACAAATGGTTGGCGGGTTAACAAGGCAACTGCTATAACTTGCTTTAGTTGCAGTAAGAGATGTAGTTGTTGGAATTGTTGTTGATGAGACCGATGTGCCCGTTGAACAGAGATAAAATTTTTGAATAGTTTAGCAATGGCGGCCTGGTTGAACAGGCACTTGCTTTCAAGTAATACTTCACGATTGAAGAAGGCGGTGAAGGAATAATCATTACACCAAAAGCCGGCATTGGCAAATTGTTTTCTGCATCAGAACATGCTGCACAAGCATTAACCAACTTTCTTTCGCTTGGCATTCCACCATCAGTCCTTTATAAAACCGAAGCAGATAAAAGCACTGTTGTTGGTTATGCGGTTGTTTATTCCAGCGGGAAATATCATCTGCCTGTATTGTTACCCTTTACCGGCAAGACAACTAAAGACGGTACAGCGATAAAATCTTTTACTGATTTCATTAGAACAGACAAAGACATTATTGGCTTAAAGTGCAGTGAAGAGCAAAGATTATTAAATGAAGCCTGTATTGAAATGTATAAGACTATTCAGGCATTGCCTTCAACGATATTATCAAATCCCGATGCGCTGCCTGAATTTGTTGCGTTGTTTTACTTATGGCAAAAAGCATATCCGTTGATTATGAAAGAACAGTTTGTTTACTGTTTGTAAGCGTGTAAGCGTACCCAAGATTCGGCAGGATTAGAATAGAGTAAAAACTTTAATTTTAAAACTGTCCATTATGCAAAAAA
>CAHJWK010000014.1 GCA_903642275.1 Chitinophagaceae bacterium
TAATGCGCGGACCAAGATAGTTTGGGTCATCGGCAAGCAACACCACTAATACAAACCCGATTATCTGCATAATTACGCTGCCAATATATCCGAATGAAAACCCTCTTGCGCTGATTTTATCCTGATCTTCAGGCAAAGCAATTTCTGGTAAAAATGCATTATAAAAAACGAGGCTTCCTACATATCCTGCTGCAGCCATCATAAAAGCAATAATGCCAAGCCAAATATTATCACCATGAAAAAAATATAAAGCGCTGCAGCCAATCGCTCCTATGTAACAAAAAAAGCGCATGAAATTCTTTTTGTTTCCTCTTGTATCTGCAATAGAAGTAAGCACAGGATAGCAAAGCGCAATGATAAAATATGAAGCAGCTAAAGTGTAATCATACAAAGAAGAATTAACAAATGTTCTGCCCAGCAACGGCACCCGTTCACTGCCAAAAGCATGTTTTGTAACTGCCGTAAAATAAATAGGAAAGAATGTAGTAGTGATGACTAAATTATAAGTACTGTTTGCCCAGTCATACATTGCCCAGGCATTAATAACTTTTTTAGAAGCCGTTTGCATTTGAAAGCAATTTATAAAATGAAGCTAATGATTTACAATTATAATCAATGAAGAACAGCAATAAAGTATTATAAATTTGCAATCATCCGTTTCATAAAAAATAAAATGTATAGCAAACCATTAATTATCGAAACAAGTTACAATGCACCTGTTTTAAAAGTTTGGAAAGCATTGACTGATGTATATGAAATGAAACAATGGTATTTTAATATTGCTGAATTTAAAGCCGAACCAGGTTTTGAATTTTCATTTGATGCAGGTGAAGATGTTATATACACGCATTTATGTAAAGTGCTTGAAGTAATTTTTGAAAAGAAATTGAGTTATAGCTGGCGTTATAAAGATTATGCAGGCAACTCTGTTGTAACCTTTGAATTGTTTGATGAAGGCGATAAGACAAGATTCAAACTAACACATGAAGGGTTAGAAAGTTTTCCGCATGACAAAAAAGATTTCACAAAAGAAAGCTTTGCGCAAGGCTGGACATTCATTACAGGCACATCATTAAAAAACTATCTTGAAAATTAACTACTTTATTTGTTGCCATGCAAGCATGCCGCCGGTTAAATTTTTCACGTTTGAAAATCCCATCTGTTCAAGTATTTGTGTTGCCATGCCGCTGCGGTTACCGCTTCTGCAATAAAGTATAACTTCTTTATCTTTTAAATCATCTATTACATCAGTATTGTAATTTCTTATTTCACCCAACGGCAATAAAGTTCCGCCAATATTAAAGTCAGCGTTTTCGTTTGGCTCACGCACATCAACAAGATTTACAGGTTCGCCTTCGTCCATGCGTTTCTTTAATTCTTCAACAGAAATTGTTTGCATAAAATTATTGATTTGGTATTGATTGATTTGTTGTATCACGAACCGGCGGCGTATCACTTATCCAGATATCCATCAGTTGCCCTGCACGTATATGATTGCTTGCCGTATCGCCATCAGGCATTATAATTTTTGGTTCAGGATTTTGTTTATTGATGTAAGCATTTGCTGTATCATGCACTGCGCTTGTTGCTATTATCACACCAATACCTATTTTATCACCTGAAAGATAATCTTTGGCCTGGCTTACGGTTAAACCAACCAAATCAGGAACAGTTAATTGCGTGTTTCCTAACCCGTTTCCCAATACAAAATCAACAGAAGAAGCCATTGGAATTTTATCGCCGGGTGCAATTGTTTTGCCTTTATACTTCTGTTCTTTAACGGCATTACGCGCAATGTCAGGTGTGTAACTTGTGTCACCTAATTTTAAGCCAAGACTTTCAAGATACATTTCCGCACTGCGAAAAGAATATCCTCTCAGATCAGGCATCTCAATCAGTGGTGGTGTTGCACGGTTGATAGTAAGATAGATTGTGCGGTTGATTTTTACTATTTCATCTGATTCAGGCGATTGTTTAACAACTGCAAGCGGCGCTAATGTGTCTATATAAACAGAATCCTGCACAGCAACGCCAAAGCCTTGTTTTTTTAGTGATGATGTTGCATCTGATAAAGACTGGCCTGTAACAGACGGAACTTTTATTGTTTCATTATGACGCGTGATAGAACCAAGTGAAAGAAAGAACAGGAACACGATGAGTAATATTAATGCAATTGCCGCCAGCAGGTTTACAGCAAAAGAACGTTTCGTAATAAATTTAAACATGTGGTATTTTATTGCCAGCATTCTTCTATTAGCGTTGTATAAAATTGCTGCAGCGTCCAGCCATTTGCTTTTACCTGTTGCGGAACAAGGCTTGCCGCACTTTGACCCGGCACCGTATTTACTTCAAGCATATATGGTTCGCCTTTTTCTTGATTATAAATAAAATCAATACGCACAATGCCGCGGCAATTTAAGACTATATAAATTTTAGTTGCAGCCGTTCTAATTTTTTCAGCGATGGATTCATCAATGTTTGCAGGCGTTATTTCTTCACTTAATCCTTTATACTTTGCATCAAAATCAAAAAATTCTTTCTTTGAAATAATCTCCGTTATTGGCAATGTAATAATCTCATCATGGCTTTTGAATACACCAATTGTAAGTTCCCTGCCTTCAATAAATTCTTCAATCAACACCTGGTCATCTTCTTTAAAAGCTTTTTGTAAAGCAACTCCAATTTCTTCTGACGGCTGCTTTACTTTAGACATACCTATGCTTGAACCGCCGTTGTTTGGTTTAACAAAAACAGGAAACTTTAATTGCTTAAAAATATCTTCTTCATTAATAACATCATTGCGAAAAATGTGTAATGATTTTGCAACATGAATACCTGCGAAAGCTGCAACTGCAACCGTATATCTTTTGTTGAATGTTAATGCTGACGTTGCCACATCGCAACTTGTATATGGCAAGCCGATACAATCAAAATATCCCTGTAGTTTTCCATCTTCACCAGGCGTGCCGTGAATACCAATAAACACACCATCAAAATTTATTTTTTCTTTATTAACAATAATAGAAAAATCATTTTTATCTATACTCACATCTTCACCCTCATCAGTCTTATAAAACCAGCCTTCAGATGTTATGTCAATTACATAAACATCATACTTATGCCGGTCAATATTGTTATCAATGGTGATAAGGCTTTGATAACTTATCTCCGCTTCACTACTGTAACCACCGGTAACTAATGCAATCTTTTTCTTCATTTAAATCAGCAAAGAAATACAAAATGAAATTATGAGCGAACAATACTTATAATAAAAAAGGTGAAAGATTTTGTCTGTCACCTGAATAATATTATCAAGTTTAAATTAAATGTGCAACTTTTCTTTTTTTGCAAGCAACTCATCAACTGTTTCACGATACATTTCATCAGGCACACAACAATCAACCGGGCAAACAGCGGCACATTGCGGCTCTTCATGAAAGCCCTGGCATTCCGTGCATTTATTAGGCGTTATATAATATACATCAACGGTAAGTGGCGACATTTTTTTTTCTGAATCAACTATTTCTCCATCCATTAATACAACAGAACCTCTAACAGTTGTGCCATCTGCAAAAGCCCATTCAACGCCGCCTTCATAAATAGCATTATTCGGACATTCAGGCTCACATGCGCCGCAGTTTATACATTCGTCCGTTATTTTAATTGCCATGTTTTGTATTTTATATTGAAGTTATTTTTGCGTGTAAAATTAAGCAGTAAGCAATGAATATTGAAGAACGAATTAGTTTATTAGTTAAGCTTGGTGAATATTTTAGTTTGAATGATGAAGCCTTGCAGGAAATTAAACAAAAAGCAGAAGCACAGAACGCCTGGTTTAAACAGGAGTTTATTGAGCTTGCCATAAAAAATATTACACAACAATTTTTACATAGAAGTTTGCTTGAACAATGGATTGAACAGTATCAACTAAAAGATATTCAGCAACCTAAAACAGTTGGAATTGTTATGGCCGGTAATATTCCGCTGGTTGGCTTTCATGATTTTTTATGTGTGTTTATAAGCGGCAATAAAGCGATGATTAAGCTATCATCAAAAGATGCAGTACTTATTAAATACATCGCTCAAAAACTTATTGACTGGAATGATGATGCAAAGCAGTATATCGCATTTGCAGAAAACTTAAAAGGTTGCGATGCATATATTGCAACCGGCAGTAATAACAGCAGCCGCTACTTTGAATATTATTTTGGAAAATACCCAAGCATCATTCGCCGCAACAGAACTTCAGTTGCAGTTTTATATGGCAATGAAACAACGGGAGAATTAAGTTTATTAGCTGATGATATACAACTATACTTTGGAATGGGTTGCAGAAATGTTACCAAACTGTATGTGCCGGAAGGTTATAATTTTATCCCGCTGATAGATGCATTAAAAAAGTATAACTACTTCGCAGACTTTCATAAGTATAAAAACAATTATGATTACCAGCTTGCATTATTAATAATGAATCGCAAGTTTTATATGACGAATGACTCAATCATTCTTACAGAAAACGAAAGTGTATTTGCGCCGGTTAGCCAGGTTAACTATGCAAATTACAATGAAACAAAATCATTGGTTAAAAGCTTAAAGAATAATGCAGATATTCAATGTATAGCCGGTAAAGATTTTATTCCGTTTGGCACCACGCAATCACCTTCGCTTACTGATTATGCAGATGGTATTGATACCATGCAATTCTTAACAAGCCTGGAATATCAACTTAAAAAAGAATTATAAATAAAGGCTAATAACATCAAACAAAACAATTTGCAAAACATCTTATTATAGTTTAGCAGTATGAAAAAAATTATCGTTGTAATAGTTGTGCTTTTAAAATTCAATTCAATCCATGCTCAAACTTTTGATACCATTCCACCCTATCAAAAAGATTCTTTGCATATTCCTGCATTTACCGTTTTGCAAACAGACAGCACTTACTTTAATGATAAAAAGATTCCGGCAAACAAACCTGTGGTAATAATTTATTTCAGCCCTGAATGCGGGCATTGCCAGTTAACAGCACAGGAGTTTTCAGATACAATGAGCGCCATGAAAAATATTTTCTTTGTTTGGGTGAGCTATTATCCGTTACCCGAAATAAAAACATTTGCAGAAAAGTTTCATCTTCAACAATTCAATAATATTATAATTGCAAGAGATGAAAATTATGCCATCCCATCTTATTACCGCGTAAAGTTTACACCTTTTATGGCTGTATATAACAAAGAGCATCATCTTGTACAAACATATCCGCAAGGCACAAAGACAGAAGAGTTGATTAATTTGTTGAAGGAAAACGAGTCAGCTCTCAAATAAAATTTCTAACGTGTAAAGAACAATTGCCTGCCCTGCAAATTTTTTTTGCTGCACAGCAAACATGTAATGGCTGCGCAGGAATTATTTGGTAGCAGCGCGGCCTTTTACTTTCACTGCCGGCACTTTTGCAGATGGCTGCTTTTCTTTTTCAAACTGCAGCGTTTTAAGCATATTTTTCAACATTGGGCCCGGCGTAAAAAGTATGCGCGAATTATCAATATCATCTGCTGTAACATCTTCAGGCGCAGCCTCGCCTTTACTGCTAAGGCTTAGCCTGAAAGTGCCCAAATCACCCAGCCTTACAATATCACCGTCAGACAAAAAACCTGTAATAGCTTCAACAGATGCGTACAGCACCGCACGAATATCGGCACCGCTTACGGTGCTTATGCTACTAACGGTGGTGGTTATTTTATCAATATCCCTTACATCTCCGTTTACAACGGCAGCATAATATTGTTGCTTGCCGCCACCTTTAACGCCTGGTTGTCCTTTGGCTACGGCTTTGTATTTTACTGGCATAAGAATTTTTTTGTATGATGAATAATAGTTTAAGTACCTGTTATTGTATTACCGCAACGTCAAGTGTTGTGGTAAAACCGGCAGTTGGGGTGCCGCCTACACCAAAAGTAATAGTAACCGTATTGGCTGAGCTTACATACGCATAACCAATAACAACGGAGTAGGGCAAAGCAGCTTTTGGGCTTACGCTAACAATTGCGCCTACTGTGGCATTAGGTACGGTAAAAGTAGTGCTGCTGGTACCACCAATGCCTATTAAACCAATAGTAGCAGTTGCAGTACCTTTTATCATGCTGTTTAATACGGTGCCTGTGCTGCCTAGTTTAAAAGTACCGGCAACATCAAGCTTGGCACTGGTATTTGGGGTTGATGTGCCGATGCCTACGTTTGCAGAACTATTACCTAAAATAAGCGCATTTGCCTGGCTTGTGGTAGCACCATAACCTACGACTGTAGAATTACTGCCCGTTGCAGACGTACCTGCGCCAATAGCAGTTGCCTGAATGCTGCCTGTAGCCTGTGCATTGTAACCTAATGCTGTTGAGTATTGCGTGGTTGCATCAGTTTCAGAACCAATGGCTGTAGCATACTGAGCGGTGGTATTTGCATCCATTCCAATAGCAGTACCATTAGAATTACCGGTAGATTGTGCATTATAACCTACCGCTGTATTTGCTGTAACGGTAGCCTGGGCAGATGCGCCCAGGGCTGTGGTTTGATTTCCATTTATTGCCTGCGCACCAAAGCCTACAGCCGTGGTATTTTGATAAGTTGCCTGTGCAGTTGAGCCAATTGCAGTTGCCTGGTTGCTGTTGTTAGCCAGGGCACCATAACCTACAGCAGTATTATTTTGAGCAGTGGCCTGGGCAGATGAGCCTAATGCAGTAGAGTATTGACCGCTTGCCGTAGTACCTGTACCAATTACGGATGAATATTGTCCGCCTGCTGTTGAACCTGAACCTATTAATGAACTATATTGACCATTGGCTGTTGAATTATAACCAACAGCAATAGCCTGCCCGCTGCCGGAAGTAGATTTATAGCCCACTGCTACACCATATTGCGCCGTTACTTTGGATGAAGCACCGAGTGAGGTAGCCTGCCCGCCTTGAACTATAGCGTTATTACCTAATGCAGTGCCTTCCTGGCTATTAACATTTGCACCGGCGCCAATTGCAGTTTCCAGTGTGCTTCCGTTTGCAATTGCGCTGTTACCAACTGCAACGTTGTTTTGTGCACTTGCCACAGAACTTGCACCAATTGCAGTGGCATTATTAGCGGCATTGGCTGTATAACCGATCGCTGTATTTAAAGTGCCTGCCGTTGAAGTAGCTGAGGTTCCGAACGAGGTATTGTTAGCATCAAGATAACCAGCTAATGTAGAGTTATATTTAAACTGTAGCGGAATGGCATTCGTAGTGCCGAGAAAGCTGGTGTTTGAAGCTGCGTTGCCGGCTAACGTCCAGTAACCGCCTGCAAAATTTGCTGACGTTACAGAACCAACAACACCTGAAGAATTAATAGTTAAGATATTATCTGTGCCAACTGTACCCGTTGGCAAACCTGCTATTTGTAAAGGATTATTTGTTCCTGCAACACCAACAATATGCAGCTTTGCATTAGGAGCATTTGTACCAATACCAACCGAAACTGTATTGTCTGATGCATTTCCTAATACAATAGCTCTGTCTTTGGCTGTGGTAGCACCCGAACCAATAGCTACACCAAATTGGTTGGTTGAAGAAGCATTATACCCTAATGCTATAGAGTATTGCTGTGTAGCCCGTGAAGCTCTGCCAATTGCAATCGCATCTGACGAACCGGTAGCCTGTGCATCATACCCTAATCCAATGTTATAACTATTTGTTGCCTGGGCAGTATAACCAATAGCTGTTGTCTGCGCAGCACTGGAAACAGCACCGTATCCTATGGCAATTGACTCTGAACCGGAAGCTGTTGGTGTACCGCCATTACCCAGCGCAACAGAACGGGGACCGCTGGCTGTAGCCTGGTAACCTAATGCCAAAGCAAACTGATTGTTAGTGCTGGCATTATAACCTATTGCAATATTATGATCTGAGGTATTATTAACTGCACCAAGTCCAAGAGCAATACTTCCAATATTGCCATCAAAAGAACCAATCTGTACGTTATTAGCTTTTAAAATTAATGCCTGTGTGTTTGTTGTACCCAGAAATTGCCCGGCTGAAATGCTGTTACCTGAAAGTGCCCATCCGCTGCTTGCGCCGCTTGATAAAAGTGTGTATGGTGCTTTTTTAACAGTACCGGCACTAATTGTAAGAACGCTATCAGTACTGCTAAAGCTTGTAAGCGCAGTAAGACCAGAAACGTACATTGGGTTACCTGATGCGATAACAGATAAAGCAGATGAAGGCAAAGTTGTTCCTATACCCACATTACCTTGCACCAGTAAGCCATTAGTTGGGGCAGCATAAGATTTATAGCCGGAGCCGATAGTCATATTTCCATTATCCCAAACTTGTGAACCGGGATTAGTACCTGTATTATCTGTTCCGAAAATAACTCCTGAGTTTGCATCGCCGGAAACGCCCAAAGCCAGATACCTTCTTGAAGCACCATCACCAGACACTGCATCAAAAGTTGGAAAATTTGTACCATTAGCAACAAAACGCGCAAAACTTCCCGCAGCATTTCCTGCATAATCGCCATCACCAAACCATAACTGTTTATTACCTGCTGAATTATAACCAAGCGTCATTAAAACACCTGTGCCCGAACTTACGCCACTTATTGAATTACCTGTAAATGTAAACCCTTTTGAACTACCTGCTGAACCTGCACTTTGATAAAGGGTTAAGTCTGATGCGGGAGTATTTGTACCAATACCAACTTTGCCCAGGCTATCAATTATCATACGTTGAACATTGTTTGTTCTGAAACGCATACTAACATTATCTGTAGTACCTAAAAAATTAGCTGAGCTTGTACCGGTGTTTCCGGTAATGTTCCATGCCGAAGAGAGACTAAGATTACTTAAGGCCTGGTACACAGGTGCGCCGGTAGAATTATAACCCAAAACATTACTTACTGTACCAGTTGCTATAGCAGTAGTCGCTGCCACACCATTTACTGTAGTTACCAGGCCGCCTGCCTGTGTAAGTGCATTGGTATTTGTATTAATGATAGGTACCGTTGTTCCTGCTATACCGTTTACTGTTGTGCTTAATGTGTTGGCACTGCTGGTGTTGCTTATGCCGCTTACTGCATTAGAAGTAGCCGCTACTCCATTTACTGTGCTGGTAAGTGTATTTCCACTAAGTGCGAGTGCATTTGTAGTAGCTCCACCCAAAATAGCTGATGCTGTTTGATATACAGGTGTTCCTGAAGCATTGTATCCTAATATATTGCTCACTGTACCAGTTACTATAGAAGTGGTTGCTGCCACACCATTTACTGTATTTACCAGCCCGCCTGCCTGTGTTAGTGCATTAGTATTTGTATTAATTATAGGTACTGTTGTTCCTGCTACACCGTTTACTGTTGTGCTTAACGTGTTTGCACTGCTGCTGTTGCTTACGCCGCTTACTGCATTAGAAGTAGCTGCTACTCCATTTACTGTGCTGGTAAGTGTATTAGTACTAAGTGCAAGAGTATTTGTAGTAGCACCACCTAAAACAGCTGATGCTGTTTGATATACTGGTGTTCCTGAAGCATTATATCCTAAAACATTACTTACTGTACCGGTGGGGATTGAGGTAATTGCTGTTACACCATTTACTGTATTTACCAATCCGCCTGCCTGTGTTAGTGCACTGGAGTTTGTATTAATGATAGAAACCGTTGTTCCTGCTACGCCATTCACGGTAGTACTTAAAGTATTAGCACTGCTGGTATTGCTTACACCACTTACTGCATTAGATGTTGCTGCAACTCCATTTACTGTACTGGTAAGCGTATTTGTGCTGAGTGTAAGTGTATTTGTAGTAGCGCCGGTAAGTGCAGAATAAGCAGCTTTCTTAACAACACCTGCATTAATAGTAAGAATGCTATCTGTTGTAAAGGTTAAAGTTCCCTGAACACCTGATAGATACAATGGATTACTTGCTGCTAAAACAGATAAAGAATATAATGAAGATGACGTACCAATACCTAAATAGCCATTTTTGTTTACTGAACTTAAAACCGTGCCTGAAGAATTACGCCACTCAGTTAAGTTGGCAGACTGGCTAGCAGAATTTCCCTGAATGCCCAAAGGCACACTTACATCTCTCTGCCCCTGCACTAAAACACTTGTACCAGTCAGTGAATTAACAAAAGCAGGGTAAACAGAAGTTTGCCTGTCACCACCTATAATCGTAGTCCAGTACGAACCCATTTGCAAAGCACGGCCACCACCGCCCTGCCAAAAAATATCACCTCCATCCCCACCAATTCTAAAGTCGCCTGTACCTGATGTATTTGTAAACAGCAATGCCGATAAGCTTCCTACCCTCCTTATTTCCATTGTATCTTTTACAGATAATGGTTCCGATGGATTTGTAACACCAATGCCTACACGCCCGTTTGCCAATACACGCATACGCTCAATTCCATTTGTTTTAGTTACAAAATCAATAGCATCTGTTGTACCGATAAAATTAGTGCCTGCTGTGCTACCACTGTTACCTGTAAGGGACCAGTTACCTGCTGCACTTAAAGAAGAATAAGGCGCTGCTTTAACTACGCCGCCGTTTATAGTAAGAATACTGTCGTTGTTAAAAGTTGATGTAGCCTGTACGCCGGACAAATACAATGGATTGCTTGCAGCAATCACTGATAATAAGTTAGAAGGATTTGTTGTACCAATACCTACATTACCTGAAGCATCTATACGCATTCTTTCTGCTGCTGATGTACTTAGCCCTATTATGCCACTGGTACCTGTGCCAGATGATACACCACTATTTAAATAAAGATTACCACCGGTAGCCGTACCAGTTCCACCGCCACCTGCTATGGTAAGTGTACCACCTGCTATGTTAGCACCATAACCAGCAGGCCCTCTAAGTGTATTGCCTATTGGTGTGGAACTTGCCTCTCCTTTTCCTATCACTATATTATTATTACTGCCTTTTATCCTCAAAGCAGAATTGGTTACTGCTCTGCCACCTCCAACTAAAAACACAACATCTGAGTTAATTGCCTGTGTTCCAATATAAAGATTTCTTGAATTGCTATATAAATAAGCATCATGTGCCTGGCCCCAATTATCAATAGAGAAAGAGTAATTAGAACTGTTAATACCCATGTCAACATAATAGGTTGAATCAGTACCGTCATCTGCAGTGGCAACGTAATCTGTTGAAGCATTACCTGTACCGCTTTTATTCTGGAGATTAATCTGCATATAATTATCAGTGCTGCCTGTAAAACTTGCGATTGTATTAGAATTAGTAGCCCCATAATCTACCAGTAATTTTTCTCTGTTATAAGGATCAAAATTAGAAGAACCAATGCCTACACTTCCTAAACTATCTATAATCATGCGTTCTGTATTGTTCGTTCGCAAACGCAGGCTTACATTATCTGTAGTACCCAAAAAGTTGGTTGCATAATTAGTTCCGCTGTTACCTGTAAGGCTCCAGTCATTATTTGCTGTGAGTGATGCAATACTTTGTTTACTTACATATCCGGTTGACGAATCAATTACTAAAATGGCTTTTCTATAAGCTGAAGAAGATGTAGCAAGGTTATCTATTTTTAAACTATCACTTGAACCGGAACTTGTTACCGGTGCAGCATCAATATGTAATCTTTTTAATGGATTGCGTACCCCGATACCTACATTTACTGCATTGCCTGATGCGGTATCACCCAAAACCAAACTATTGCTTAATGCAACCTTGGCGTTGTAACCAATAGCTGTTGCATTGGTTAATGCAGCAGACAATACATTAGTGTTACTGCCTATTAATATATTTCTTGATCCTGTGGTATTTGTTAATCCTGTTTGTGAACCAATGAAAACATTATTGCCACCGGTTGTATTACCAAAGCCGGCGAGATAGCCAACAAATCCATTATTAGAACCTGTAGTGTTTGAATAGCCGGTCCAGTATCCTGAAAATACATTTGTCTGGCCAGTTGTATTTCTATACCCGGCCTGGAAACCTGTAAACAAATTTCCGGATGCTGTTGTATTATTATAGCCACTTTGATAGCCATTAAATACATTACTTCCACCTGAAGTATTATTGTAGCCGGACTGATAACCTAAAGCAGTATTATTTATGCCGGTATTATTAGCTGAATCTGCGCCGCCACCGATAAGCGTATTGCCGTTGCCCGTAGTATTACCAGAACCTGCATTGCTTCCAAAGTAAGTATTTCCTAATCCGCCAGAGCTATCAACAAAACCTGCTATAGTATTATTTACTTTAAATTTCAACGGATGATTATCTGTTGTTCCTAAAAAATTTATTGCTGAATTTGTGCCTGCGTTACCGGTTAAAAGCCAGTTATTTGTTATTGAAGAGGATGCGACTTTTTTTACAATGCCATTATTAATAGTAAGCACGCTGTCTGCGCCAAAAGTGGATGTTGCCTGTACCCCTGAAAGATATAATGGATTACTTGCTGATAAAACACTTAATGTATAAGCAGGATTACCAATACCAATACCTACTCTCCCTAAACTATCTATTATCATGCGCTGCACATTATTTGTTCTGAAACGCATGCTTACATTATCAGTTGTTCCAAGAAAATTATTAGCATAGGTTGTACCGCTATTACCTGTTAAAATCCAGGCCAGACTGTTTGGAGAAGTCCATGTTGGTGACAGGCCTGCGCCTGCAGAAGTTAGAATATTGCCTGTTATACCTGCTGTACCGCCAGGCATAAAAGCACCATTCAAATAAATATTTCCAACAACATGTAGCCTTTCACTTGGTGTACTTGTATTTAAACCAACATAGCCATTGCTGCCTTTCATTATGAAATCATAAGAACTTCCACGCGTAAAAAGAAAATCATTTCCATAACCATTGAAGTAATCCTTTCCGCTAAAAGAACTGCCGGTTCCTAAGTTTGCATATCCAAAAGTGCCAGCCAAATTACCGGCGCTATCTAACATATCCACACTACTATAACCGGATGTTGAACTGTTTTCAATTGTGAGCACATTTTTATTTGTGTAATGACCAGTAATATCCAATGAGCTTCGTGGTATGGTTACACCCATACCAATCCATCCTGCTTTACTGCTGCCGTTTACTGCGCCCAATATGCGCATACGTTCAGTATTAGCAGTTCTTACAACAAAATCAATTGCATCTGTTGTACCGATATAATTTGTCGAAGAACTTAAACCGCTATTGCCGGTTAAAAGCCATGCGCTTGAGCTAACAGCACTGCCCGTACTGATGAAAACCCACTTTGTACCATCCCACAAATAAATACCTGTGCCTGAACCGCCAGTTGTAGTGCTGCTGGTATTATATACTACAGTACCTGTAAGCAAACCTGGTGCAAGTGGCGATGAAGCACTTACATCTCCAATAGCAACACGCGGTAATACAAAACCCTGGGTACTTGATTCAAGCTCAAGCAAAGAAGCGCTGTTGATTGATGTTGGATTAGTACCGATTTTTACCTGTGCTTTTACAGATAAGTGCATTATAACAATAATGCCCAAAGCAAGAAGTGATTTGGTTTTCATAAAAATTGGATATCGAATGATTTTAAAATATTGGTTTTACTGTATCATTACAATACTCCATAAAAATAAATTGAGTACCAAAATGAAACTCAATAAATACTTATATGGATATAAGTATGTCTGATTTTTATAACCAATGCTTTTAAAAAGCACCTACATAAATCCTGCAGTTATACTTTCCTGTACATTTTTTAATAAAGATGGTATGCCGCTATAAACAACGTTACCGCCTTTATCACCAGCTTCAGGCCCCATATCAATGATCCAGTCGGCAGCTTTAAGTACATCTGTATTATGTTCGATGACAATGACAGAATGACCCTGGTTTATTAACGCATTAAAGGCTGCAAGCAATTTTTGTATATCATGAAAATGAAGTCCCGTTGTAGGTTCATCAAAAATAAAAAGTATATGGCCGCTGTTTTTGCCTTTGCCTAAAAATGAAGCAAGCTTTACACGCTGTGCTTCGCCACCACTTAACGTATCACTGCTTTGACCGAGCTTAATATAGCCTAAACCAACTTCCTGCAAAGGCATTAATGCTTTTGCAAGATTTTTTTCTTCAGCAAAAAATTCGATTGCGTCATCAACACTTAATTCTAAAACGTCGTACACATTTTTACCATTGTATTTAACTTCAAGAACTTCTTCTTTAAATTTTTTTCCACCACATACTTCGCAGGTTAAATGCACATCTGCTAAAAACTGCATTTCAACAATCTGTTCGCCTTCACCCTTACACGTATCACATCTGCCACCATCAACATTAAAAGAGAAATGTTTTGGCAAAAAGCCACGCGTTTTACTTAAATTTTGTTTTGAAAATAAATCACGTATTTCATCATAAGCTTTTATATAAGTCACAGGATTACTGCGGCTGCTTCTGCCGATAGGATTTTGATCAATCATTTCTACCTGGCTTAAATAATCAACATCGCCTTCAAGATTTTTATGAAAGCCTGCTTTATCATTAAATTCGCCTTTCAATCTTCTTAATGCAGGATATAAAATCTGTTTGACCAGTGTTGTTTTACCACTGCCGCTCACACCGCTTATCACACACAACATATCCAGTGGGAAATCAACATTAATATTCCTTAAATTGTTTTGCCTTGCACCGGTTAGCTTTAAAAAATGTTTTGCTGTGCGAAGTTTTGATGGCACCGGAATTTTTAAATCGCCACGTAAATATTTTCCTGTTAAGCTTTCAGGGTTTTTGATGATAGTATCATAATCGCCTTCAGCAATAACTTCGCCGCCAAGATGTGAAGCCAGAGGACCCATATCAATTATATGATCAGCTTCACGCATCATCATTTCGTCGTGCTCAACAACAACAACTGTATTGCCTTCATCGCGCAATCTTTTTAAAACGCTAATTAACCGTTCAGTATCTCTTGCATGCAAGCCAATAGAAGGTTCATCTAGTATATATAATGAGTTGCTAAGATTGCTGCCAAGGCTGCGTGTAAGTTGTATGCGCTGGCTTTCTCCACCGCTTAAAGAATTTGCCAAACGGTTTAAGGTGAGATAGCCCAAACCCACGTCCAGCAAAGTTTGCAGCCGCTGATGAATTTCTATTAAGATACGGCTGGCAACCTGTTGTTGATAATTATTAAGCTGTAAATTATCAAACCAATTTTTTAAATCAGTTACTTGCATTTCACATAATTCACCAATATGTTTACCACCAAGCTTCACATATAAAGCTTCTTTACGTAAACGAAAACCTTTACAATCAGGGCAATTTGTTCTGCCGCGATAACGGCTTAACAAAACCCGGTATTGAACCTTATAGAGATTCTGCTCAACTTCTTTAAAAAAATCATTGATGCCTTGTACATTGCCTTTGCCTGTCCATAATATCTCATACTGTTCACCGGTTAAATCAGCTATTGATTTATGAACGGGAAAATCTATTGCTCTTGCGCCTTTTACAAACTGATCACGCCACAAGCCAAGTTTTTCTCCTTTCCATGGCGCAATGCCGCTATCGTAAACACTTAGCCTTTTATCCGGTATTACAAGATCAGGATCAATGCCGAGCACCTGGCTAAAACCTTCGCAGGTTGGACAGGCGCCAAATGGATTATTGAATGAAAATAAATTCGGAACAGGTTCTTCAAACACAATTCCATCCATCTCAAATTTATTGCTGAAAGAAATTTGTGCTGCCTCATTTATTTCAAGATACATACTGCCTTCACCTTCATAAAAAGCAATGTTGACAGAATCACTTAAACGATGGGTATCATCTTCATCAAATTCTTTTGTAACAATTCTGTCAACTAAAAGAAAAGTGGTAAGCAATGAGTTGTCAGCAGTAAGCTTTTGTTTCAATTCTTTATCGCTTAATTCCATTGCATCTTCTATACGAATGATTTCTCCTTCTTGCTTTTGATTTTTAGCTTCTGTCTTCTTTATATAAATTCTTGAAAAACCTTTTTGCAAAAGAATATTCAACTCTTCTTTTACATTGCGCTTTGCATGTTGTTTAAAAGGAACCAGTATATAGACTTTACTATTTTCAGGCAATTGCTTTATAGCATTTAAAACATCAGGCACATCATCTTTTTTTACTTCGCGGCCACTAACAGGTGAATATGTTACACCTGTTCTTCCATACAATAAACGCATGTAATCATAAATTTCCGTCATGCTGCCAACCGTGCTGCGCGGCGTTCTGGTTATAACTTTTTGCTCAATCGCAATTGCAGGGCAAAGTCCTTTTATAAAATCAACATCAGGCTTCACCATTCTTGCCATGAACTGGCGCACGTAAGCGCTTAAACTTTCTGCATAACGGCGCTGCCCTTCTGCAAATAAAGTATCCATTGTCAGGGAAGATTTACCGCTGCCGGAAACACCCGTTACTACAATGAATGTATTGCGTGGAAAAGTGACTGAAATATTTTTAAGGTTGTGTACTCTTGCTCCTTTAATAAAAATACTGTTGCCTGTTCTTTTACCTGCAATGCCTGAGCCTTTGTTTGGTTTTTCAATTTTTAAAGCCATAATTATTTATATCCCGTATATGTAAACAAGTAAAAATGCAAAAAGATGAATTGATAACCCAAAAAAACTTTTGAGAAAATATCATTTGGGCAATTCACTTTTTTTTTACATATTGCACACAGCATAATAATCTTAAATAAAAATCGTTGCCTATAACATTATTTTTACCCGCGTTCTACAATTAATTAAAATCAATACCGGAGTGGTATGCATATTTCAAAGGCACGAATATGAAAACATGTGAAACTTTAACTGACACCCAGCTGATTCTGAACTTCCAGGAAGGTAATTGCTATGCGCTTGAAACGCTGATAAATCGTTATAAAGAAAAGCTCTTCAGCAGCATATTGTTTCTTGTGAAAGATAAGTTTCTTGCTGAAGATCTATTCCAGGAAACCTTTTTGCGCATTATTGATACATTGCGCAACCGCCGTTATAACGAAGAAGGAAAATTTTTGCCATGGGCAATGCGCATAGCACATAATCTATGTGTTGACTATTTTAGAAAGGTAAAACGTACGCCTGCAATTTTGACGCAGGATAAAAAAGATATTTTTGATGTGATACATGTGGCGGCTAATGATAATGCTGAGCACCAACTTATACGCAATCAAAGTTATGAGCGTGTGCATCAGATGCTTGATAAGCTGCCGGAAGAACAAAGAGAAGTTATTGTATTGCGCCATTTTGGTGATATGAGTTTTAAAGAGATAGCCGAAACAACCAATTGCAGCATAAACACTGCGTTGGGAAGAATGCGTTATGGACTGATTAACCTGAGAAAAATAATGTTGGAGAAACAAATAAATTTATAAATAAAATATTGTTATTCTGCGGAAGATGATGTTGGAGATTGTGTTTCCCTATGCTTACCTGATATTCAAAACCGTAGAATAACAAATTTGTAAAAAGCCCCGTTTGACTACGGGGTTTTTTTTATAGTTCTTCGTTTTCTGAAAAAATTCTTTTTAAACTAACACTTGGCGGTGTTGATACAATTAGCGGGAATTTTTCAATGGTAACAAAACTTGGATCAAGGCCAAAACCTCTTTCTTCGCTCAGGCTAATTTCTTTAAGCCACAAATGAAGTTTTACGATAATTCTTTCAAAGAATGGCAATTCGTTATCACTGCTTAAAAACTTTTCTGTAATAATGAACTGAAAGTCCCCGGTTATGTTATTCCTTTCAAGGCTATCGTACCTGCTTAATATATTTACTTCATTATTTTTAACTAGGTCTTCTACTACTTTTCTAAACATAAGGTTAACCCGTTGCTGAACACGAAAGCCCAGCCTGAACTCAATGCGAATTATGTCATTCGGAATTATATGATCAACTATATATTCGCAGGTGTACGGATCATCAACTGTATCAATGTGAACAAACCAGTATATATCTGCACGTTTTGGTTTTTTGTTAAGTATGGAATAAATGATTTTATGTTCTATTTCCTTAGGATTATTTGCGCTGGTTAAATATATAAGGTGCGTTGAATATTTGGCGACTGATTTGTCGTTACTTAACTCCTGTATCATTGGAATATAATGTTCCATCTTTACAAATTCTATATAACGATTCTTTATCTTCCGGCTTCTATACCATATGTACATTATTGAAAATAAGCAACCACCTACCAGCAGTGTTACATAACCGCCATGATGGAACTTTTGAAGGTTGGCCGTAAGAAAGGAAACTTCAATACTTAAATAAACAAACAGGTAGCAATATATCCAGAACGGCAGCACTCTTCTTGCAACCATGTAGTTAGCAAATAACAGGGATGTGCTTATCATGCACATGGTAATGGCTAAACCATAAGCCGCCTGCATATTGTTTGAATTCTGGAAGTACAATACAATACCTGAACAACCTATAAATAACATAGTATTTATTCCGGGGATAAACAATTGTCCTCTTTCTTCTGTAGGATAATTAATCTTCATTTTTGGCCAGAGGTTCAAACGCTGTGCTTCAGCAATTAAAGTAAATGAGCCGGAAATCAATGCCTGGCTTGCAATAATGGCAGCAGTTGTTGCTATAATAATGCCTATCGGTTTAAACCATAAAGGCATCATACCAAAAAAGGAATTAAATGAACTTTCTACAAGTGCTTCAGATATGTGCTGGCCGTTATAATGCGCCATTAGCCATGCGCCCTGGCCAAGATAATTTAAGATAAGACAGGTTTTTACAAACGTCCACGATACACGTATATTACCACGGCCGCAATGCCCGAGATCCGAGTATAAAGCTTCCGCACCTGTAGTACAAAGAAAAACTGCCCCTAATAACCAAAAGCCTCTGGGATAATTAGCAAGCAAGTCTATAGCGTAGTGCGGACTTAATGCTTTAAAAATTGAAAAATCATCTGCAAAATGATATATGCCTAATACAGCAAGCATGCAAAACCAGATGAACATAATCGGCCCAAACAACCTGCCTATTGATGCGGTACCAAATTGTTGTAAAAAAAACAAAAGGCCTAAGATTACTAAAACAATAATTACAATAATTGTTGCAGATATATTGGCGAATACAGGAATTTGCTTTAACCCTTCCACGGCTGCAGTTACAGAAATGGGAGGTGTAATTATACCATCTGCCAGCAAAGCTGCACCACCAATCATTGCCGGTAATACAAGCCATTTTTTTTGACGCCTTACCAATGCATATAAACTAAAAATTCCGCCTTCACCTTTGTTATCTGCCTTTAACGTTAGAAGTACATATTTAATGGTGGTCTGTAAAGTCAGCGTCCATATAATACAGGATAGGGACCCGAAAATAAGACGATCATTAATAGTACGGTTACTAACAATTGCATTGAGAACGTACAACGGAGAAGTGCCTATATCACCATAAATTATACCTAAAGCAATCAAAAGACCAGCCGCTGTAACCCTGTTAATGTTTTTGCTCACGTAGATGGATTAAACTAAGCTCAATTGTTATGCAAAGTTATACCGAAATAAGATTATTATATATAAATAAAGATGCGCAATCAATTGCAAGCAGTTAGTTAATTTAAGACGAAGCCTTTTTTTAAAATCATACATTTGTTATATTTATTTGGATATAAAATGATGAAAAGAATTTTTTTTACATGCATTGCTTTAACCCTTGCTTATCTTTTTTCGCAAGCTCAAAAAATAACTTATACAGAGCCTGAAAGAGATGATGTGCGTTCAGTTGATTTTGACATAATCGGCAAGATTGGCAATCATTATCTTTTTTATAAACACATCCGTTCAAACTATAACATTACTATTTATGATAATGATATGAAACTGGTGGATAAAGTAAATATGGATTTTTTACCAGACCGCTTAATAAATTCGGACATCATTACCTACAAAGATTATTTCTATTTTATTTATCAGTTTCAAAAAAGAAGTGTTGTAAGCTGCATGGCGGCACGTATTGGCGCAGATGGCAAAATACAGGGCGAACCAATTCCGCTTGATACTACTTCGGTAAGTTTTTTTGCCAGTAATAAAATTTATAACCTTTTATTCAGCGAAGACAAACAAAAAATAGCGATATATAAAATAAACAGTAAAAATGAAGACCAATATGTTTTTACCTGCAGTTTATTTGATGCTGCACTTAACAATCTTTCAAAATATACTACGCCTATTGCCATGCAGGCGCATAATGATTTTTTAACTGAATTTACGTTAGATAACAGCGGCACCGTTGCATTTGTAAAAGCATCAGGCAATTCAGAAACAAGTAATCTTCAAAATATCTTTTTGCTTGTTAAAAAACCTGACGCAACGCAGCTTGATATTTACCCTTTCGTTACGGATAAAATATATATTGATGATATACGCGTAAAAGCAGATAATCTTAATAATCATTTTTTAATTGCCGGTTTTTATTCAAAACAAAGAAGGGGAAATATTAATGGTTTGTATTGTGCTTTATTCAGCAAAAGCAGCAACCAGATAGCTACTTCAAAAGAAACCGTTTTTAATGACCAGTTAAAAAGTAATGCAAAATCTGAAGGTGCTTCGCGTGCGGCATTTGATGATTTCTTTTTACAGAATATAGTAATGCGTAAAGATGGTGGCTTTGCTATTGCATCAGAGTCTGCTTATTCTTCAAGCCGTGGTGTGTATAATAACCGTTGGGATTATATGTTTGGCTCACCTTATTGGGGAAATTCAAATTCTTTTTTATACGGCAGCCCTTTTGGTTATTCTTATCCATGGTCTTCACCTTATGGTTACGGAGGCTTTGGGCAGGCTACCCGTTATTTTGCAGATAACATTGCTGTAATGTCATTTGATTCTTCGGCAAACATGGAATGGGCAAGCATCATTTCAAAATCACAGTATGATGATAATACGGATAATTTTATTGGTTATGGCACTTATTTAACTTCTGGCGAAGTAAATTTTCTTTTTAATGAATTTTCAAAGAGAACACTATTACTTCAATCTCAAAGCATAGACGCATCTGGAAAAGTTATATTAAACCCAACCTTAAAAGAATTAGACAGAGGTTACCAGTTTATGCCGCGTTATGCAAAGCAGGTAAGCAGCCGCGAAGTTTTAATACCTTGTCAATACAGAAATTATCTTTGCTTTGCTAAAATAGAATTCTAAAGCAAGTAAGTGGTATCATTTTTTAAAGATAAGTCTGCCGTTTCTGTTTTCTGGCTTATTATTATTTGTTGCGGATTGCACGTGTACTCATTAATACATCCTCCTGTATTAAGTATTTCGCAGGGCGAAGGTTTCTTTTATTATTTATTACAGCCTTTTGAAAACCTTCAGCCATATACTATTTCTGTAATTTATATACTGCTTATTTTTTTGCTTGCATTACAAATAAATTTTGTTTGTAATGATCTCCAATTGCTTTCCAAACAATCTTATACGCCGGCGCTGGCGTTTGTTTTATTGTCTGCATTACTGCCTGCGTTCAATACCATTTCTGCTGCATTGCTTTCCTGCAGTATTTTTACCTGGATTTTGTACAGCGCCTGCCGTTTATACAACAAGCCAAACGCTAAATCTTCTATTTATGATTTGGGATTTCTAACAGCAGTTTCAATCATATTATATTATCCACTGCTGCCGTTGGCACTTATCGTTTTTATAATATTCATTGTTATACGTCCATTTAAATTAAATGAATTTTTTATTTTACTTTTTGGAATACTAACGCCTTTTTATCTTTTAATAAGCTATTTGTTTTTGAAAGGTGAACTAAGCCTGCTACCATTACCAAGGCAGTTATTTGATTTTTATATAATCATTAAACCACAGATGCCGTTAATTATTATAACTATTGCAGTTGCGGCAGGCATAACTATCTGGTCAATGCTGGTTGTGCAACAAACAGGTACGCGGGAACTGATACAGGTACGTAAAAGCTGGGCACTGGTTGGTATATTGTTGATTTTTTTAATACCCGGAATATTATTTATACATAATGCCTGGCCATTAGCTTTATTTATAGCTATGGTGCCTGCATCATGTTACATTGGTTTTGCTTTTGGCAGTATACCACGCAATGTTATTCCGGTAGTATTTTTCTGGCTGCTTATTGGTTTAAGTATTTATAACAACTGGTTCGCAAAGTATTAGCGTTTATTAGGCTGATACATTTTAATTTTGCTTTATATCTATCAATATGAAATTTGGTATTGTTGTTTTTCCCGGCTCTAATTGCGACAGAGATATGCAGGATGCGTTGCAGCATGATATGAATAAGGAAGTAATTATGCTGTGGCATAAAGACAAAGATTTAACTGTATTTACAAAAGATGATTGTATTGTACTGCCTGGTGGCTTTTCCTTTGGTGATTACCTGCGTTGCGGCGCCATTGCACGTTTTAGTCCGATGATGCAAAGCGTGATTGAGTTTGCAAACAACGGTGGTAAAGTGTTGGGTGTTTGTAATGGTTTCCAGATTTTGTGTGAAAGTGGTTTGCTGCCCGGCGTATTAATGCAGAATGGGCATCAACAGTTTGTAAGTAAAAATATCTTTTTAAAAAACGGCAAAGACAACGTATATAAAATTCCGGTTGCGCATGGCGATGGAAAATATTATGCTGATAATAAAACGCTTGATGAATTAGAAAATAATAAGCAGGTACTGTATTATTATTGTGATGAAAAGGGAACTATTGATAAAAGTTTTAATCCAAATCATGCAATAAGAAATATTGCAGGCATTAAAAATAAAAACGGTAATGTATTTGGAATGATGCCGCATCCTGAAAGGGCATCTAATTCCTTTTTAGGCAACATAGACGGCATAAAAATCTTTACAGACCTTGGTTTAAATTAATTATTAATGAAAAAAATTTTTGCTTCACTTATAGTTTTGTTTGTTATAAATGCTGCTCATGCACAACTGCAGGATCCTGTAAAATGGAATTATTTAGCAAAGAAAAAAAATGATAAAGAATATGTAGTTACTATTGACGCATCGCTTGCTTCTGCATGGCATATTTATTCAATTAATACGCCCCCGGATGGACCTGTACCAACAAGCATCAGCTTTAAAAAAAATCCTTTGGTTATAGTTGATGGAGCAGTTAAAGAAGACGGCGAACTAAAAACAGACCATGATGCCATATTTGGTGTTGATGTAAAATATTATAGTGATAAAGTTGAATTTACTCAAACAGTAAAACTAAAATCAGCAGTTAAAACAAATCTTTCAGGAACAGTAAAATATATGGTGTGTAATGATAAGATGTGTTTACCACCAAAAACAGTTCCCTTCGATGTTCAATTGCAATAAGTTCAGAACGATAAAAGCATGAACAAATTTTTACATTTCACTTTTTGTTTCTTTCTTTTTTATACAGCTGCATTCACCCAAGATAAACCTGTTCATTTTAATATCTCAACCGAAAGAAAAAACGATTCACTTGTTGATTTAATTATCAAAGCAAAGCTTGATAAAGGTTTTTTTCTTTTTTCAGCAAAACCAAAAAATGCTGACGATGCTTTTATATCACAATTAAATTTAGACAGCAACTCATCAAAGTATTTAATTGATACAAACGTTGTTCAATCATTAAATATCAATTCCATAAAAGATACTAAAACCAATAGCTTATTTAGTGGTTATTACGATAGTGCAACATTTAAATATCATCTTAAAATAAAAAATACTAACAGTGTAAACATCAAAGGTTCATTTGCGTGGCTTGGGAAAATAAATGATGAATTTCCTAGCCGTGAAGAAAATTTTAAAACAAGAATATCCGCCATAAAAGCAAATCCGGTAAGCATTTCAGCAATTAACAGTCAGCCAAAAAGCTGGTTGGGTTTTTTTTGGATTGGATTATTAGCAGGCCTGCTTACAGTATTTCTTCCATGCTTATATCCATTGTTTCCCATAACCGTTACCTTTTTTTTAAACCGTTACGGCAGCCGTAGGCAAGGTGTAAAAAGTGCATTGATTTATTCCTTGTTCATTATTTTAATTTATGGCATACCAACTACTGCGCTTACGTTAATTTTTGGCGAATCAACACTGTATAAAATATCTGTTAACCCAATAACCAACTTAATTTTCTTTTCCATTTTTATAGCATTTGCAATTTCATTTTTCGGTTTGTTTGAAGTTACATTGCCTTCATCATGGTCAACAAAAACAGATAAGCTTGCAGGCAAGGGCGGTTATGGAGGTTTGTTTTTCATGGCACTAACATTAGTGATTGTTTCATTTAGCTGCACCGGAATAGTTGCGGGACAATTGCTCAGTTATCTTTCTTCGGGTGGCATAAAAGCCGGGCCAATTGCAGGCATGTTTGGCTTTGGAACAGGGCTTGCATTTCCATTCACTATACTTGCTTTATTTCCATCATTAATTAAAACTTTACCAAAAAGTGGTGGATGGTTAAACACTGTTAAAGTAAGTTTTGCATTTATTGAACTTGCGTTGGCATTAAAATTTTTAAGCAATGTTGATTTGATATATCACTGGCGTTTGCTTGACCGCGAAGTATTTATTGCATTATGGATTGTGATTGCTGTGTTGCTTGGATTTTACTTATTAGGCAAGCTGAAATTTTATCATGATAGTGAAGTAGAGTACATAACAATTGTGCGCTTATTCTTTTCGATTGCTGCTTTTGCATTTGCGTTATATATGTTACCCGGCATTTGGGGTGCACCATTAAAAGCCTTGAGCGGTTGGGTTCCACCTGATTATACGCAGGATTTTAAATTAGGGAGTTATCAAAACAACAACATTACTTCAACCACAGCAAACAAAACAGCGGCTTTGCCACCGCAAAAACTTGCAGATAATTTAGCCGCGCCATTCGGCTTAACAGCTTATTTTGATTTGAATGAAGGCATTGCTGCTGCAAAAATTTTGCATAAACCAATCATGCTTGATTTTACCGGGCATTCATGTGCTAACTGCCGTAAAATGGAATCGCAGGTCTGGAGCGACCCTGAAGTTTTAAAACGTATCACTAACAATTTTATATTGGTAAGTTTATATGTTGATGAGCCAACATCACTGCAGCCAAATGAGATTTATAAAAATGCAAAAGGTGATGCAATCGAAAATGAAGGTGACAGAAATATTGATTATGAAATAACAAAGTTTGGTATTAATTCACAACCACTTTATATGTTTATTGATGCCAATCAAAATGTGTTGAGTGACATAAAATATGGTTACGACCCCAACATTAATAAGTTCATTCATCATCTTGATGAAGTGAAAGCGAAGTTTGAATCTGAAAGCGAATAGTTTATTATTTACCCAAATAATAATCAGGAATAATCTTACCTGTTTTTTCAACATCCCATACCATGCTTGAAACTTTCCAGCCTTGTGGCGTTTTAATTAACTGGAAACTATTTACACCTCTTTCTTTAACTATATCCAAACTGTTTACATAAGTTTTATAACTGCTAATGCGCTGTGCAATGTTGCCAAACTGTTCTGTTCTTCCATAAATTTCTTCTTCGTGAAATGATTGAATTTTTGTTGATTCAACATATACTTTATATGCTTTTATAAAATCACTGATTAATAAAATTTGTGCAGTATCACTTATATAATTTATTAACTGCGCCTGCGGAATAAAAAAATAGTTTATGCTGTCATAGCGCGGTTGTTCACCATTCTTAAAACTAATGGCTGTATAAGCATCATCCACTGCTTTCTTAATTGCTGCATCATCAGGAACTGTATAACTATTATTATTTTGGATGATACTTTTGTTCGATGAATTGCACGCACTTAATACACTCATTGAACATAATGCTACGAGACAAAATATTTTCATGATGAAAATTTTTATGTAACTGAAATTAATAAATCAGGTGTTTATATCTTTTAAAGTATCAACATTATTCTTATGTCCAAACCTAAAGTTTTCTCTTAATTTATGCGCTTTGAAAGTTAAGAAATGCAGCGCTTTTTCTTCAAGCCAGTGATGCACCGGCAACAACATTGCTATCAATACAATTTTTATTGCAAGTACTTTCCATGGTTCGCCATGTGTGATTGCCTGAATCTGCTCATCAAATAACAAGGTTATAAATTCAAACAAAAATATAAATGCGAAGAAGCTTAATCCTTTGATTGCAGCAGGCGACATTTTAAATACACCAAACAATATTAATACAATAAAAATAGTTGCAATGGCTGCTGTAATACCCATATATTCAAGGTCGTCACGCCGCCTTATTTTTTCTTCTTCAATATACTTTTGCTCCAGTGCTTTTTTATTGGTGCTGGCTATTTCTATGTTAAGCAAATCTTTTTGTTTGCCCAGTACTTCAAGTGTATCCTTATAAAAATTATAGCGGCTGTAATAATAAAAAGCATTTTTGAAATCGCCGGTTTTCATGTAAGCAGAATCCAATTGAATGCTGATGTCTTTCAACATTGCTAAATCACCCGATGAATCTGCAAACGTTTTTGCAACCATTAATTTTTTATTGGCTTCTGCTACGTCGCCTTTATCTTTTAATATGTTGTACCATTCAAAAGTAAAATTGTACTTCTCATTAAAATTCGCAGGATGACCATATTCAAACGGCGAAGCCAGTTGCATAAAGTACAATGCAGAATCATATTGCTTTTCCTGGTCTTTTGCTGCGGCATATAATTTATTCAATTGATAAGCTATACCAATACTGCTGATGAATGAATTTAATTCAGGATGGCTGTTTAAATAAGCAAGGCCAACTTTTGCTGTTTCATAGTTAAAGTAATAATTCAAAAGGTCGAGGTAAATATTCACTTTAGCTCTTGGCAAATTCAAAGAATCGCGTAAAGCCAACGCTTTATTATACCATGCGAGCCCAATATTTTTTTCACCTGCGGTTATATAAACCTGACCCATGTTGCGCATGGCATCTATAAGACTATGCCATTGCTTATTTTCTCTTGCATTATCTATTGCACGTATATAATAGTCTTTGCTTTTTTCGTAATCACTATTCTCTTTATAGAAAGTACCTATGTCAATTTCATTTTCAGTGATAAGCTTTTCACTGCCTGATTTATCCGCAAAATCACTAGCGGTTAAAAGTGCCTGAAACCTTGACAAAGTGTTAGAAAAAAAATTCCATGTTAAGGCAATCGCTGAATAAGATTCGCTTATTAAACTATCATCGCCTGTGGAAGTAGCCAATGCTATTGCCTGATTATTATAATCAAGTGCTTTTTGTTTGTTCTCTCCTATTTCATAATACAAAGCATACTCTATAAACGCACCTGTTTTATATTTATCCAGACTACTTTCATTAGCAATAGAAAAACATTTATCTATGTATGTTTTTGCCTTTACATAATTTTCATTGTTTAGATTTAACTCAAGATAATATTTTGCGAGTCGTTCATATACATCACACATTAACTCCCGGTTCCTGCTAGTTTCCACTTCAGTAATCATCATATCTTTTAAGCTGTCGAATACAGGCTGACCAGGCACATAACGATATAATGTTTCAAAAACTATATCAATTTTTTGCTTTGAAATATTTGAAGATGGTTGCTTTAGTAAATTGATAAGACTATCATTACTAAATAATTCATACTGAGCATCTGTTGAAAAATAATTAAAAACAAAAAATATAAAAAAAACAATCTTCCCAGAATTAATTAATTTAATCCCAAGAAGATTTAATAGTATATGTTTTAATTTTTTAAACACTGCATTGTTATTATGCAATGCTAAGAAAAGAAATCAAGCCAGCACTTAGTTACCTTGAGCTTCTGCCGAAATTGATTGCCATTGTTCCCAGTTTTCAACCCTTTTCTTGTATTCATCTTTTGCCCATTGTATAGGTTGCTCACCAAGAAAAATACGCAATGGTGGTTTATTGGCGTCAACAACTTTTAGTATTGCATTTGCGGTTGCTTCAGGGTTTCCCTGTTTCATAGCGCCACGCATTTTTTTGCGTTCCTCTCTTATTTTATCATAAGCTAGTATAGGCTTTGCATGTTTTGCAGAACTGCCACTCCAATCTGTATCAAAGCCGCCGGGTTCTATCAATGTAACATGAATACCAAAGTCTGAAACTTCCTGACTTAAAGCATTTGTAAAACCTTCAAGTGCCCACTTTGATGCATTATATAAACCAATGTTCTGAAATGCCACAATACCACCAATACTTGAAACCTGCAATATGTGCCCACTTTTTTGTTCGCGCATAATTGGCAAGGCTGCCTGTGTAACCCACAAAGCACCAAAAACATTTGTTTCAATTTGTTCGCGTACTTCCTGCTCACTTAATTCTTCAATCATTCCAAATTGCCCATAACCTGCATTATTAATAACCACATCAAGATGGTTAAAATGTTCATGCGCTTTTTTTATTGTATCGAATGCTTCAGCCCTGTTTGTTACATCGAGCTGCAATGGAAAAACCAGTTCTCCATATTCATCAGCTAATTCTTTAAGTGTATCTGTTTTGCGTGCAGTGGCTGCTACTTTATCGCCACGTTTCAAAGCTGCTTCAGCCCAAATTCTTCCAAAACCTTTTGATGCACCCGTTATAAACCAAACTTTATTACTCATAATAATTAAATTTAAGAATGAAGTGATGTTGTTACAAAGGGATTGTTCAAAACACATGCCACTGCCTTTACAACAATGTGATGTTTATGAAATAATTAGTGGAACCATTTATTCTCATGCGCAAGTTTCATAATCTGTGCCTTTGATTGCACATGGAGCTTTTCATACACATTGGCAATATGCTTTCTTACTGTATAAACGCTGATGTTTAAAATATCAGCTATGCGTTTTGCGTCTAATCCGTTTACTGTATGTTGAAGAATTTCTGTTTCTCTTTCAGTAAGTGATTCTGGTGGTGCAGCTGTTTTACTTTTTATATTATTATTAGATGACTGACTAAGCAACTGTAATGCCTTGCGTGCAATTGCCGGACTTAAAGGTGCACCATTAAAATTCAGCACATTTGTTATCGCATCTTTTAATGTAACTGCACTTTCATGCTTTAATAGATAACCCGATGCACCGGCTTTGATAGCTTCAAAAATTTTATCGTCATCATCAAAAGCAGTGAGTACAATAAAGTGTATTTGCGGGTATAAAATTTTACCGGCAGCAATGGTTTGAATGCCATTCAAGCCGGGCATTTCAATATCCATAAAAATAACCTGTGGTAAACCTGTGGCTGGTAAGCCTTTCAGCTCATGCAAACATGCATCACCATTATTTGCAATAAATACAATGTTCCAGTTAGCATATTGCTGCACCTTTTGCTGAAAGGTATTTCTGTTTACAGCATTATCTTCAACCAGAGCAATTCTAACGGAGTCAGCATCAGCAGTCATGCCACGAAGATTAATAGTAAATCAATTTAAATAAATAATTAATTTGTAGTAGAGGTTATAATTACTTCGGTACCGTTTTGCGGTTCGCTTATCCATTGCACATTCCAGCCGGCTGCTTTACTGCGTGTTTTAATATTACTTACGCCATTACCATAAAAAAGCTTTTCATCATCTGGCATGCCTTTGCCATTATCTTTTATAATCACTATCCAATTTTTATTGCTTGTTAACTCAATAAATATATCATTACCATCGCTATGTTTTAAAGCGTTGTTTACTGCTTCCTGCATCATTCTGAATAAATGCAATGCATTTGCCGGAGATAATAGTTCATCATTCAAGATGCTTTCTTTTATTTCAATATTTACATAAGGATAATTAGGCCTTATTTTTTGAAGAAAAACTTTAAACCTGTCACTTACTGCCGTTAAATAAATATGTTCTTTATTCAAAGCCCATATTGTATCGCTCAATTGATTTATGATGGATTGCGAATTGTTTTTAAGCTGATTAAAAACAGCTCTGTTTGTACTATAATTATTTATTTGAATGGTGGATATGTTTGATGCAATAGCTGCTGCATAAGCGCCAAGATTATCATGCAGGTCATGACTTATTCGTTCCCTTTCATGCTGCACTTCCTGTGTTAATTTTAAGGCATTAAGCCTTTTTTGATAACGGTTATTAAGGTATTGACGCACTGCCAGTACAATAATAGTGATAGCAATAACAGTTATTAAAATTTTAAACCACCATGTTTGCCAGAAAGGCGGTTCAACAATAATTTCTATGGTTCTTTTAAATATGCTTTCTGAAGAAAAAACAGGTGAACAGGTTATTTCAAACGAATAATAGCCTGGTTCCAAAATATATTTTATACCAGTTGGCTCATGAGTTGTTTGCCAGTTTTTTTCAAAATCTTTTAACCTGTACCTGTAAACATATTCATTCGTGTTTAAAAGACCTGTTGCTGCAAAGTCAAACTGGATATGGTTTTGCGAGTGTTTTAATTTTATTGTATCACCTTTCCAATAACCAGGTGAACTATTATAAGCAGAATCATTTATAATAAGCTTTGTAACATTTAAAACGGGTGTATCACTAATATTTAATAAGGAAGATGGATAGAAAGACGTGATGCCATTAACGCCACCAAAATAATATTTTCCACTTGCTGTTTTTATTGCTGATTGCGTATTAAACTCGTTCTCCTGCAACCCTGATTCTTTTGTATAGTTTATAATATGACCGTTAAGAGAAATATATGATAAACCCTGGTTGCTGCTTGCATAAACCGCTGATTGATTTTTAACGGGTAACACTGCATAAATACAATCGTTAAGCAAACCGTTTTGCGTATTGTAAACTTTTATTAAAAGGTTTTTACTATCATAAACAAACAAGCCTTTGTCAGTACCCACCCAAATATTTTGATACGCATCTTCAGAGATATTTCTGATAAGATATCTGTCAGGTATTTGCAGCTTTTGAATATTTTTTGCTGAATCTATAATATATATATTTCCGTTTACTGTGCCAACATATAAAGTTTTGTTTTGCGCATACAAAAAACAGTTTAATAGAAACCCAGAATTACCGATAGCTAAAGGCAACAATTGTTTAAATGAAACATAATTTTTTTTCTTTTTAAAAATACTGCTATATACATTGGAAGAAGTTATAATTAAAACTGTGCTGTCATTAATCCGTTGTTGATTATTGGAAAAATTTATATTACCTGCATCAATAGAATTACCTCTGTTTAACTCTAAGACTGGTTTAATCTTTTTTGATGGAAGATTTAAAACATAAATGCCTTTACCTATTGTTACGATAAGATAATCATTGTCAGTTAATTTTTCTATTCCATTAATATCTTTTACTGTACCATACAAGAGAGCAGTTTTCCATAATGCATTTCCTAAAGTATCATAAAGCTGTATGCCACCATTATAACAGCCTGCGAGCAACACATGCTTTTGCTCATCATAATAAATACTTCTTATAAAATTATTTTTATCGGCATATATTAAATGTTCAAATGGTATGTCAAAGTTTTGCACCCGTTTAATATCATCATTGGTAAGCAGCCATATTCTTTTTAACCTGTCAGTATAAATACTTCTTATAAAACCAAACGTAAGAATAGCGTTGCGGTTAAGGTCAGTAAATTCATATTTACAATTGCAGGCAGTATCAAAATCAAATACTCGGCTGTTGAGGCCTATAATCAGTTGATTATTTACAGAGAAGCAAGAAGAAGCAAAAAAAATATTCTCATTAAAAAAATTTTTAAAACTAAAACGTTGCTCAGTTTTTTTTGTGTTGATATTAAAAACTGCAAGAGCATTATCTGAAACTGTATAAAGCTTATCTGTAGTGCATAGAAGGCTGAAAATGACATCAGTTTTTATCAGGCTTGTTGTTTTCGTTTGAACATTAGCCTGCAGTATCTGGTTTTTCCCGTCATAAATAAAAACTGAATTTTGATTGGTTGTAAAAGTTGAATTTATCCATATATCCTGCTTACTAAAAACATTTTCAATAAAAGTATTACTTGTTTTTATTGTTTTTAACATTGCCCCGGTTTGCAGAGAATAAAGTACAAGCCCTCTTTTGTTTTGCAGGCACCAGACACCTTCACTGGTTTCCAGCACAGGTATAATTAAGAAGCTGATATTATCGCCGCTGTTAAATGCAATTATTTTTTTAAATGTATTTGTTTGTGCATTGTATTCTAAAATACCATTTTCATAACTTACCCATATTAAACCGTTTTGTAAAGAAAAAAGATAAACTAAAGAACTTATATTGATGACCTGTTTATTAACTATAGGATTTATAGTTTCCAAAATATATCCATTATACCGCTGCAAGCCTGTTTTTGCGGCAATCCAGGTAAATCCTAAAGCATCTGTTACAGCAGAAGTAGTGGTATTATTTGCAAGTCCCTGTTCAAAATTTATGGTTTTAACAGGGCATCTTTTTAAAATGAGTCTACTGCTTTGGCTGAATGAATTAAAGAAAAAAATGCTGAGAGCAGTTGTTATCAAAATATATTTTATCACTCTCATGGATATCACTACTACAAATTAAGTATTGTTTGGTTAAACTGGATAATGAAATTTTACCGCTGATTCCATATAACTAAACTAAACATTATGATGCTTAAATTTTTACCTAAATTTTTACTTGCTGTAATTTCATTTTTCGCACTTCAAAATTTGCAGTCTCAAACTGTTTTACCACTTAACGGAAGTGCATCTGGGTCAATTACGACGCCCGGCGATACAGCTACATATTCTCTTACAACCAATGCAGATGGTGCAATTAATCTCACCTTATCAGTATCAAATAATCAGGCCACTTATGTTTCTCTTTATGATAGCGATAAAGTAACTGTTTTAGATAATCCTACCTACACCTATAATGGTCCTCTTGCCATTTCTATTGATGGTTTAGCCAAGGGGAAATATTATGTAAAAGTCTATCCTTATTTTTCTTCAGGTACACCCAGCTTTACGGTTTCTAACACACTGACTGTTGCAGTACCAGCTAATGATAAAGAACCTAATAATACACCGGCGCTGGCAGATGTGCTTACTTTAAATGATAGTACAACCGGCCACATAGGTTATTATTATAATCATTACCGGGATTCGGCAGATTGGTATAAGGTAACTACTAATGCGGATGGTTTATTAAGATTAAGGCTTAACGTAACTGACAATCAACCTATTTATTGTGCACTATATGATCATGATGGGGTTACTGTTTTGGCTGGCCCTACTTATACTTATAATACTGTAGATATTAATAAAGATGGACTGGCGGCAGGAACCTATTATGTAAAAATATATGCCTATGATGTTAATAATGGTTTCGCTCCCTATACACTTTCCGATAGTTTGTTTACTACAGGTATCGAAAATGATATAGAACCAAATAATACTTTAGCACAGAGCGGCCTTCTTACTTTAGATGGTAGTACAACAGGCCACATAGGTTATTATTATAATCATTACCGGGATTCAGCAGATTGGTATAAGGTAACTACTAATGCGGATGGTCTATTAAGATTAAGGCTAACAGTTACTGATAACCAACCCATTTATTGTACACTATATGATCATGATGGGGTTACTATTTTGGGTGGTCCTACTTATACTTATAATACTATAGATATTAATACAGATGGGTTAGCGGCAGGAACCTATTATGTAAAAATAAATGCTTATGATGTTAATAATGGTTTTGCCCCTTATACACTTTCTGATAGTTTGTTTACACCTGTTATAGGCAATGATAAAGAACCCAATAATACACCGGCTCAGGCAGATTTACTTACTTTAAATGATAGTACAAACGGCCAGGTTGGTTATTATTATAACCATTACCGCGATACAGCGGATTGGTATAAAGTAACTACTAATGCTGATGGTTTATTAAGGCTGAGGTTAAATGTTGCGAATAACACTGCTGTATATTGCGCATTATATGATAAAGATGGAGTTACCATTTTAGGTGGTCCTACTTATACTTATAATATTATAGATGTAAACACAGATGGGTTAGCAGCAGGAACTTATTATGTAAAAATTTATTGTTATTCTGATAACCAGTTTGCTCCTTATACACTTTCTGATAGTTTATTCACCTATAATCCAAACGATTCAGAACCTAATGGTTATGCCGCAAAGGCAGTAACAATTCCAGCCAATAGAATTGTAACAGGGCATGTAGGTTTTTATTATAATAATTACCGGGATACAACTGATTGGTGGAAGATAAATTATACCGGTACTTCAGGCACTCTTAATTTAACGTTTAATGTTTTGCCGCTTATTTCAAATGGAAGTACGAACCCTGCTTATTTTGAGGTTTACACGGATACTTCAGCAGCACCTATTTTTAGTCAATATACATATGGTAATTTAATTGCTAATTTAACAGGTCTCACTCAAGGATACTATTATATAAAAGTTTTTGAATACTCTAATAGCCAGTTTGAAGTTTACTCTATTGCAGATACATTCATGCAGGTAAATATTGCACAGATAAACATTAACACTTCAAAAACAACTATCAACAGTTCAACTTGTGGTGCTGATAGTATTACCTATAATTTAAGCGGCAGCCATTCTCCTTATACGGTGAGGTTCTATAAGAATGGTGTTTTGTCTGATAGTATTAAAACTACTGCAGCATCAGCTACATTCAAAGGTTTATCAGCCGGTAATTATTATGCAACGGTTTATGGTGATGGCGCAACAGACAGTGCATACAGCAAGAGCGCAACATCTACAGCAACTCCTCCTGTTCCAACAGCCTTAACTACATCTGGCATTGGTGTACATACTGCAACACTTAACTGGACTAAACTAAGTTGTGTTAATTACTACAAAGTACAGTATCGTGCAGTAGGTAGCACAACATGGATAGTTGTAAATACAATTGGTGATACATCTAAACTTGCATTAACCGGCTTATCTCCTTACACATTGTATGCATGGGAAGTTGAATCAGTTGATACAACAAAAAGTTTAACCTTTACCAGTGCTTTTGCTGATAGTACTACCTTCAGAACATTATCTGATACTGCACACATTGCGCTTACATTTAAAGGTGCAGGTTCAGGCTGTAACAATGATACACTAATTTATACTTCTACCAATAGTGAAGCACCTTACACGGTCACATTATATCGTAACGGTGTTGCCTATGGTAGTCCGCTATCAGTAACCAGTATTGCATCTTATCTCAATGTTCCTCCAGGTAATTATTATGCAAAATCAACAGGCACAGGTTCTGGCGGCAGCTTTGGTTTAAGTGCTACCACGCAAATTCTACCGCCTGCGCCAACAGGATTGGATACTACCATGGTTACACCTGCAACGGCAACGTTAAATTGGGATGCAGTAAGCTGTTCAAACTATTACACCGTTCAATATAAAGTAACAGGCACAACAACATGGACGAGTGTAAATGCAGCCACAAACAACGCTGCGCTTATTGGTCTTATACCAAATACAAAATACACATGGCATGTGAGTGCATCTGATTCATTCAATAATCAAACAGTTACAAGTGCATATTCTGATACAGCTACATTCATGACATCTTCTATTTTGCCGGTTACATTTGTAAGCTTTAGCGCTGTACTAAATAATGGTAATGCTTTATTAAGCTGGAGCACAGCAAACGAAATAAATAACAAAGGTTTTAATGTGGAAAGAAGCAATGACGGATCGCACTTTAACAGCATTGGTTTTGTAGATGCCAGATACGGCCATTCAATTCTTGATTACAGCTTTACAGATAATAACATTATCAACGGCTCTGATTATTACCGTTTGAAACAAATTGATGTTGATGGAAATTATATGTATTCAAGAACCATTAAACTTGACCTGTCAAAATTTGCATGGTCAATTAACGGTAACCCGGTAATTAATAATAACAGCAACATACAATTAAAGCTGGATCATGCAGCAACGGTTTCTGTACAAATTATTTCATTAAACGGAAGCATACTGCAAACAATTCACAAAGGCACCATAAATGCCGGCAACTATACTATTCCACTAAGACTGAATAATGTAAGTGCAGGCATCTATATTATTAAGCTGATGGTTGATAAACAATCTTACACTTCAACAATTATGAAGCAATAGATTTCAATCTTATCTGTACAAATAAAAGGCTTCCTGTAATGGAAGTCTTTTTATTTTATATAGATCCATCGAATTCTTATCAGTTGTCAGGGTATAATTAAAGCCGCATGTTTTTCAGGTTTATATTCATGCTTCCATCTTCGATGGCTCCATAAATAATTTGGAGGATATTCTTTTATAGAAGCTTCAACCTGTTCAATCATAAGTTTTGTTAGTTCACCTTCTTTAAGGTTTCGCGGTTCATTTGAAAGCAAAGTAATTTTTGCCTTATAATATCCGCGTTTCAATTTTAAAATACTGCCAAAAAAAACAATGCTGTTATTAAGTCTTGCAGTTTTTTCAGGTCCTGTTACGAACGGTGCAAGCCTCTTAAAAAACGGGCTCCAGTAAGCTTTATCAGGCGCTCCTGCATTTTGGTCGGCAACAAACACTATACAATATTTATTTGCGCTATATGGTAAAAAGTCCCGTCTGAAATGCGTGGCAGCAATCATTTTAGCATTAAAGCGAGACCGAAGTTTTAAAAATAATTTATTAAAAACTTTATTTATTATCGGCATATAAACTATCAACACCGGGTATTTAGATTTTATGCTTAAAAGATAATTGGCGTATTCCCAGTTAAAAAAATGCCCGAGATGTAATTGCACATTTCTGCCCTCTTCATAATAAGCATTCATGCCTTCAGCATGCCATGTAAAACGTTTAAGCACCTGCTCTTTTGAAATAGTGAGCAGCTTTATCGTTTCGATAAAATTGTCAACCAGGTTTTTATAAAACTGTTTTGCAATTAATTTTTTTTCTTCTAAAGTTTTTTCAGGGAAAGCGATATCAAGATTGCTCATTACAATCTTTTTCCTGTAACCCCATACATAATAGACAATAGAGAAAATAAAATCGCTTATAAGATATATCACCCAAAAAGGAAGCAGGGAAATTAAATACAAAAAACCATACACAACGTAATACATCAGCAATAATAATCAGCAAAGTTAGAATGTTATAAAATGATGTTTTGTACAAGATTGCTTTTGCCCAAATGATCAGTATTATAATGTAAACCGCGGCTCTCTTTTCTGAATTCAGCACTCTTTACAATAAGATAAGCTGCAGTAATTAGGTTTCGTAACTCGCACAATTGCGGAGACACCTTTGTTGATTTATATAAAGCTTCTGTTTCTGTAAATAAAAGATCAAGCCGCTTCATAGCACGTTCAAGCCGCACGTCATTACGCACAATACCAACATAATCACTCATTACCTGTTGCAGCTCTTTAAGGCTTTGGGTAATAAGAATCATTTCTTTAGGTACAGAGGTGCCTTGCGCATTCCAGTCGGGAACTTCATCCCCTGCCACTACCCATGAATGAAGAGTGGAGTTCGGGCGTTTCATTCCTTCAACCGTATTTAAATAAGCACGATGGCCAAACACCATTGCTTCAAGCAGGCTGTTGCTGGCAAGCCGGTTTGCGCCATGTAAACCTGTGCACGCACATTCGCCGCAGGCATATAAATTTTTAATTGATGTGCAGGCCCATTCATCGGTTTCAATACCGCCGCAACTATAATGCGCTGCAGGTGCTACCGGTATCATTTGTTTTGTAGCATCAATACCAATGCTTAAACATTTCTCATAAATATTGGGAAAGTGATGAATAAATTTTTCTTTATCCATGTGCCGGCAATCAAGGTAAACATATTCAGTTCCGGTGCGTTTCATTTCACTGTCAATGGCTCTTGCCACAATATCACGTGGTGCTAAATCTTTACGCTCATCATATCTTTCCATGAACGCCTCATTTTCATTATTACGTAAAATGCCACCATCGCCACGTACTGCTTCTGTTATTAAAAAAGATGGCGACACCCCTGATTCATATAATGCTGTTGGATGAAACTGGATAAACTCCATGTTCTCCACTTTACCTTTTGCACGGTAAAACATGGCAACGCCATCACCTGTTGCAATTTTAGGATTAGTAGTTGTGCGATATACCTGCCCGCAGCCACCTGATGCAAGCATTGTAACAGGTGATAATATTTTTTCGATATGATTATTAAGAAGATTTAAAACATAAACTCCAAAGCAGGTTATATCCTGTGTTGATTTTGTAACAAGATAACCAAAATGATGCTGTGTTATTACATCAACAACAAAACAATGATTAATGAATTTTATGTTGGAATGCTTCTTCAATTCTTTCAATAAAGCACGCTCAATTTCCTGTCCCGTAACATCTTTATGATGCAGGATGCGGTTCTCACTATGGCCGCCTTCCCTGCCTAACGTATAATCGCCTTTTTCATCTTTATCAAACTCAGCGCCGTAGTCAATAATTTCCTTTATGCGTTCAGGGCCTTCTCTCACCACAATTTCTACAATATGTTTGTTACATAATCCATCGCCTGCAATCAATGTGTCATCAATATGTTTATCAAAACTATCGTTAGCATCCCAAACACCGGCAACACCACCCTGCGCATATTTGGTATTGGTTTCATCTGCTGTTGTTTTTGTTACAATTAATATTTCTTTTTGCGGAAAAGCCTTCGCCGTTTTAATGGCATACGTTAAGCCTGCAACGCCGGAACCTATCACTAAAAAATCTGTCTGCATACATGCAAAATAACACGTTAAAGGCTTTTGGTTGATTTATTTAAATGCTGAAACTATATATCAATTGCAGAATTATCGGTAACTTTCTTGTGTAAAATCCAATATATGAATGATGATGTTCTTGCTTTGCAACAGGAAGTTAACCGGCTTAATTATATTATTGATGTGCTGATAAAAGAAAATCAGCAACTGAAGTCAATTTTACAGGAAAGCCTTCAACCGGATTATATAAACAAGCTTGATTTGCAAAATTCGCCGGAGAAAGAAGTTATAAACAAACTTATTTATGCTGATGCAAAGCAGGGAAATGCATCAGATAATATTATTTCATCCAATGTTCAACAAGAAAATGCATTCAAAAAGGTTCTTTTATCCAATGCTCAGGAAGATATAATCCAAAATAAAGTTTTTTCATCCAATGTTCAGCAAGATATTGGTCAAAAATCTTTTCTTTCATCCAATGTTCAGCAAGACATCTCACAGAATAAGATGATTGCATCCAATGTTCAGCAAGGAATTGCAGTTAAACAGATTCTTTCATTTGATGTACCAGAAGGTATTGCGCTAAACCAGCCAGGTATACCCATCAGCCAAAAAGAAAATGCAGAAAAACTATTTAGTAAACATGATGCCCTTGCAACAATGCGCTCTGCCAATACCACCGCATCCCGCGGGTCTTTAGAAAATAGTGTAAAGCTGTTGCAGCATCTTGCCGATAATGCTGAAAACAATACAAAGCAGCTTAGCAAAGTAACCGGCATGAGTGAAAGCGGCCTTAGCAAACGGTTGTCTGCATTGCGCAGGCAGGGTTACGTAAACAAGCTTAAAGTAAGGCATTATGTGCTTACACAAAAAGGGCTCGATGTGTTGGGCAGGTAAGTACATGGTCTCAAATAATGCGTTAAGTTTATCGTTTACAACGCAATAATTACCTTAATTGTCTTTATTTGTATCATGCCGTTGAGAGTAGCTGCTTTTATTTTATTGCTGATGGGTTTTGTTTCAAAAGGCTATAGCCAGCAGGCATGCACAACACTTGGGCAAAACCCGCAAACCGCTTTTCCTGTTTGCGGGACAAGTGTGTTTGAGCAGCAAACTGTGCCTGCCTGTGGCGGCACGCCGCTTCCTGTGCCCGGTTGTTCTGGCGATGGAGCTGCATATGGTGACCTTAACCCTTTCTGGTATTCATTCACCTGTTATACATCTGGAACTTTCGGTTTTTTAATCACACCAAAAAATCTTAAGGATGATTACGACTGGCAATTGTTTGATATAACAGGCCATGACCCGTCTGAAATTTATACAAACTCATCGCTTGTTGTTATTGGTAACTGGAGTGGAACTTACGGTGTAACCGGTGCTTCATCATCAGGCAGTTCTAAAATTGAATGTGCCTCAGACCCTCCTGCCAAGGAAAACACTTTCAGCAAAATGCCTGATATAACCGAAGGTCATAAGTACCTGTTACTAATAAGTCATTTTACAGGTGATAACCAAAGTGGTTATGCGCTTTCGTTTGGCGGCGGCACAGCAAGTATTACAGATACGCTGAAACCCATTCTTCAAACTGCAACTGCCAAATGTGATGGAAAAACTATTTATGTGAAATTGAATAAACGCGTTCAATGCAAAAGCCTTTCTTCAGACGGAAGTGAGTTTTTTATTTCACCGGCGGCCGCCAAGGTACAATCAGCGAGCGGCAGCAATTGTGATGCAAGTTTTGATATGGATTCTGTTGCTGTGAATCTTGATAAAGGGTTATCGCCGGGTGATTACTTTCTTAAAATAAAACGGGGAAGTGATAATAATACCTTACTTGATAACTGCGATAACCTTATTGCTGATGATGATAGTATTCCGTTTACAGTTTACCCGTTACAGCCAACACCTTTTGACAGTATTTTGCCTGTAACCTGTGGCCCGGATACATTGCATTTCTATTTTAGAAACTCTATGCAATGCAGTTCTGTTGAACCAGGCGGAAGTGACTTTAGCATATCAGGCACTGACCCGGTTTCTATAACAAAAGCTTACGGAAATGCGTGTGTTAATGGTGTTTCCCCGGTTATAAATGTTGTTTTAAATCATAAAATTTTAACCAACGGTTCTTATACGGTTACACTTAAAAAGGGAAGTGATTTCAATACATTAATTGATGAATGCGCACAGGAAACACCGGCAGGCGAAAGTGTTTCTTTTAATACCGCAGATACTGTTTCGGCAACTTTCTCTTACCATGTTGATTTAGGTTGTGTATATGATACGTTATTTTATGCGCAGGATGGAAAAGACGATGTGAATGAATGGAACTGGACGTTTGACAGTAATGGAGTAAGCAATACCCAGGATTCTATTTTTCTATTTAATGATTATGGTAAAAAACATATACAGCTTTATGCAAGCAATGGTGTTTGCAGTGATACAGCATCAACAAATATTCTGCTGGATAATGAATTAAAGGCGCGTTTTGCAATATCACCTTCAACAAATCTTTGTCCTGAAGATGTTGCAGTTTATACTGATTCAAGCATTGGTAAAATTATAAGCTGGTACTGGATTTTTGGTGATGGAACAACCAGCACGCTGCAAAATCCTTCACCAAAAAAATATGCGGCAGCAAGTGAACACGATGGAAGAATTTATCCTGTTGCATTAATTGTACAAAATGATCTTAATTGTTTTGATACAGCGCAGATAAAGATTAGAGTTTTATACAACTGTTACATTGCAGTGCCTACTGCTTTCACACCAAATGGTGATGGGTTAAATGATTATCTGTATCCACTAAACGCATACAAGGCAGATAACCTTGAGTTTAAAGTATATAACCGCTACGGGCAAATGGTTTTTGAAACAAGAAACTGGATGCAGAAATGGGATGGAAAAATAAACGGAACGCCGCAGGCATCAGGTACTTATGTATGGTTTCTTAATTACACAGAACATAACACAGGCAAAAAAATATTTTTAAAAGGAACATCCGTTTTAATACGCTAACTATTACCAAAACATTTAAACCTTTTTAATGGAGCAGGTTATACTGGTTGATGAGAACGACAATGAAACAGGCTTAATGGAAAAAATGCAGGCACACCGTGAAGGCAAACTGCACAGGGCTTTCAGCGTTTTTATTTTTAATAATAAAGATGAGATGCTGTTGCAGCAAAGAGCGCTTAACAAATATCATAGCGGTGGCTTATGGACGAACGCCTGTTGCAGTCATCCAAAGCCGGATGAAGAAGTGAAAGATGCTGCACTGCGTAGATTAAAAGAAGAACTTGGCTTTGAAACATCAATAGAAAAACTGTTTGATTTTACTTACAAAACTGGCTTTGATAACGGCTTAACAGAACATGAATTCGACCATGTTTTTGCAGGAGTTTATAATGATGAAATAAATTTCAACAGAACAGAAGTTCAGGATATTTGTTATCGTTCTATGAATGAAATTGAATCTTCCCTCCAGTCGCATCCGCAGAAATTTACGGCATGGTTTAAGATTGCTTTTCCGCTTGTACAGAAAGCATTGGCTAAAACAAATGCTCATGTTCAAAAAGCATAATGTCAAGAAAATTTAAAGCATTCATTATTGGTTCTGGTATTGCCGGCATTTCTACAGCTATACGTATAGCAGTTAACAATTTTGATGTTACTGTATTTGAAAAAAATGCTTGTCCCGGCGGTAAAATTGGTTTGCTTGAGAAAGATGGTTACACGTTTGATACAGGTCCAAGTTTGTTTGTGCAACCTGAAAATATTGAAGAACTATTTAAACTTGCAGGTGAAGACATTCATGAATACTTTAATTACAAACCTGTTAATATTGGCTGTAAATATTTTTATGAAGATGGAACAGTTATAAATGCATATACGGATAAAAAAAAATTTGCGCATGAGCTTAATACTACAACCGGTGAATCTCAAGAAAAAACTTTAGTTTATATTAATGAAGCAGGAAGTATTTATAAGAACATCGGTACGATTTTTTTGAATCATTCTTTGCATAAAACTTCAACTTTAAAAAGAGCGAATATTTTAAAAGCATTGCGTAACACAAAAAGCAATTATCTTTTTTCAACGCTGCATCAATCAAACAAAAAACAATTTTCAAATGCACATACGGTTCAGTTGTTTGACCGTTATGCAACATACAGCGGCAGTAATCCTTACCAGGCACCGGGCATGTTAAAACTTATACCGCACATTGAATTCAGTGAAGGTGTTTTTTATCCTGAAGGCGGCATGATTTCTATTATAAATGCTTTGTATAAACTGGCTGTAAAAAAAGGTGTACAGTTTAAGTTTAAGACTGAAGTACAAAAAATAATTGTTGATGAGCATAAAGCAAAAGGTATAGTCGTTGATAATAAAAATTTACAAGCAGATGTTATAATCAGCAACACTGATGTTTACTTTACTTATCTGAATTTATTGAATGATAAAAGAAAAGCAGATATAGTTTTAAAGCAGGAACGAAGTAGTAGTGCTATCATTTTTTACTGGGGAATAAAGAAGGAATTTAAGCAGCTTGAGTTGCATAATATTTTTTTCAGTACCAATTATGAAGCAGAGTTTGATGCTATCTTCAAACAAAAAATTTTATATAGCGACCCAACTGTTTATGTAAACATCACTTCTAAATTTGAACCTGGTTTACATGCGCCGGCAAATAAAGAAAATTGGTTTGTGATGGTGAACGTTGCATCAGACAAAAAAATGAGTGAAGAAAATATCATCAAAACATGCAGGCAAAATATTCTTTCAAAGCTTAGCCGCTTGTTAAATGAAGATGTTGAGAGTTTGATTGAAACAGAAGATGTACTGCACCCGCAATTGATTGAAGCAAACACATCAAGTTATCTTGGCGCTTTATATGGTACGAGCTCAAACACAAAGTCAGCAGCATTTTTCAGGCATCCGAATTTTTCAAAAGATATGCAGCGTTTATATTTTGCAGGCGGAAGTGTGCATCCCGGCGGCGGCATTCCGTTGTGCTTAAAATCGGCACAAATAACTTCTGACATAATACTTGAAGACAGCCGTAAATGGCAATAGCATGAATAAAAAAAATCTCACAAATAACATAGCACTGTTTATTGCTTTGTTGTTTCATGTAAGTGGCTTGATTGGCATTTTATTTACGTCACACAAAGATTGGTTTATACAAAATACACCGGTGAATCTTTTAGTGATGGCAGCGCTGCTCATCATCACACAAAAAGAAAAAAATCTGTATTTCTATCTATTTATGTTTATAGTTATTGTAGTTGGTTTTGTGCTTGAATTTACAGGTGTTCATACGTCAAAGGTTTTTGGAAATTATACTTATGGAAATGTGTTAGGCACTCAATTATTTGGCGTTCCTTTAATCATCGGTATCAATTGGTTTATCGTAATGTATTGCGCCGGTATAGCTACTACATATTATGAAAACAGGATGCTGAATCGTATTAACGCAAAAGGCTTATCAGTTGAAAAAAGAATACAGAAAATTTCTTTTGTAATTGATGCTGCTTTGCTGGCTGTTCTGTTTGACTGGATTATAGAACCGGTTGCTATGAAGCTTGGTTTCTGGCATTGGCAAAGCGATAAAATTCCATATTTTAATTATGTATGCTGGCTTGTTGTTAGCGCATTGTTATTAGCGCTGTTTCAAAGGCTGCCATTTAAAAAACAAAACATATTCGCGGTACATTTGTTAATGATACAGGTATTGTTTTTTTTATTACTAAGAACTTTTTTATGAGCTGGATTATCTATCCTTGTATTGCGCTTGCAACCTTCTTTATAATGGAAGGCATAACATGGCTTACGCATAAATTTGTGATGCATGGTTTTCTATGGTATCTGCATGAAGACCATCATAATCCAAACAAAAGTTTCTTTGAAAAGAACGATGCTTTCTTTATAATTTTTGCTGTACCAAGCTGGCTTTGCATCATGTTAGGAAGCATGCAACAGGCGTGGTGGGTTGTAAGTATTGGCGCAGGTATTGCATTATATGGTTTCGCTTATTTTTTAGTGCATGATGTTGTCATTCATCAGCGGTTTAAATTATTTACGCGCAGCAACAACCGTTATGTAAGAGCGATACGCTGGGCACATAAAATGCATCATCGCCACATTAATAAAGAAGATGGTGAAAGCTTTGGAATGTTGTATGTTGCAAAAACATACTGGAATAAAATCAGGCGTGATGAACAAATAAAAAAATCTCATTCAGCGTTTGCCAAATGAGATTATGTTTTTTAAAGGTTGGATAAATATTCTATGTTTTTACTTTATTTCCAAAGAATGAAACGCCCAAACCTAACAAAGCAAGCAACGCAAATGACCAGCGCAAACCTGCTAACTGCGCAATAAATCCAATCACCGGAGGACCTAATAAAAATCCTACAAAGCTTATTGTTGATACAGCTGCTAATGCAAGTCCGGGTGACATAGTGGATGATTTTCCCGACATGGCGTAAACCATCGGCACAACACAGGATACACCAAAACCAACCAACAAACATCCTGCAATTGCAGAAGCTAAATATGGAAATATCACAACTATTGCAAGTCCAGATGCGATTACGAAACCACTAACCTGCAAGATGCGTTTTACACCAAATTTTGTTACAAGCCTGTCACCAATAAATCTTCCTGTTGCCATTGTTCCCATAAATGATACGTAACCAAGCGTTTTATATGCAACCGGTGCATGAATAATATTTTGAAAATAAACACCACTCCAGTCTGCCATTGCGCCTTCGCAAATCATACTGCAGAAAGCAATAAAGCCTAATAGCAATACAACTTTATCGGGCTTAACAAACATTGGCGTTACTTCTTTCTTATCATCATTATCAGGCAACGTAAAACGGTAAGATGTTATAACCATAACCATTGCTGCCACAGCGATAATTATAAAATGAAAGAATGGTGATATGTCGGAAGCAACAAAAAAGTTGCCGGCAGCAGCGCCGCAAAATCCGGCTAAACTCCACAAGCCGTGAAACGAAGCCATGATTGACCTTCCATATAAAGATTCAACGCCAACTGCCTGCGTGTTCATAGCGATGTTTATAAGGTTGCCCCAAACGCCAAAAAAGAAAAGTACGGTAACTAATTGCCAAACTGATGTTGTAACACCGAGCAGTATTAATGTAAGCGGAAACAAAACAGCAGCGGCTATAACAAGCTGCCTGCTGCCAAAGCGTGATACCAGCCAGCCGGAAATGGGCAGGCTTACAATTTGCCCAACAGGTATTGCAAACAACACGCTGCCTAAAGCTGCGTCGCTTAAATGCAATGCAGTTTTAATATCGGGAATACGGCTTGCCCATGATGACACGGTTAAACCTGCTACAAAAAAGAATACGCTAACCGCAATGCGGTATATTCTTATGTTGGTGTTTGAAGAAAGAGAAATGTTCATGCTCATAAAAAATTATTAAGCAGCCTTAACCTGTGGCACAACTTTCAGCCTGTCTTTTTTAAGTTCAAGCTCATTTTTTTGTTCTGCAACCAACGGCTTCTTTACAAAATATTCTTTTGATATTAATGAAGAGCTGAATATAAAATCTGCTGTGCTTTTATTAAAAGCGATTATCACATTATTGTTTTTTACGCTCTGCATAAACAGGTCAAAATCTTTCTGCTCTGTTTCATTTGAAGTAAATAAAATCAGCATATCAATGTTGCCTTCATCAATCATTTCAGCAAGCATTCTGTAACCACCAAGCGGTCCGCTGATGATTTTATTTACCTGTTTGTTTAATGTGCCTTCTAAAATTTTACCTGCAGAAGTGCCCACAGCAATTATTTCATGCTTCATTAATATATCACGGTTGAAATATGACCATTCAATTAACTCAGATTTTTTATTTTCACTCGCTATAAAAGCGATGTTCTTTATTTTTTTCATTGTTCGTGTGTTCATCACATTTCCTTTTTTATTTAAATCCTGTTTTACAATTTTCATATAGCGAACAATAATCAAATTATTAACCAATGTGTAATTTATACACTTTATAATACTTTTATCTGAGTAAAGTAACCCGTAAACCGTTGATGCTTAGCTAATGACAGTTAGTTTTTGATTGATAAAGCGTTATTAATCAATCAAACAATTAAGTATTAAGTAAATGTGAAATTGAAGAGATGTAAGCTGACAGTTTAGCAACACTTATCACTTTCGCCCTTTGAAGAAACCATATTGAGAAAGAATATTTTTTAGTATGTTGATTCGGATGTTTTTAATGTCCATGTCATGTGCGCCTTCAATCTGCAATACAAAAGGATAAGGATGTTTGTTCTCTTCAATCCAACCGACAACCCAGCCGATTGCATTACCATTCTCACGATAAGCCAAACCTGTTTTATAACTTAATTTATAGTTGGCGTTATCTTCATGCAGCATTACTTTTTTTACAACTTCCTGTACCCGTTTTTGAAAAGGCAACTGGTCAAAGTATAATCTTTTTACAAGACCAAGCTGTTCATCAGCGGTTATCTTGATGGAATTATCAAGCCAGAAAGTATCAATATTATTTCGAATGATTGCACGACCATATTTTGCCGCATAACCCAAACTATCCAACCAGAACTGCATGGTATCTTTTCCAATTCGTCTTGCTACTTCCTGGTAGTATGGAACCGCAGAAACCTGGAAAGCTTCTTCCATTGTAAGGTCTTTATTCCAATCAGGGTTCCAACGCTTAATACCATCCCATTTAATAACCATTCTTTCGTTTGATATAACGCCGGTTTGCAAACCAATTAACGAGTTTACAATTTTAAATGTTGATGCAGGCAAATAAGCACTATCAGTAAATCGTCTTAAATTATAAATTTTAAAAGCGCCCTGCCCGTTATCAAACATTCCAAATGTGCCGGTTACGTTATATTGGTCAAAGTATTTTTTTAAGCTGTCATCTGTCGTAATATTGTTGGGCGTGCAGGCTGTAAAGTAAAAACTGAGAAGTAAAAAGTAAAAAATTATGTATCTGAATTTGTTCATGTTTAATCATTTAATTACTCCCAATTCCTTTCCCACTTTACTAAACGCTTCAACTGCTTTATCAATATGATGCAGCTCATGTGCTGCGCTTAACTGCACACGTATGCGGGCTTTATCTTTTGGCACAACAGGATAAAAAAACCCGATCACATAAATGCCTTCATCCAAAAGTTTTGCCGCAAAATTTTGTGCAACTACTGCATCATACAACATGATTGGAACGATAGGATGTTCACCAGGTTTTATATCAAAGCCAGCTTCTGCAATTTTTGTTCTGAAGTATTTTGTATTGGTTTCGAGCTTATCACGCAATTCTGTTGTTTCGGTAAGCATATCAAACACGGCAATAGATGCACCAACAATAGAGGGTGCCAATGTATTTGAAAAAAGATAAGGCCTTGAACGCTGCCGCAGCATTTCAATAATTTCTTTTCTGCCGGTTGTAAAACCACCGTTTGCACCACCTAATGCTTTACCTAATGTGCCGGTAATTATATCAATTCTGCCCATTACATTCTTAAGCTCATGCGTACCCCGGCCTGTTTTACCAAGAAAGCCTGTGGAATGACTATCATCAATCATAACGATTGCATCATATTTATCAGCTAAATCACAAATCAAATCAAGCTGCGCAATCGTTCCATCCATGCTGAAAGAACCATCCGTAACAATTACACGGCTACGCAAATGAGCAGCGTCAATCAACTTATTTTCCAGGTCTTCCATGTTGTTGTGCTCGTAACGGTAGCGTTGCGCCTTGCATAAACGTACGCCATCAATCACTGATGCGTGGTTTAAAGAATCGCTAATTATTGCATCCTGCTCATTAAATAAAGGTTCAAATACTCCACCATTTGCATCAAAACACGCACAGTATAAAATAGTATCTTCAGTTCCTAAAAATGCAGCTATTTTTTGTTCAAGCTCTTTATGAATATCCTGCGTGCCACAGATAAAACGCACACTGCTTAAGCCATAACCATGCGTTTCCAAAGCTGTATTCGAAGCCTTTATAACTTTAGAATGTGATGATAAACCAAGATAGTTGTTAGCGCAAAAATTTAAAACTGTTTTACCGTTGACGATAATCTCTGCACCTTGTTCACTTGTGATAATGCGTTCTTTTTTTAGTAAGCCTGCAGTCTCAATTTCGTTTACTTCAGAAAAAATACGCTGCACAAATTTTTCATTCATATAAATACTTTAAAAAACGCAAACCTACATAAGTTTAAAAAAATATTATTAGTCTTTACCAAGACTATGATAAAGGCTTTAAGAAAAATATATCGCACGTTCTTAAAGGCACATTCATAATCTAGCTGAATATAATAACCACAAATCTTTATTTTTGATTGCATGCAAAGCAACAACCTGCAATCGCAGTTTTTATTAAGCAAGAACATTACGTATTTAAACTTTGGTTCATTTGGCGCATGTGCAAAGCCTGTGTTTGAAGCGTATCAAAAATTCCAGCTTGAATTGGAATCAGAACCTGTGCAATTTATTGTGATTAATGGACCAGAGTATCTTAAACAATCAAGACAGGCATTAGGCAAATACATTAATTGTTATGAAGATGATGTGGTATTTGTAGCAAACCCTTCGCATGGAATAAACATCATTGTAAAAAGTTTTAAGCTGAATACTGACGATGAAATATTAACCACTAATCTTGAATATGGTGCAATGGATCGTACATGGAATTATTATTGCAAAAAAGCCGGGGCAAAATATATACGTCAGCAAATTGAACTGCCACTTACATCAAAAGAAAAATTTATTAATGATTTTTTTAAAGGGTTAACTGACAAAACAAAAGCCATTTTCATAAGCCATATAACAAGCGCAACTGCGCTAATTTTTCCGGTAAAAGAAATTTGTGCACGTGCAAAAGAACATGGGTTATTTACAATTGTTGACGGCGCGCATGTGCCCGGACATATTGCTTTAGATCTTTCAGATATTGATGCTGATGTTTACACAGGAGCCTGTCATAAATGGATGTGCACACCAAAAGGATGTTCATTTTTATATGTGAAAAAAGAATTGCAGCATCTGTTTGATCCGTTAGTTCTAAGCTGGGGTTATGAAAGTGCAGTACCATCACATTCACAGTTTTTAGATTATCATCAAACACAAGGTACAAGGGATTTTTCTGCTTTTTTAACCGTACCGGCAGCAATAAAATTTTTTAATGAATATAACTGGCAACAGGTTGCAGCAAATTGCAGGCAGCTTGCACATTCCAACTATCAACGGTTTTGTGAACTGCTTCACTCAAAACCTTTATCTCCCATTACAGATGAATTTCTTGGACAGATGTGCAGCATACCCATCAACACCAATCAACCTGAACAATTACAACAATTGTTATTTGAAAAGTATAAAATAGAAATACCGGTAATGAAATATGCAGACAAAATTTACCTGCGTTATTCTATACAGTCTTTTAACACACAAAATGATTTGGATATTTTATATAATGCGTTAACTGAACTGATTGCTGAAGGTGATTTAATAAATCTTAATTAAACACTTTATTGACCGAAGATTTTTTAGGGCAATGTAATTAGCGTATGCGCCTGGTTAAGGAAAAGTTTATACCTGCACTGCTTAATGGTAATTTACCTATACCAATTCCGCTCAATGGTACTTTAAAATAAGGTTGCAGCTTTATAAAATACTTATTTGATGTTTGAATATTTACACCTGCACCAAGATTTAAAACTGAGAACCAGTTTTTTGATGAATGATAATAATCATAACCTTTTTCACCATAACTGCCGTTATAATCGTACTTAAAATTATAATATTCTTTATGCATTAAATAAGACGAAGTTCCTGCGGTAACAAACCAGTTAATTTTCTTATGCGACTTAAAATCGTAGGCTACGTTCAAAGGAATTTCATACATATAACAATTGCCGTTTGTTGCGAGCAGCTGAACATTTTGCAGGTAGCTTAACATATCTGTATTAAAATATTTGCCTTTGGTATAATAATTTTTCCTATCGTAAAGTAAACCGCTTTCTATACTTATTCCATTTTTAAAATGATAACCGCCAATTATACCAACACCCAAAGAAGGCGAAGAGGTTTTTTGATTTTTTATAAAACTTATATCTGCATTTGTTATTATGCCTGCATACGTAAAGGCTTGCTTTGTATAATTGTTTGATTTGGTTTTTTGTTTTGATGATTTGGCAACCAACGAATCTCTGTTTAAATTTTTTTGGGTTGATGTCGCCTTATCATTTGTTAACTGTTGTTTGATTGTTGTTGTATCTGCAACCACAGTAGTGTTTAAAATACCTGTTTTACTACTGCCGGTTAATAATCTTGATATTTCAGAGAATCTATTCGGGGTTGAATCAGATAAAGCATGTTTATAATTACCTGTTTCCGCATAAACTACATTTGAAAGATTATTTATTGCCTGTTTATTTTTATTAATGTTGGATGACGGAAGCCCTGTTTGTAATGATACTGATTTTTGATCAGCATTGTGATCAATTTTTTCATTAAGCTTCTTCTGATTGGGTGTTAGACTATTAGTAACTGCAATGTTATTATTTATTTGCTTTACGTTATTATCTGCTTTTTTAGTCTTGGCGTAACTTTTAGATTTGGCTCTAACAATAGTTTTATTATTTGAAGATAATAAAGTAAATAAATTCAATTTATAAGCTGTGAATAACATTACGGGAATAAGAATAAACCATAAAAACAATATGTATTTCCTCCGCTTTTTCTCTTTTGGCTTAGCAATAAAAGGCTGCTCCGGCTGTTGAATACCGGCAAGCACTTTATTCCAGTCAGATGCCATCTCATCATTGAGTTCATAGTCATCTGCTGCCTTACGCATCATATCGTCCATATCATCATTCATCATGTAAAACATAAAGTGTTGCCATTGTTATCTTTTATAAAATGTTTTTGTAAAAAAGCTTTTGCCTTTGACAGGTTAGACTTTGATGTGCCCGGAGAAATCCCAGCATCTGTGCAATTTCAGCATGCGTATAACCATCTATCACATACAAATTAAACACAACCCTGTAAGCCGGACTAAGCTTGCGTATTAGAACAATAAGCTCTTTATAAACCAGTTTGCTTTCACCACTTGCTTCAGCATCATGCTTTTTCCAAACAGCTTCAGGCAGTTCACTCATCTGTGGCACCAGGCTCTCTTTGCTCATGTAATCAATTGAAGCGTTTACAACTATTCTTTTAATCCAGCCGCTTAGCATAGCTTCCAGGTTGTCTGCATTGCGTATTTCGAAATTGTGTATCGCTTTAAAAATTTTCACAAAAGCATCATTGGCAGCGTTTGCCGCATTTTCAAATGAATGCACATACCGGAAAGAAACTTTCAGCGCAAAATGCAGGTAATGGTCATACAACTGTTTCTGGCAGCGTGCATCATTGTTTATGCATCCTTTTAAAATATAAAAAATGTCCTGCAAGTTTGCCGTTTCTTTTTTTTTGATTGATAAACTGCTGTATGAGATAAATGGTTGCCTGGAATATTTATTTAAATAAATTATGATGAAGCAACTGTTTACGAAAAGAAGCTGTTATATTGAGCTAAATTATTTTATGAAATACAAATTTACTTTTTTAGTTTTTTTAATATTTTCCAGCGTTTTTGCAGTAAAGGCAAATCTTATTCAGATCACAGTATCTAACTTCCAGTTTAACCCTGCCACCATTACCGCAAATATTGGTGATACATTAGAATGGGATTATGTAGGCGGCTTTCATACCACTACTTCTTTAAGCGTACCTGCAGGTGCTGCAAGCTGGGATGCACCTATGAATGCTGCAGGCGATACTTTTCAATATGTATTAAAAATTGCCGGCACTTACAATTATGATTGTACAATACATCCGGCGCAGATGATTGGAACTATAACTGTAAACGGCGCGTTACCGGTTGTATTAACCAGGTTTAGTGTTGATGCTTCTAAAATTGCAGGTGTTGCTGCTATCACGTGGACCACTGCAAGCGAAACAAATACTGATCGTTTCATTGTGAAAAAAAGTACCAATGGTTCTTCATTTACTCAAGTAACCAATGTAAGGGCCGCCGGCAATTCTACCATAACACATAACTACGCTGTTACAGATAATAATGCAGGCACATCCTACAAATACATTTATTACCTGATTGATATAGTTGATAAAGATGGCAGGTCTTCACTTTCATCAATCCAGAAATTTATAAATACAAGTGCGGTAAAAAAACTGGTAACTCAAATAAATCCTAACCCGGTTACAAAAGGCGGCCACCTGATGTTCCGTTTTAATGCAGACAAAGAAAGTGAAATGCTTGTACAGGTTTATGACAACAATGGCAAATTGGTTAAGCAGGATAAGATGTATGCAACGCAGGGTTTAAACAATGGTCATTTCATGATGGATAACCTGCCATCAGGCGTTTATTCTGTAAAGTTTAGTCTTGACGGTTTGAAAGAAACGTATAAGATAGTGTTGCAATAATTAAATTGGGTGCTAATTATAAAGGTTGTTTCAGCAATGAAGCAACCTTTTGTTTATCAATAACTGTTTTAAAAAACTGTTGCGGTTATACTTTAACTTTTATCCATTCAGAAATAAAGTTCTTCATTGCAACTTTGCAGCATGAAGTATTTATTTTTTTGTTTTGGTTTGATTTCAGTTGCAACGGCGCAGAATTATAATCCCGATGCAGTAAATAAAAAAGCTGCTGCTGCGTATGCTGATGCCATTCAGTTATTGCAGGATGACCAAATGCAACAAGCCATTCCTGTTTTACAAAAAGCAATAAGTTATGATGCAAAATATGCTGATGCATACCTTTCACTTGCCGGTGCTTATGGAGAATTAAAAGATTATAATAACAGCGTTATCACTTATCAGAAAGCATTTCCAATAGATAGTTCTTACACAAAATATTATTTGTTGCCTTATTCCATAAATCTTGCAGGTCTTGGAAAATTTGGTGAAGCACTTAATGCAGTTAATAACTTTCTTTCCATACCAAACTTAAGTGATAAGAGCCGCAAAAGCGGCGAGTATAGAAAGAGCTGTTATGCGTTTGCCATTCAATATACAGCAACACACAGTAATAATAATTACCAGTTTGCACCTGTGAATTTGGGTGATAGCATTAATTCACCTACATCAGAATATTATCCTTCATTTACCATTGATGACAGCATACTTGTTTTTACGCGCAGAGGTGAAGGCATACGCGAAGATTTTGTGGAAAGCAAGCTTACACCAACGGGTTATTCGAAGGCAGATATCATTAAAGGCGATATAAATCTTGAGCCTTCAAAAGGCGGCATAAATATTTCGCAGGATGGCGACTGGCTTTTATTTGCAGGAAATTTTGCAGGCAAAGGTTTTGGCGATTTTGATTTATATATTTCTTACAACACACCAAAAGGATGGAGTGAACCTATAAATATGGGTGCAAATATAAACACAGAATTTTGGGAAAGCTCACCATCATTAAGCCCGGATAAAAATACTTTATACTTCAGCAGCAACAGACTTGGTGGCTATGGTGGGAAAGATTTGTATGTCAGCCATCGCCTGGCAAATGGCAGATGGTCACCAGCAGAAAACATGGGACCAAATATTAATACGGCAGGTGATGAATTAGCGCCGTTCATTCATGCTGATAATCAAACATTATATTATACTTCTAACGGCTTACCCGGTTATGGTGGCCTGGATAATTACGTTGTGAAAAGAACAGGTGATACAACATGGAGCAAGCCTGAAAATCTTGGCTATCCAGTAAATACAATATCAGATGATGGAAGTTTATTTGTTGCTTCTGATGGTGTTACAGCTTACTATTCCAGCGACCGTGCAGACAGCAAAGGTTATCTGGATTTGTATAAGTTTACTTTAAATACAGATGTGCGGCCAACAAAAACATTGTATATAAAAGGTTATGTAACGGATGCAAAAACACAAAAAGGTTTGCCCTGTTCTGTTGAGTTAAGTGTTGATAGTAGCCAGCAAATTTTAAGCAAAGTGCAGACAGATGAAACGGGCTTTTACTTCATCACATTGCCCATCAATAAGAATTACACATTTACTGTAAACAGGAAAGGCTATTTGTTTTACAGTGATGTTTTTAATCTTGCAGACAAACCATCAGACAGTACTTATGAAAAAAATATTGCGCTGCAGCCTGTTGAGTTAAATGCAACAGTCCGGTTAAAAAATATCCAGTTTGCCAACAACTCATTTGAATTAGAATCCGTAAGTAAGATAGAATTGAACAAGCTCATACAGTTAATGATTGATAATCCTTCGGCAAACATTCAGATAACCGGTTACACAGATAACGTGGGTAATGATGCGGATAATTTAAAGCTTTCAGAAAATAGGTCAAAAGCGGTTGTTGAATTTTTGATAAGTAAAGGAATTGAATCTAAACGTTTAAGCTATAAAGGTTTTGGTAAAGCTAAACCCGTTGCAGATAATTCGACTGAAGAAGGTAGAGCTTTAAACAGGCGTACTGAATTTGTAATTGTTAGTTTGTAAAAAAAAATTCCCATTATTCATTTGAAATTGCTTTATAAAATTTCTTCTGTCATTTATGCACTACTAAAAAACCGGAATTATTATTGATAATTTAATTACAATAGTTACATCAATCATAATAAATATGGAAAGAGAATTAATAATAACAGTAAAAAAAGAAGGTATTAATGAAGAAAAAGTTAATCGTGAAGTTGAATGCATTAAAACCTTGTTTCCGTATCTTGAATCATTTGAAACATTCGCTACCTGCAACCAGGTTTTTGATTTAGAAAAACATAATATTATTTACACAAATAAACGTTTAAAAAATATTTTTGAAAAAGGAGTACGAACTAATAACAGCTTCATTGTAGGATTAAATTAGTAACCGGCATACGGTTTTTCTTCGATACAAGATACTTGCTTCTTATTATTTGTTGTACCGGAACATTTTCAATCTTACTTTCAAGCCAGCCAATTATATCCAAATACATGAATGAACGTGTAACAAGTGGATTGCCTCTTAGCTTTTCCAATTTTTCTTTCAACAATTTAAAAGCCGGAATAATTTCTTTTTGAGATAGTGAAAATGATCTTTTCAGAAAAGAAAATATTTCTTCTTCAACAGTATTCAGATTTTTCATTTTCGCCATAAAGCGATAGACAGACTTAATCAGATATTCAACAAGATTATAATTTCCTATTTCATAATGTGCAATTAAATGCAATAGACGTGCATAGCAATGTAAATCCGTGCGCAGGTCAGGCTTAAGATGTATAATTAAATTAAGATACTCAATGGCTTTTTCATTATTACCGCTTCCAAAATATAAACAGGCAATTTTATAATAAAAGATAAGCATACGATGCGTATCAATAAACAACTTATACTCATCCAGCTTCTCTTCTAAATGTTCAACCATTGATAGCCCTTTTATAAAAGTGCCATGCATAAAATGTTCATTTAGTTTGGCAAGTTGCAGGTATATGAATGTTTGAATTTCGGTGTTTACATCTTTGAGCCCGTCCTCAGAATTTGCAAAAATTTCAAGCTCCGATAAAGCATCCTCAAAGCCACGGTAATTTAGTAACACAAAATGCGCAGAAAGCAAATTGTTTAATCCTTTTACATACTGAATAGATTCAAGGTTTTTCATCTCCGGATGTTCATGAAATAAGTCAACCCATTTTTGAGAGTAGCGGTAATAGCCCAATAAATCCTGTAAAATAAATGTGTACCAGCTATGAGCCTGGTAATAATACAGGCGTTCATAAAAATCCATTTCTGCTTCATTACATAAAGGCAGATTTTTACAGAAGAAATCATACAATGCCTGTTCATCTTTTTCATCTCTTGCATGCCCATGTTGTATATACCAGCTATATAACTGTAATGCAAATCCGGAAAGATTACTTAACAAAAACAATCGCTTGTTTACATCATTTGATTCCTGTGATAAATCGCCCGACCTACCTTTAATGCTGCGTGTTATATGCATTGATTCAATTTTCTTTTCAAATATTAATGCCTGCAAACGGTATGTACTCTGGCTATAATTTTTGGCTGATGATTTTACTTTATTTAACGTTTTTAAAGCCTGCATATACAAGCCTTTGTTATATAACATGCGGGCAAACATCAATTGCTCACTTAACTTTATTTCCACATCCTCGGATGCATGAGAAATACCGGTAAGAATCTGTTTATACAAGTAAGCCTTCATGTTAGAAAGCTGTTGTTTTTGTATGCTTTTATTTTTGCGTAACAGTTTTTCTTCATCATATTCCTGCATGGCATCTAATGCATCAAACAAGGCAATAATTTTAAGATCATCATTGCCTGTGTTGCGTTTGGCATGTAACTTAAACAAGCGCTTTTCAGGTTTGCTTAATGATTTTATAAGTTGAAACAGTTCGTCTGTATTGCGGTTAGGCATCGTAATTAAAGTTAGCCGGAATGCTTATGCACAAAGGCTTTTAGCAAAATTAAGATAAACTTTCAACCGTAGAAAACAACATAATTTAATTTGAATGTGATTCTTATTTAATTATTTTTATAAACTTTTGTACGATTAGAAATGCTATTGGCGCATTCGAAATTATGCTTCTTCATATTATTTACAAACAAGCCGAATGGAAACAAAAAAGATTAACATTTTTGATACTACGCTTAGAGATGGAGAACAGGTACCTGGCTGTAAGTTAAATTCAAAAGAAAAAATACAACTGGCATTAGCGCTTGAAGATTTAGGCGTTGATATAATTGAAGCTGGTTTTCCTATTTCAAGCCCGGGCGATTTTGCTTCGGTTCAGGAGATTGCAAAAGTGGTAAAAAATTCAACCGTGTGTGGTTTAAGCCGTGCAGTTGAAAAAGATATACAGGCTGCCGGTGAAGCATTGAAATATGCAAAACGGCCGCGCATACATACGGGTATAGGCACCAGCGATTCGCACATCAAATCAAAATTTAATTCAACAAGAGAAGAGATTTTACAACGTGCAGTTCAATGTGTAAAATGGGCAAGGCAATATGTTGATGATATAGAATTTTATGCTGAAGATGCAGGCCGCACAGATAATGATTATCTCGCTAAAGTTATTGAAGCCGTTATTAAAGCCGGTGCAACGGTGGTAAATATTCCGGATACAACCGGTTATTGTTTGCCGCATCAGTACGGTGAAAAGATTGCTTACTTGATTAATAATGTTACAAACATAGACAAAGCAACCATCTCTTGTCATTGTCATAATGATTTGGGTTTGGCTACAGCAAATTCTATAGCCGGAGTAATTGCAGGTGCCGGACAAATTGAATGCACCATTAACGGACTTGGAGAACGTGCCGGCAATACATCTTTGGAAGAAGTGGTAATGGTGATAAAGCAACATGCATATCTTGGTTTTTACACAAGCATTAAAACAGCACAACTTAACCCTATGAGCCGATTGGTAAGCGAAACAATGCGCATGCCGGTTCAGCCAAATAAAGCAATTGTTGGCAGCAATGCGTTTGCGCATTCAAGCGGCATTCACCAGGATGGTTTTTTAAAAGACAACAGCACGTATGAAATAA
>CAHJWK010000015.1 GCA_903642275.1 Chitinophagaceae bacterium
GAAGCTGCTGCATAATAATGCAGGTACAGTAAGTTTATTTGCCGGTAATCCTTTTCCTGGTAAACCACCACAATACATTCGTGCTATGTTATACCACTATAAATTTTTAAGACGTAATCCTAAGGGGCTGTGGTGGAGTCGTGAAAAAGTAGGAGAATGGATTCAGCCTTTATCCGCCTACGATCCGCGCCTAATAGATTTCTTGAAAGGTAGTGGCTGGATACCTTAAAGGCAGCTGTTTATCTATCAACTAAATTAAAGAAACAAATGTAACCGGATTTAGTTGGTAATGATATTTAAATGCTGATTTAATAACCATGCATACATCAACTTACCTCGCTTGTTATGTGCCGAAGCATATTATTCATATTGTCAGAATATAACCGATACTCATTCAGTATTTGTTCGATGCACTGGATCGAACAAGTATCGAAGAATAACGAAGATGGTGCCTGTATAGTACATCTTACAGTACCTTACAGGTAAGGATTATACAATCGAATAAGCTTTGCAGTTATTGAATTACTTCTACAGTTGTTTTACATTTTTAGTTTTTATTTTTCTGCCTGATTAATAATCAAAGTTTAGCTATCACATATCTTATTTATAACACACTTTAAATTACAGGCAGTTTTGTTTATTGATTATTTTGCAAACATCAATACAGGTATTAAAATGAAGATTACTGTTTGGTTGCTGGTATGCTTAAAAGTTTGTGTGAGTTGCCTTAATGCCCAAAGCGTTTCTTCAGCAATAAAATGGATAAGGCCTTCAAAGAATACAGATGCGCCGGTTTGGGGAATACGCAATGGTATTGTGGTGGCTTTGTGGCCGGCTGCTATAGAACCAAAAATAAATGGTACCGAAGGTGGTCCGCGTGGCTTGCTGCGTATAGGTTATGATTACATGGATGTTGATTATCTTGTAAATTTTATAGCTGTTGAACCTGTAGTTAACGATGATATGGAGTTTAGCGAAATCTCACCTTCCGTGGTAGATGATAAACCGGGTAAATTATTCTGGGCAGCCGATAGTGTTTCAAACAACCGCTTTTCAGCCAATACTTCTCCGCAGGGCATTATTACTCATCCTGATAGTTTGCATCCTGATGTTGAGCAACTTTCTTTTTATGTGTTTATGGAAAAATTTATTAGCGGCGCACATCCATATTTAAAAATCAGTATAAGAAGTGATAATCCCGGAGAAGTTTGTTTGCAAATATTTAATGAAATGAACAGCACAACCATGCAGCGATGCGCACTTACTGCAACCATGGGTAATTATTCAAGATTAAGATTGTTGTATCTTAAAGACGAAACGATAGATGCAGGGAAATTATATCATGGTTATAATGATATTGATTTTATTGAAAAAGATACTTACAGTTATAACCGCATGTTGCGTAATAAGAATGGCGATTATATAGCAGTTGCAGAATCAAATGAAAGCTTTTTGCAACTTGCAGACTGGCCACAACAACCCAATTATATTAAAAAGTGGGGTTGGAGGTACAGACCTTTTTATAAGCTTACACAATACTGGCGCAAAGAAGCAGCCGATATTGATTCTTCTCTTACAGTAAGGGTTAACGGCAGAGCGAAATACTGGGCAGGTGAAAGCAATAATGTTCAGGATTATATTAGCATTCCTAATGGCCCGGCATTTGAAAATTTTGAGTTAAGAGAAAACTATCATGAAGGCGAGAAGTTTTATTTCGGCCTTTCTACTCAAACAGTAAAGCAATTGATTGATAGTTTTTGATGAACTGCTTCTATTAAAATTCTTTCTCTGTTTATTAATTTATACTTAAGTTTAATCAGCTATAACAATTATAGTTTAGTTAATGTAATGTATTATAAGTGCATGTTTCTTTAAACATCACAATTTCTTCACAGGTGCATAATGTTCTATTAATATCTGTAATGAAATTTTGCAAAACCTGTTCTATGAATAGAAGACCTGTTGAAATTGCTGTAATCAGCGATCTGCATCTTGGAACTTATGGCTGCCATGCCCGTGAAATAATAAATTACCTTAAAAGTATACAGCCGCAAATGCTTATTTTAAACGGCGACATTATTGACTGCTGGCAATTCTCCAAACATTATTTTCCGCCGGCGCACATGCAGGCAATTAAAGAAATTTTTTCTCTGTTATCAAAAGGTACTCGTGTAATTTATATAACCGGCAATCATGACGAAGTGCTGCGCCGCTACAGTAGTTTAAGTACCGGTAATTTTTTACTTGCTGATAAAGTAATGATGGAAATTAATGGTAAAAAAACATGGATATTTCATGGTGATGTTTTTGATGCCACTACAAAAGGCAGTGCAAAATTGCTTGCAAAACTGGGTGGCCAGGGTTATGATATTTTGATATTGATGAATCGTTTTATAAACTGGTGCTTAACCCTCGTTGGTAAAGAAAAAATGAGCTTAAGTAAAAAGGTAAAAAATGGTGTAAAGAAAGCTATTAAATGGATACAGGATTTTGAACATACTGCTGCAGAACTTGCTATTGAAAAAAAATATGATGTAGTTATATGCGGGCATATTCATCAGCCGCAACAAAAGCTGATACAAAATGAATTTGGTTCTGTAATGTATTTAAACAGTGGTGACTGGATTGAGAATCTTACCGCGCTTGAATTGGAAAATGGTGCATGGAAGATTTACCAATATGATGAAAAGGAGTTTTTATCTGTAGTACAAACCAAAGCAGATTATACCGTTCCTAAACCAGACGTTGTTCCGGATGAAATTACCATGTTTATTAACTCACTTGTTTTAACGAAAGGCAAAAGAGCTAATAAAAAAATCATCTGATATTAAACATGAAAATCTTTTACGCAGTTCAGGCAACAGGTAACGGGCATATTGCAAGAGCTGTTGAATTATTACCATATTTACAGCAATACGGAACTGTTGATATTTTTTTAAGTGGAAACAATAGTAGCCTGAACAATTGTTTAGCGGCACGTTATAAAAGCAAAGGGGCAAGTCTTTACTATACACAAAGTGGCGGTCTTAACTACCTGAAGATGATGCGGGAGTTTAGTGCAAGGCGAATCTGGAAAGAAGCCAAAGATCTCCCTGTTGAAAAATATGATTGCGTGCTTGTAGATTTTGAAAGTATTGCCGCATTAAGCTGCAGGTTGAAGAAAATTGCGTGTGTTGGTTTTGGCCACCAGGCTAGTTTTTATTCTGCCAATACGCCAAGACCTAAGACCAAAGATATTGCCGGTGAATGGATTTTAAAAACCTATGCGCCTGCTACAGCATATACTGGTTTGCATTCTAAAAGTTATGACAACTTCATATTTAATCCCATTCTTAAGAAAGAAATATTACAAGCTGCGCCGCAACAAAAAAATTATGTTTCTGTTTATTTACCTCAATATGATGATGCGGTAGTAATACAACAATTAGTTGCTGTTCCTGATGTGGAGTTTCATCTGTTTTCTAAAAAGTCAAGGCAAACTTCGCCTCAAAAAAACATTCTTATAAAGCCTGTTGACAACAATAGCTTTAATGAAAGCATTATCAATTGTTATGGTGTAATTACAGGCGCCGGTTTTGAAACACCTGCTGAAATCTTATATCTCGGTAAGAAGCTTTTATGTATTCCTATTAAAGGTCAATATGAGCAAAAATGCAATGCAGCCGCATTAAGTAGTTATATGGTGCCTGTTGTTGAAAGTATAAATGATCTATCGGCACAATATATTTCAAACTGGTTAAATCACCCATATCCAAAATCATTAGAATTAAGATATACAACTGCTGAAATTATAAATCATGTAATACAACAGGCAAAGATGCTGAGACAATAATGTGTGTAAAACAAATATGCTCCATCTATGTAATAATATATAAATGAATTCTTAATTAAGATAGTTATTCACTGATAACTATATTGAATACCAGCTGTCGTTTTAAACTGCTAAATAAATATCATTTGCTTACAGTGAGTAAACTGTTCATTACGCATCATCACAGCAGTCATAAATTTCATAACTAAGTCTAATCTTAATATAATGATAACCTTACCGTAAAATTAAGTTTATACTGATGGTAGTTATTTGTAAAAAATAAAACCTCACCGATGAAAAAAATTATTTACATTAACAACAAGAAAAATTCCCCAGGCTTAATTTCGGCCTCATCTATGGCAGCACTTATTCTTTCATTATTTTTAAGTACACTTCTTTCAAGCTGTATTAAGCATCCTGAGCCACCCTTTCCGGTTGCCATAAACAAAATAAACCATGTGGTTGTAATATACCTGGAAAACCACAGTTTTGATAATCTTTACGGGCAGTTTGCCGGCGCAAACGGTTTGTCAGATGCATCTGTTTCAAAAACCATACAGGTTGATTCAGTCGGTACACCTTACTCAACATTACCACCTGTACCAGGCTCAACTGCTTTTCCAACAAATCTTCCTAATAACTATTTTAACATAGACCAATACGTACCAAACGATATGATGACACCTGATGTGTTGCATCGTTTCTACCAGGAACAACTGCAAATTGACGGTGGCAAAATGGATAAGTATTCGTTATATAATACTTCAGCCGGACTTTCGCAGGGTTATTATAAAACAAGCTTATTGCCTTTGTTAAGCATGGCTCAGAAATATACACTGTGCGATAACTTTTTTCATAGCGCATTTGGTGGTTCTTTTTTAAATCACATGTGGCTGATTGCGGCTGCCAGCCCTGTGTTTCCAAACGCTCCGGCAAGCATCGTTGCCCAGTTAGATGCTAATGGTAAACTGATAAAAGATGGTCAGGTAACACCAGATGGTTTTGTTGTGAACACAAGCTACTCTGTAAATACACCACATCCAAGTTATGCTGCAGATTCTGTGTTGGTGCCTTATCAAACATTTGCTACAATTGGCGACAGGTTGAGTGATAAGAAAGTATCGTGGGCATGGTATTCCGGTGGCTGGAATAATGCATTGAATGGTACTCCTGATCCAACTTTTCAATTTCATCATCAACCATTCATTTATTTTAAAAATTATGCTGATGGCACGCAGGCAAAAAAAGATCATTTAAAAGATGAAACAGACTTTATCACTGCTGCACAAAATGGCACCTTGCCAAGTGTTTCTTTTATTAAGCCGTTGGGTATTGATAATGAACATCCGGGTTATTCTGATGTTCAGAATGGGGAAAGCCACACCATTGACTTAGTAAATGATGTGCTTAACGGGCCTGATGGAAAAGATGCCGTAATCGTTATTACTTATGATGAAAATGGTGGTTTCTGGGATCATGTTACCCCACCGGTAATTGATAAAAAATGGGGACCAGGCACACGTGTTCCGGCTATAATTATATCACCTTTTGCAAAGCAGGGCTTTGTTGATCATACACAATATGAAACTGCAAGTATTCTTTCTTTTATTGAAAAAAGATGGAAATTAGCACCGCTTACAAGCCGTGATAAAAATGCAAATCCATTACAGAATGCATTTGATTTTTCTTTGCTTTACGGTTCGAATATTAAATAATGAAAAATCAATAACAGTAAAGGAGCAGCTGCTTGGTTGCTCCTTATTTTTTTTATAAATGAAGAAGCTTCTTTTTGTATTCTTATTTTTTTTTGCAGGCATCACTTATTTATTCTTTTCATGCAAGCAGACAAAACAGGAAACTGAAATATTAATTGCGCAGGATTTAGTGAAACAGGTTAATGATTTTAGTTCTTCCTGTAAATTACTTCAAACATCATCAGAGAAAAATGTAGTTAACGGAAAACAACTCCAACAGTTATTTCTTAAAGCAAGGCTTGCTTATAAAACATTTGAATGGGCTGCAGAATATTTTGAACCGGCTACGTCAAGATTTGTAAATGGGCCACCTGTACAGGAAGTAGAATTTTCCGGCCAGGTGTTGGCGCCGGGCGGTTTACAGGTGATAGAAGGATTTTTATTTCCTGTTTACGATTCAACAAAAAAACAAGAATTAAGAAAGCAGCTTAATTTATTACAATCAAAATGTAATATTTATAAAACGCATTTTACCAATATTGATATCTTCAACTGGCAGGTATTTGATGCTGTTAAGTTAGAAGTGTTCAGGATTGAAACACTTGGTATTACCGGCTTTGATAATCCGCTTACATTAAGAAGTTCCGCAGAATGTATAACAAGCCTGCAAAGCTTGCAAAAAGTTATCTCTTATTATAATAAAGAAAATAAAAAAAACGTAAGTACAACATTTAATGCAGCAACAAATTATCTAAAGAATAATACAGATTTTAATGCGTTTAACCGGGCAGAATTTATAACTGCATATTGCAACCCGATAACTGTAAACATCAGCAATTTAAAAGAAGCATTAAAAATAAATGATACAAAATATAACCGCTTATTAAACCAGAATACGAAAACATTATTCGATACAAATACATTTAATGTAAATGCATACTCGCCAAATCAATCCTCTTTTGTAACCAATGAAAAAATAGCTCTTGGAAAAAAACTTTTTTCAGATCCGATACTTTCTGGTAATGGTATAAGAAGTTGCCAGTCCTGCCATCAGCCTGATAAAGCATTTACCGATGGACTTGTAAAAAACACAATGATAAGCAGTAACAAAACACTGTCAAGAAATACGCCTACATTAATAAACACTGCATTACAGGCTGCGCAGTTTTATGATTTAAGAGCAAACACTTTAGAAGACCAGTCTCTTGATGTTGTGCAAAGTGCAGTTGAAATGCATGGCTCGATGAAGGTATCAGTAAAAAAACTTTGGAATGATACATTATACAGGCGACTGTTTTCAAAAGCATTTCCAAAAAGAAGCAGAAGTGAAATTGACACGCTTGAAGTTATGAATGCCATAAGCAGTTACATACGCAGCCTTGTTTTTTTAAACAGCCGTTTTGATGAGTTTATGCGTGGTAACAAAGCAGCAATAAATACTGATGAAATAAATGGATTTAATTTATTTATGGGTAAAGCAAAATGTGCAACGTGCCATTATATGCCTTTATTCAACGGAACGTTTCCGCCGAGATATATGAAGACGGAATCTGAAGTGATTGGTGTTCCGCAATCTTTAAAAGAAGATAAGATTGATGATGATTTAGGAAGGTATAATGTTACTAAAACTCAATCCTATAAACATGCATTTAAAATACCAACAGTACGCAATGCTGCACGCACGGCGCCTTATATGCATAATGGTGTGTTTAATACTTTGCAGCAGGTAATAGATTTTTACAATATAGGCGGTGGCAATGGCTTAGGGTTTAAAATTGATAATCAAACGTTGCCATTTGATAAGCTTAATCTCACTAAAAAAGAAAGTAATGATATTATTGCTTTTATTAAAAGTCTTGACAGCAGGTTTAAACCCGCCACTTTTAATTCATTGCATGTCTATAAATAAGCCAAGTGTGCGAAATCGATTAATTGCTTTATTCGTAGCTGGTTCAACAATAATTAATTTTGAGACATTAACAATTATATTAGAAATACCGCATTAACCTCTTATAATATATCAGTCTATATTTACTAAAAATATAAAAATGAAAAGATTATTATTATTATTCGTAATGGCAATTAGCATTAGCGTTGCTTCTTTTGCCCAGGAAAAACAAACAAAGGTTAAACCTACCTCAACTGCAACGCAGAAAGTACATAATACCTTTAGTAAACACAAGCATCATAATGGTTATAAAGTAAAGTCAGAACATCATGGTGTAAAACATAAAAAGAAAGTAAATACGCAAACAGGGGAAGTAAAAAATAAAAACGGAAAGTAGATTTACTATTCGGAATTAATACCACTAAAGTATTGCCATTAAAAGCAATACTTTTTTTATGCTGCTATGTAAAAAATAATTTTTTTCAAAACCTTAAAAGACATCTTTATACTATTTAATAAAGTTCAGATGTTATAAATAAAATTGTTTTGAATGAAGAATTATGATCTTACCGCCGCTATAGATAAACTGGAAAAGCAGATACAATACCTGTATCATGATTATAAAGCATTGCTTAACCGCCACAATACTTTTAATGATCTTAAAGAGTTAAGAATGCAGATTAAGCAGGCAGAAGAATCGCTGCGGCTTAGAAAACGTATGCTTTAATCAAAGCTTAAATTAATAAACAGGTTTCGGCTTTATAGTTTATTAATCAATGATGTGGTAAGCAATTAAAAAAAGCCCTCCCGTAGAAACGGAACGGCTAATCTGTACTAATTTGCTTATTAACTAAATCTAAAATTGAAGTAATCATTAATCGTAAACCATAATAGTATGGTAACAATAATCAGATTGATTTTTTAATATAAACTTATAAACACTTACATCTACTTTTTTTCACCGTTGTTTGATTTTCAGATTGGCATTTTTTTAGTGAATAGAATATATAAATAACGATTATGAAAAAAAATACAGGCATGAATGCAAAAGATGAAAAAGCCGGCAAGATTCCACACCTTACTGACAAAGAAGCCAAAGAAGTAAACAAAAAACTTGAAGAAGAAAAAAATGCGCCACCACCAACAAAAACAGTTGCTATGGTACAGGAAGTAAGAGAAAAGAGAAAAAATGAGCGTGATTCGGGTGAAAGAATTTTAAAAAGTCATTAATATGGATACAAATTAAAAAGCTCTTGTTTTGCAAGAGCTTTTTTGTTTATTTAGAACAAGAGATGATAATTTATAAATTAATTTTTCCCTCAATGCTATCGTCCAGTGTTTTACCCATTGCAGCACCAATTAATATTTTAGCTCCTGCCACTGCATTACCATGTTTTGTATCCCAATAGTAACCTGAAGAAGGAGTTACCTGCACCGCAGTTATGCGCGGATCATTTTCTCCTTCTGTAAACCATGTTTTTAAAATGGGTTCCCATAATTCTTTTATAACCTGTTTGTCTTTTGTTATAGAAGCGTTGCCTTTAATAAATAAAAAGTCAGAGTGGGCAGAACCCTGAAAAAATAATTTTACATTAGAACTTGCAGCAATTTCCTTATTCGTATGGCTTTCTTCTGCAATCAGGAACCATAAGTTGCCGGTATCATCAATTTTCTGAACGCTCATTGGTCTTACACCAGCAGATTCTCCCGAAGTAACATCTGTATTAAGAAAACAAACTTTTTTATCAGCAAGTTCTTTAATTTTCTCTTTTGCTTTTTCAGTATTCAAATTTTCAATGTTGTCTTCCGGCTGATTTTTATTAATACTATTCATAGTTTACTTTTCTTATAAAACTTAAATTTCATGCCAATGTATTTATCAAAATGCAATCTGAATTCTATAATAAATTTATAATGCTTTATTAAACGTTTATTAGGTTATTAAACGGCTATCCTTATCAAAACCATTGACAGAAATTTTAAAGTTTCTTATTTCAGTCATGTTACTAACATAACTTTGACTCATGTTTATTATACATTTCTAAAAATTGTTCTAACGACTTGCGTAATCTTCTTTAAAAATTCTTGTTACATGAAAAATTTAATCTTTATTGTTTTCTTATTCTTAGTTGTGTGTAGCAATGCCCAAATAAATTCAAAGACATTTTCAACCAATAGTAAAAAAGTGTTGGTTTATACTACCGCAGATAGTACAGATTATCGTATTACACTTACAGATAGCCTGCACTTTACGCACATGGGGCAGCCGGTGGAGACACAGGTTTGTGTATTTGTTGACCCAACGCAAAGATTTCAAAAGCTCATCGGTATCGGCGGCGCATTAACGGATGCATCTGCTGAAACATTTTACAAAATTCCGGCAGCATCTCAAAAGGAATTACTGAAAGCTTATTACGATACACTTGATGGCATTGGCTACACTTTCGCAAGAACAAATATCAACAGCTGCGATTTCAGCAGTGATAGTTATACCTATGTTGACGATAACGATGCATCATTAAAAAGTTTCAACCTTGCACATGATGAAAAATATAAAATTCCATTTATAAAAGAAGTTGAAAAAGCAACCAACAATAAATTGAAATTATTTGTGACGCCATGGAGCCCTCCGGCATGGATGAAAGACAATAATGATATGGCGCATGGCGGAAAATTAAAGACCGAGTTCATGCAAAGCTGGGCAAACTATTATGTGAAATTTATTAACGCTTATGAGGCTAAAAATATTCCTGTATGGGGGTTAACGGTGCAGAACGAACCTATGGCAAAACAAACCTGGGAGTCGTGCAATTTTTCTGCGGAGGATGAAAGAGATTTTATAAAAAATTATTTAGGGCCTACTTTAACTAAAGATGGTTTAAGCGATAAAAAACTGATGTGCTGGGATCATAACCGTGATTTGATTTATCAGCGTGTAAGCACGATTATGGAAGACCCGAATGCAGCAAAATATGTTTGGGGAATTGGTTATCACTGGTATGAAACATGGACAAAAAGCCAGATGGAATTTGATAATGTAGCGCGTGTACATGAATCATTTCCAACAAAAAACCTGGTATTTACAGAAGGCTGTGCAGAATCTTTTAAAGCAGAAAGAATACACCAATGGATTTTGGGTGAACACTACGGAACATCTATGGTGCATGATTTTAATAACGGCACTGTTGCATGGACTGACTGGAATATTTTATTGGATGAAGAAGGTGGCCCTAACCATGTTGGCAATTTTTGCTTTGCACCTGTTCATGCTGATACAAAAACAGGTAAGCTTATTTATACAAACAGTTATTACTACATCGGTCACTTTTCAAAATTTATTCGTCCGAGTGCACAACGTGTAATTGCTTCATCAAACAGGGACAAGCTGCAAACAACAGCTTTTATAAATGCTAACGGCAAGCTTGCTGTTGTTGTATTGAATACATCAGATGAAAAAATAGATTATAATTTATGGATTAAAGGTGAAGCTGCGCAAACAACCAGCTTGCCGCATTCAATAGTTACATTAATGGTTGAATAGGGCAAGAATCAATAAATACTATTTTGCTTTTAATAATAAACTGAAAAAGCAACGCTTTTAAATCCAACGCTGTTGCATAATTATCATGTATTCTTAACTTACTTTGCAGCAACCAAAAGAAATGTAAAGGCTAACATAGTGTTGTAGTCTTATATAAATTCTACTTCACTGCCAGTAACTCTACCATTTCAATTACGGGATCTGTGGCAAGAAGGGCAGAAGTATTTTGCATTAACGCAGCTGCAATTTGCCCGTTAAGATGTGCTTTGCGTGCATCTTCCGTTTCAAATGTATCAAAGATGCCAAATGTGGAAGGACCAATTTGTAAAGCATACCAACGCACTGTACCTGGTTCTGCTTCAGCAAGTGGCAATGCTGATTTTAAGAATTCAAGCACTTCTTTTTCTTTGCCTGGTTTGGCTTCTACTCTTGCTAAGATTGCAAATTTTTCCATGTTTCTTTTTATTTTAATGTATAGATTTTGCAACTAAAGTATATTTTAATTTCTATCAATTCGTAAAATAATCCACTTTAGATTCTTTATCCATCTCTGCCATAACTGCATTAACTAATTTAAAATGATTACCAAAATTTTTCAAAGAATTTTAATTTTCATTAAACTATCATTTTCAATATAAGTCTGTTTAGCCGTTCATCCGGTTTACTTTGCTGGCCTTATTAGTAATCATTACTGCATGTAACAACTGTACTTTTTATCAAAAAATAAAATAAATATGAAGATTAACTTGAAACGGTTTCTGACTGCTGCTGCCCTTGTATGTATTGGTTTTATATCATGTAAAAAGAATGATGTAAGCCAGCCTTCATCTTCTGCACAATCAAGCACACAAACATTGTTAACACAGGCCACAAATGTTATTACAGATGCAAGCAACCAGCAAAATGCAGATGCTTCTGAAGCGCTTGGTACTGCCACAACAATGTCAAGTGACTCTACAGATTGCAGCGTGGTTACATTCAATCCTTCAAAAGATGTATATCCAAATCTTAAAACAGTTGATTTCGGTAATGGCTGTACCGGCCCTGACGGCTTAACACGCAGCGGCAAAAAATTAGTTACAGTTTATGCTAACTGGAAAACTGCATTAAATGGTACGTTGCTTACCGAAACTACATTCAGTAATTTTTGGGTTGACAGTGTGAATGTTTCAGGCAATGTGAAAATATACATTGACAGTTCCTGCAAAGAAGGACCGCTTGCATTAAGAATTGTTACTAACAAAACGTTTACAGATATAAAGGGTAATACATCAACTTTTACAGGTGTAACATACTGGAAACAGATTGCTGGTGATACAACAACAACGAGAGCTGATAATATCTACCAGATAACAGGCAGTGCTTCAGGTACTGAAGTATTGGATGGAGCAACTGCATCAACCTGGTCTTCAAAGGTTGACTCCCAAAATCCTGTTACTAAAATGGGTGATTGCTATTACCGTTCAAAAGGCGGAATTGACGCTACATTAAAGCTTGCAACAGGTTCAGTGTTTCATGAATATCTTAACTATGGAGATGGTAGTTGCGACAATAAAGCAACCTTAACTATAAACAACGGAACACCGCAGGATATAACATTGCCTTTACGGTTCTGGCCAATAAGCCTTTAAGAAATAACAGATTTTTTTAAGTGAAAAATGAAGCCGGCTTAATGCCGGTTTTATTTTTATAATGATTAAGCATAGTTGCAATTAGGCATATACTTTAATCTTTTTGCGTTGAATATAAGCGTGCCATAAAATCATAGAAGCAACAGTTCTGTATGGCCGCCAGTTCTCAGCAATGGCGAGCATTTCTTCTTTATTTATTGAAGGATGCAGCTGCTTAATGTGCTTCAAACTATTCACCAGAGCAACATCACCCAATGGAAATAAATCACTGCGTTGCAAGGCATGCATTAAATAAACATCAACTGTCCAGTCACCAATACCTTTTATTACTTTTAAAGTTGTTCGTATTTCTTCATCACTCATAAAATTCATTTTTTTTAAGTTTATTTTTTGGGTGATGATGGCAGTTGCTAATGCACGTGCGTACACAATTTTTTGCCTGCTAAAATAACAGGCTTTCAAATCTTCATCTGAAAGTGCAAGTATTTTTTTTGGTGTAACAAAACCAATCTTCGCTTTTAATTTCTTATAAGCTGAATATGCAGAAGCTAATGAAACCTGTTGTTCAAGAATAGTAAGAATCAATGATTGAAAAATTGCAGGCCTGCTCCACATTGGGGGCAGGCCATATTCATCAATTATTAATTTTAAGTGTGCATCTTTTTCAGCAAGCAACCTGCAAATGTTATGAAAATCTTTTTCAGAATAAGTGTTATGCATGTTCGTTTAAAATCAAAAAAAACTCTTCAATAAAATAATTGAAGAGTGAAGTTGAATGAAGTAAAATTAATATTACATCGAAAATTCTTCAGAAACAATCTTGCCATCTTTTACTTTATAAATGCAAAGTTCAGTCATATTCATTCTTCCCTGTCCTTTCATGGTAACGTCCATTTTTATGGTGCATGCAAATGAATTGTCTGCAACAACAGGTTCAGAAACTTTATTTCCATGCATTTCTTCGACCATAGAAGCCCATTTTTCTCCTTTCTTTTTTATGGCATCCAGCCCTTTTGTTTCTTTATCAAAATCTGGTGTAGCATGTTGTTCAATACTTACTGCATCATTAGCAAACAATTCATTCTGAGCAGTTTCAAAATCGCCTGTTTTACAAAGCTCAACCAATCTTTTAGCAACTTCTTGTGTTGTCATAATTAAAATTTTAAGATTATAAATATTTACCTAAATCAAACAAAAACATTACCAAAAGCAGGTATGCAAATGAAGTTTAAAGATTAATTTCATTATGCCTTATTTTATCTTTTTGCATACATCATTTTTATCCAGGTAATGGGAAATGAGCCCTGTAACATTTCCATGTTCATCTTTAATAAATTCAATTCTCGCATCAATTATTTTAAGCCAGAAATTTTTTTCATTTTCTGGAAACAAAGGAGATTTTGGAAGATTCCCGGCAGGCGCTGCAATTTGTAAAGTATTATTTTCCAGCATAACATAAGCATGATGTTTTTTATCAAACGCATATTCGCCAACATATTTTTTTAAGATGGAATCAGGCAGTTTTATTTCAGGATGCTTACTCATTAACTTGTAAGGCGTATTAAAAATAATTGCTGAAAGATTTGCATTGATTTCGGTTAAGCCTTCATCATACCAGCCTTCATTATTCAATAATATTATAGTTGCATCTTCATCAGGATAATAACATAAATAAGCCATAAAGCCGGGCAAGCCACCACCATGTGCAATATTCTTTTTTCCATATAATGAATCAATAAACCATCCATAACCGTAATGCTCCAAGTGCGGCGTTAGCGCAGCCTTCCACGATTCCGCAGAAATGATTTCTTTATTTGCAACAGCTTTTGCCCATTTGTACATATCGCCGGTTGTACTCCATATAGCGCCGGCAGCATAAGTAACAGTTGAATCCCACCGGTCTGCACTTGCAATTACCTGTTCCTTTTCATTTAATTTTTTATAACTTGTTGCGATGTTTGTATCAGACGCATGTTTAAAATCAAACAACGAATGTGTCATTTGCAATGGTGTAAAGATGATGTCGTGTACATTTTGTTCATACGATTTGCCAGTAACTTTTTCAATGATTAATCCAAGCAAATAATAACCTGAATTACTATAAAGCATTTGTGTGCCGGGTTTAAAATCCAATTCATGTTTAAACATTATATCTAAGACTAATTGCTTGTTTACCGGATTGCAAACAATCGCAGAATCTTCTTCATCAATATCATCTGTGTAATTATGAACGCCTGAAGTATGTGTGAGTAAATTTTCCAGCGTTATCTTATCAGCATATTTAAATTCAGGAAAATATTTGCTGAGTTTATCCTGCACAGAAAGTTTTCCTTTTTCCTGCAGTTTTAAAATAACGGTTGAAGTAAACTGTTTGGTAACAGAACCAATTTGAAAGATGGTATTTAAATCATTAAGCACATGCGTTGCAACATTTTTATAACCATAGCTTTTTTGCAATAAAATTTTTCCATGCTGTGCAACTAATGCAGAACCATTGAACTTATAAAAGTTATGCGCTGAAATTAAGTATCCATCAAGCTTTTGAGACATTGAATCTGTTTGCTGTGCATTTAAAACAAAGAAAAAAGTTGTGCAGAAAATTAATGCTATTATTTTTTTCATCATTTGATTTTGTTCCATTCAAATAACCCGTTTTGAGAAATAATTATTTTTATAACTTTTCCATTTTCAATAATAAATTCTCCTTCCGTATTTGGTATATTTTTAAACTCAAACTTTGTATTTGTCTGAAAAATCATTTGTGTTGTTACCTTACCTGCTAGGTTCGCCTGCAAAACATTATTTTCTTTTGTAACAATAATTGTTCGCTTTGGGGCTGATGATAACGCGTAGGTTCCTGTATAACTATTCAACACTGAATCACTGATAGCAATTGCTTTTTCAGCATGAACTAATTTATAAGGTTTATTAAAAATAATAGCGGAAACATCCTGTACCGGCAAAACAATTGGATTTGCCTCATCCAAAAAATTATTCAACAAAATAATAGTAACATCTTCCTGCGGGAAATAAAGAAAGTACGAAGTGAAACCCATTATTCCACCACTATGACCAATATAATTTTTGCCGTTGATTGAATCAATTATCCATCCGTAGCCATAATTTTCTTTATACGGTGTAAATGCTTTTTTCCATAAGTCCGCTGATAAAATTTGATTGGTAGCATTTGCTCTCGCCCATTTATACATATCACCAGTCGTGCTGTACATTGCGCCTGCAGCATAAGAAACAGTAGAGTCTATAAGATGAACAGGTCTTTGCATTGTATCATTTAGTACAGCATAACCTGTCGCCTTTAGTGTGTCTTTCAAATGAATAAAATCAAAGCCGGAATGCACCATTTGTAAAGGCCCAAAAATCATATTCCTGATAGCTTGCTCGTAAGATTTGCCGGTTACTTTTTCTATTATCATTCCTAATAAAAAATAACCTGCGTTACTGTATTTATATTTCGTGCCCGGCTCAAATTCCAACGAATCATTTTTAAAAATATTCAGTATAAATTCTTTACTTACCGGTGACCATGCAATGGTATCTGTTTCTTCCACATCATAACCTGGAATGCCGGAAGTATGCGTTAATAAATTTTCAATAGTTATTTTATTACCGTTTGGATAGTCAGGAAAATATTTGCTGAGTTTATCGTTTATAAAAAGTTTTCCTTCTTGCTGTAATATTAAAATTGCAGTTGCCGTAAAAGGCTTGGTGTTAGAACCGATTTGAAAAATGGAGTTTGTATCGTTTAATGTTTTATTAGCAACATCCTTGTATCCATAACCTTTTTCTAAAATTATTTTTCCATGTTGTGCGATTAAAACTGCACCATTAAATGTGTGAGCTTTATTAGCTGAGTTTAAATATTCATCCAGCTTTTGAGCAAGTGAATCATTTTGCCCCTGCGCTTTTAAAATGGTATAACTAATAATAGAAATGATGATAAGTAAAATACTTTTATTGCTTTTCATTTTTAGTTTTTAGAAGCATTATTTATTTTATCAATAAGATTATAAAAACCCTCCCAGGTGGCTTTGCCATCCAGTAATTGAGCAATGGTTGGAATATAATAGTAATCCGGAATTACACCGCGGTCTTTATCGCCGCCGGTTGTGGCGAATTTGCAATACACAATAGAAGTATGTGCATTGATTTTCGAATTAGGCAAAGTAAGGTCAAGCCCGTTTGTTGTGCCGCCGCCAACATAACATCCTGCAGTTTCATTACCTATAATTTTTGCAAGATGATGGCTCTTTGCATTGCCGGCAAATGATGAAGCTGCGGAAGATGTTCCTCCGTTCACATACATAAATACATGACCATGAAAACCGTTTGGTTGCGGGTTAAAAGTCTTCAGTTCCAAAGAATATTTTGTTTGAGCCTTTGCATAAATTTTTCCATCTATTACCGTATCAATAAACGCATATTTATTGCTCTTCACATCAGCGGGTAGATTGCTGATTTTGAAAAAACTATCATCATCATTTATAAGATATTCGCTTTCTATAAAACGCGTTGGTGTATCAATTAAATAACTCAGCAACTGGCAGGCGTATTCTTCATCGCCGCCACCATTATAACTAACATCAATTATAAGCGTAGCCGGTTTTTCTTTTTGAATCTGTGTAAAGAAATTATCATACAACTTAAACAACTTTTCCCTGTTTCCGCCAAAGTCAGTCACCGTAATTTTTGCCATGCTTTTATCTTTTATAAATTCAAGGCGAACCGGATTCTTTTTAAGCTTTTTATATTTTTTATCCTGTTCAAGAACAGTTTTGTTAGCAGGATTGTGTAAGGCAAGTTTATTATTTTCAGCAAGCTTTAAGTCAGTATCAAAATGGCGTGTGAATATCTGTCCGTTTGTATTTTTAAATTCGATATCATAAGCATTCGGCTGTTCAATAAACATATAATAATATAGGTTGAAAGAAAGATTAGAAATTGCAACTTCTTTGCTTGATTCCATGTTTCCATCAGATATCAGGTATTTAAAAATTACATGCTCAATGCTATTAACCGGGTAATGATTGATGGTTAGAATTTCATCACCCAAATGAATGCTGGTATCTGCCGTGCGGTTAACACCCATGTAAGCTTTATCTTGACTGAAAAATAATTGCAATGGAATCAAATTCCATTGCACAGCACGTTGCCTGTAATCGCTACTATAAGGATTACAATAAGTGTGTTCACATTTTACTTCAGCAATTAAGTACGCGATGATTTTATAAAATTCAAAAAATGGTTTTGGCTGATTGAGTAAAGCGTAAAGGCTGTCCATTTTATATTGCATCTCTCCTTTGGTGTGATGTATGTACAAACCCGGATGTGTTTTCTCTAAAGCATTGCGCAGGTAATTAAAATCCTGCTGCATTTCGGCAGGTTGAAAAATTCTTGTATCAGCACTATCCTGTGCTTTTGCTTTTAAGTAAGAAATTAATTGAAGCAGGATCATAACAAAAACAGCAATTTTTTTCATATAGTAATTGACAGCAAATCTTGTATTAAATAGATTCTGATAATAAAATATCAGTTCTCAAATCCGGATTTGAGAAGTATTAAAAAGAAATTGAATAGTTGATTACTGAAGTTGCAGTGCGTTTTTGCGAAATTCTGAAGGAGATTGACCGGTTGACTGTTTAAATATTCTTTGAAAAGTTGCCTGTGAACTAAAACCACATTCCAATGCAATGCCGGCAATGGTTAAGTTATCCAATTCAGGCTGCGCAATTTTTTGTTTGAAACATTCAACGCGGTATTCATTTATAAACTCGTTGAAACTTTTGTTCATATGTTGGTTAAGCACTGCTGAAATTGTTTTTTGAGCTATGCTTGTATATTCTGAAAGCAAACTCAAATTAAGGTTTGGATTAAGATATAATTTTTCATCAGTCATCGCTTTCTTCAATGAAGCAATGGTTTGTTGAATGATTGCAGAAGATAAAGCCGAACCAACTGTTACTGATTTTTTTAAAGCATTATTTTCAGCTTGAGACATTAAATATCCTTTTATGCCCAACCAATAAATTATTATCGCCATTGGAATATAGATTGGGTACCAGTCAACCGCATCAAGCAACTTGTTAGAATATTTTGGAATAACATAAGGAATCAGGAAAATAAACCAGATAAACTGGAAAGCAGAAAACACACGTATGAATTGCTGCAGCCATTTAAAATTAATTGTTTGACCGTTTAGCGCACCATTATGTTTTTCTTTGAATGCCTTAAGGTATTTGGCAGATAACCAAACATAAAAGCTCACACTTATCCATCGCGGAATATCTGCATACACATTGTAAGTATCAATAAAATTTCCCCAGGGTTGAGGATGATTTTTTAAAACTCCCATAATAACCCCGAGCACGAAAACAATTGCAGTGAGTTGTGGAACCAAATCAATAATTACAGGATAAAAATGAAAGCGTAATTTTTTGGTAACCTTGAAATTTATATCAAGTAAAGACTGGATATAAAAATAAAGCAGGGGACCAAACGGCATTACAATAATTAGTGGAATAAAATTAGAAAGAAACTGTAATGTTGGCGAATTAAAACAATTTTTATACTGTGCATACAGGTTAAAGCTTGCCAGCGCAATCAATAATATTAATACAGAGAGCAACCTGTTAGACTGTTTATTCTTTTTAGAAAAGAAAAGCAGGCTGCTGATAATGAAACCCTGTATTGCTCCAAGAAGGATAATGGTATTAAAAAACGATGCGCTCAAATTGATTTTTTTCTTACATACAAATGTAACTGTTAGCTTTATTGCTCATTCAATTTTACAGTTAAGTTTATTTAGCACTTGTATTACTTATGAAAACTTAGAACCTTAACTAACTATGCTTGTAAAAACTTTTGGCAGTGCTGTTTACGGAGTTGAAGCAATTACAATTACTATTGAAGTGAATGTAAGTGCAGGCCAACATTATACAATTGTCGGCTTGCCGGATAATGCAGTGAAGGAAAGCATGCAGCGCATGGAAAGTGCTATCAAAACAAATGACTGGTATATGCCGCGCATAAAAATTGTGGTGAATCTTGCGCCGGCTGATATAAAGAAAAGCGGCTCTGCATTTGACCTGCCGATTGCCATTGGTGTACTCGGTGCCAGTGAACAAATCGAACAACCTGAACGCTTAGCTCAATATGTAATAATGGGTGAATTAAGTTTAGATGGAACTATTCAACCGATTAAAGGTGCACTGCCAATTGCTATACAGGCGCGTAAAGAAAATTTTAAAGGCTTGATTGTACCCAAAGAAAATGCACGTGAAGCGGGCATGGTTAACAACTTAAAAGTGTATGGTGTAACGCATATAAAAGAAGTGGTTAACTTTTTTAAAGATGAAAATAGTTTGCAACCTGTTGAAGTAAATACACGTGAAGAATTTTTTGATACGCAACAAATATTTGATGTTGATTTTAATGATGTTAAAGGACAGGAAAATATTAAACGTGCTTTAGAGATTGCTGCAGCCGGTGGACATAATGCGATACTGATTGGTCCGCCCGGTGCTGGTAAAACAATGTTGGCAAGAAGACTGCCAACTATACTTCCACCATTGAGTTTATATGAAGCATTAGAAACTACAAAGATTCATAGTGTTGCTGGTAAGTTGCCGGTTAATAGTTCATTAATAAGTAAACGGCCTTTTCGTTCACCGCATCATACAATCAGTGATGCAGCATTGGTGGGTGGTGGTGGTATTCCGCAACCCGGTGAAATTTCGTTAGCGCATAATGGTGTTTTGTTTTTAGATGAATTGCCGGAGTTTAAACGCACGGTTCTTGAAGTGATGCGTCAGCCAATGGAAGAAAGAAAAGTAAGTATATCAAGAGCAAAAGTTGCGTTGGAGTTTCCTGCAAGTTTTATGTTGATTGCAAGTATGAATCCTTGTCCATGCGGCTTTTATAATCATCCTGAAAGAGAATGTACTTGTCCGCCGGGTGCTGTGCAGAAATACCTGAATAAAATATCAGGACCGTTGTTGGACAGAATTGATTTGCATGTGGAAGTAACACCTGTTGCCTTCAGTGAATTGAGTAATACAAAATCGAAAGGTGAATCTTCTGCATCGATACGTGAACGTGTTATTAAAGCAAGAGATATACAAACAGAACGCTACAAAGATTTTGATGGGATGTATTGCAATGCGCAAATAAGCAGTAAACAATTAAGAGAAATTTGTGTAATCAACCAGGCCGGTGAATTGTTATTAAAACGTGCGATGGAGAAACTTAATTTATCAGCCCGAGCCTATGACCGTATTTTAAAAGTAAGCCGCACCATTGCTGATCTTGCAGCCAGCGATGATATTAAAGTAGAACATCTTGCAGAAGCCATTCAATACAGAAGTTTAGATAGGGAAGGCTGGGCGGGATAAGTAAATATATTTTCAATTCATATCATTATCAGTTGGCTTTATGAAACCGGTTTAAACATGTTTAAAACATGTAGCTTTGAAAAAAAAGAATATGCAAACATGTAGAATCTGTATCCTGTATCTGCTGATACTTTCATTTAATTTTTTTTCCTGTAAGAAAGATTCCGGCAGCTCTTCTCCAACAACTCATTTAATTACTTACAAAATCAGTTCAAACAACTACGGTATACTTTCTAATATTAATTATACTGATACTTCAGGGATATTGGTGCCTAGTTCTGCTGTTGATTCAACATCGGGATGGTCAAAATCTATAACCACACATTACACTCAGTTCCCGGTGCAACTTCAGGTACAGGGCCAAAACGCAAGCAGCAGCACACTAAATTACCAGCTTTCCATTTATATAGATGGAACATTGAAAGCTTCGCAGCAGGATTCGGCAACAAAGTTTAGCAGCTTTAGCACAGTAGCCTCAGCTATTGTGCAATAACATTTTCATTACTTATTACTCCACTTAAACTTCTTTATACCAATTATTGAAAACACAACAGCATAACCAATAGTTGCAAGTAACGCTTCTGTGGTTGTTTTACTCCATTTGGATGGTTCAAGGCTTCTTGTAATAATTGTGTGCACCGTTCCATACGGCGACCATTCAACGATTTTTTGCAATTGGTCACCTAATATTCCAAACTGCCCAAGCATGCCAATCATGATAAAAGCAAAATAAACCAGTCTTGTTGTAGAGGCAACAGTTTCAGGATTCTTAATTAAACCAACAATCACTTGTCCTAAACCAAGATAAACTGTACCCCCAACAATGGCGGTAATTAAAGCAAAAACATAACCAACGGGAGTTATAGTTATCTTATCAAAATAATGTCCTGAAAGAAATACCGCTAATGTAACCAGCATAATCATTACCAGCTGAACACCTATACGGCTTATCATTATGCACCATGATGGAATGGGTGTTGTGCGTAAGCGCTGAAAGATGCCTTTTTCTCTGTCTCTTGCAACTGAGTTGGAATAACCCATTAAACCGATTGCTGTTAAGCCAATTGTAATGCATGAAGAAAGTGCAAATGCACCACCGATTTTATCTATAATATCCTTCCATGAGAAAAGGATTATTACCGGTATTATCAGCATCAGTATAACCGATCTGCGGTTACGCCATTGTGTTTTTAAATCACTACGTAACAGTGTTGTAAAGGCTGTTGCTGTTGATGGTACTATATTTTCCATACTTATATTATGAGCGGACTTCACGCCCGGTTAAACCAATAAAAACATCTTCCAGTGTTATCCTTCCTTTTCTTGATGCAGCAATCACTTTAGGATCAGTTCTATGCAGATCAATTAAAGATTGCGGCGTGTTAACTGCTATAATTTTTCCATGATCAATAATTGCAATACGGTCGCAAACAGCTTCTGCTTCTTCCATAGAATGTGTTGTAAGCAAGATGCCATGCCCTTGTTCACGCATGGATTCCATTCGTTCCCAGAGTTGCCTGCGGCTTTGCGGGTCAAGGCCGGTTGTCGGTTCATCAAGCAATAATAATTTAGGATGATGTATCGTTGCTAATGCTAATGAAACACGCTGTTGCTGTCCACCTGAAAGCTGTCCGAATTTTTTAGATTCTGAATCCTCCAGCTTAATATCGGTTAAAATATTTTTCAGCTTCTCATCAGATAACTTCACATTGTACAAACCGGCAAACAACTGTATTATTTCAGCAACATTTAACTCTGACTGAAAGCTGTTTGCCTGTAACTGCACACCCATTGATGCCTTTGCATATAAAGATTTTTCTTTTATATCATAACCGGCAACAACAATGTTTCCTGATTGTGGCTTTATTAATCCTTCAACGGCACTTAAGGTACTTGTTTTACCGGCGCCGTTAGGGCCAAGCAGGCCAAAAATTTCTCCTGCCTTTACATCAAACGAAACATTATTTACTGCCTGAAATGTGCCGTAGTAAATATCAACGTTGGTTACATTAAGAATAGATCCATCCTGTTGAAGAGGCATTTAAAGTGTTTGCAGCAAAAATATAGTTAAGCGATATATCAATTCAAAAATCCGGGAGAAGTTTTAAATTGATGCGAAAATTGTTTAGCTTATAAATATGCAATGCATTATTGCTTTACTGCTTTTATACCGCTGCTGTCAGCATTTTTAAATTTCGTATTTAGTTTTTTACTGGCATTAATTTTTAATGGGCTGCCATGGCCAAACACAGCTTTATCAAAATTAAAAGAAGCAGCTTTCAGAATACTTTTAATGCTTAGATCGGTGTCTTCATTTATTGTGCTTATTCCAAGGCCTGCAGCGTTAGCGCAAATGTCACCGGCAATTAAAACACCTTCATTCTTTACAAGTAATGCAATGTGGCCAGCACAATGGCCGGGGGTATGAATAACCTCAATTCCGCCGCCAACAGGCAGTACATCATTATCTTTTAAAAGCTCATCTGTTTCAAACGCTTCAATTGTATCGGACGCTTTTTTAATAAATAAATTATAGACAATAAGGTTGATGAAGCCCGGGGATAAATACATCGGTTTACGCGTACCTATTCCTTTCTCCATCAGTAATGCATCTTCATAATGTGCAAAAACAGGAATGTTAAGCCTCTTCTTTATTTCAGCCGCACTGCCGGCATGATCAGGATGGCAATGCGTTAAAATAATACGCTTTATATCATCCGGATTTTTGCCACCTTTTTTTATAGCCGCAAAAATTTTGTTTGCACTGTTTGCAGTGCCCGTATCAATAAGCGTTAAACCAGTATCCTCAATAATAAAAGTATTTACTGCACCTAAACTTATTTGGTAAATGTTATTGGTTATTTGTTTCATGATTTATTTATAGGGTAAATACAATAAATACTTCTCTTCAAAGTATGCTTCTTTAAAAATTTCATGAATGCTTTGCTGGTTCGGCCGCAAACCGCTTTCATAAATTTCCTGCGTTAAGTCGCCGCCTTTTAAACAGATTAACCCGTTTGCGACTGTGTTTTTAATTTCTGATTTCTGATTTCTGATTCCTGATTTTCTCAACATTGGTTTACTCCACTTCCATAAATCTTTTAATGGCGCAACAGCGCGTGTAACAGCAAAATCAAACCTGCGGTTTTTTATCTCTTCAGCTCTTATATTTTGTATGGTAACATTTTTAAGGTTGATGCTTGACACAACTGCTTCAACTACTTTTAATTTTTTAGCAATACTATCCACTAGGTGAAACTTTACTTCAGGAAAATAAATTGCCAAAGGTATTCCGGGAAAACCGCCGCCTGTACCGATATCAATTATTTCACTGCCTGCTTTAAAATCAAACGCCGCAGCAATGCTTAATGAATGTAATACATGGTTAACATACAAACTGTCAATATCTTTTCTCGAGATAACATTTATCCTTTCATTCCATTCTTTGTATAAAGGTTCAAGCGCATTAAACTGCTTTAACTGCCCATCAGTAAAATCAGAAAAATATTTTAAGATAACATCCATCTTAAACTAATCCCATCTTTTACTGGGCTTTCTCCAAAGCGAAGGAAAGAAAAGAAGGTTATAAATAAATATCCACACATCAAATAAAATAAACCAGTTAAACAGGTCTGCTTCATTTAATTTTTTCATGGTTTTGTTCCATACAAATGCTTCGGCAATTAACCGTACAAGAAAAATAGCAAGCGCTGTGTACCAGTTAAAAAAGATGGCCGTAACAATTGTAAGCGGGTAAATTAAAGTGTGCGCTAATGAGTATAACGATAATAAAAATTTATGTGCAGGCTTGTAATATTTAGCTGTTGTAAAATGGCGGTTCTTTTGCTCCATCCAGCCTTTCCAGTTGGTGTGCGGTTCGCTTAGCGTGTGTGCATCTTTATCAATTACAATAGCTGTATTGGTTGACGTGCTGATAAGGTTTATAAACAGGTCATCATCACCGCTGGGTATATAATTGATAGTTGAAAACCCTTTATTGCGCAGGAAAGTTTCTTTGCGATAAGATAAATTTCTGCCAACGCCCATATATGGTTTGCCTGCAAGTGCATAAGAAAAATATTGCAGCGCCGTATGAAATGTTTCAAAGCGTACGAGTTTGTTTAACGTACCCGAATACTTTTTATAAGCGCCATAGCCAAGCACTACTTCAATGCCTGGCTTATAAGCGCTTTGCATCTTTTGAATCCAGTGTTCGCTTGCCGGTATGCAATCTGCATCGGTTAGTAAAACTATTTCATGCCTGGATGATTTTATGCCCATAGATAACGGGAACTTTTTGCCCGGAATGCCTATCGCATCCTGCTTCAAAGGAATAATAGTAAGGTCTTTAACAGTACGCTGAAATTCTTCTAAAATATATTTTGATTCATCAGTTGAGTTATCATTTACCACCATTACTTCATGCGTGGTTTTATATTCCTGGAATAAAATACCGGGCAGGTTTTTTACAAGATTTTCCGCTTCGTTTTTTGCACAGATGATTACAGTAACAGGATATTCCTGCGTTGCTGTTTTTTGCGGCTCTTCATAATCAGCCAGCTTCTTAAAAATAAAAAGGTAATAGTATAATTGTATTAAGGCAATAGCACCAAGAAGGCAGGGCCAGATTATAGGCGAAATCATATTCAGACAAAAATAACATTGCTGTTCTAACAATAACTTGAGTTGTTGTTCATGTGGATAAGTGGATTTATAATTGTCTTTGATTGTGTGTTATCTCCCCTAAAAAAATACCGCCTTTCAGCGGTATTAAAATTTAATTACTTACAATCTTACTTATCGGCGGCGCCCAAATCAGCGGCTCATCATCAGTGCCTTTATAAGCAGCTGTAAACTCATAAGAAGTGGCCGGCGTAAGGCCCGTAATAGTTGCCTTATGCGCGTTTACACTTTTCTGTGTCCATGTGCTTGGATCGGTTGACTTTGCATCCTGTGTAAAAGCAAACACGGTTCCATGGTCGCCAACCGGGCTGTGTTTTACACTTACAATCATGCTGCCGTTTGCACCGTTGGCAACCTGCAGGTTTACAGGTGATGGCTGCTGGTGATGCTCATGTGCGGCTGCCAGTTTAATACCTGAGCTCAGGAGCGCAGTCAGGTTGCCTTTTGCCTGCTGGTTTACAATAATGGCAACTGCTGTAAACAAAGGCAACAGCGCTTCCCGTGCCTCGTTTTTGGCAACGGTAGCGGCCTGGCCGCCTGTTTTTAAAGCGCTAAGACTCGCGTGATAGGTGCCTGATGCTTTTGTAAAGCCAGTCAAGTCAGTACCTGTAAAAGTAAAGTTGTCGTTATCGGTAAGCCCCGTAACGGCGTTGGCAGCCTCAATATCCAGCTCGCCATCGTCCAAATTAGAAAAGCCGGTTAATACCCGTGGTGTCATAAAATTTAATTTTAGAGTTACAAAATATAATGAAGAGAGAAAAAACAGGGTGGAAGAACATTGGAAACAGTAAACTAATGCAACAGAATTGATTTCCGTAACCGGGAAAATGATTTCTGTAACCAAGGAAATAGTTTTTAATGCCACGGAAATAATTTCCGTATCCACAGAAACTTAAAACGCAGTCACAGAAATGATTTCTGTAGCCACGGAAATGGAATCTGCAACCACGGAAGTGATTTCTGCAGCCACAGAAATAAAATTTGTAACCACGGAAATGATTTCTGCAATCAATCTTTTTAAAAAAAATACTTTGAAAGCTTACCCGTTGGCTTAAACAAGCAGATAATGAAGACCATTTGGCTAATGCATAATCAGTTTTACAGCAGCGCTGCATAGCATATGGAAGAACCAGGCAGAAATTCATATGTAGAGCAATTGCGGAATGTTCAAGGCACTAATCAGCGAATCGTACGGGAAAGATAATAAATTTTAATATAAAACGGACCTGTTTATTATTAGGGGTGGGAATGCCCCATCCCTTTAAAATTAAACAACTGCTATGTTTAATAATACCGTGTGATTAAAAAATGCAACCCTAATGCCTGCTGTTTTACTTTGGAATAGTTTTTATTCTAATCAGGCAAATATTTAATTATGAAATTACAAAACAACCCGGTTAAATTTAAACCCTTGTTTAGCAAGTTTTATGTGGCACTTGGTTTAATGACTGTTGTAACATTGGCTGCGTGCAGTAAAGATGATAATAACAACAACAATTCAGTGTATGACCGTATTAAGCCTTCGCAACCAGCACCATCCTGGGGGCCCGACATTGCCCCGCAAATGCAGGCTGTTATTGAAACGCTTGATAGTATTTCCGTACCTATTCATACACTTACACCGGCAGCGGCAAGGGCGCAGCCTTCACCAGCTGACGCGGTTAAGCGTGTAATGCAGAATTTTAATGTGCCTGTTCCTGTGGCAAATGTTGATACCGTGGGTAAAGATATTGCTGTGGCCGGTGGCTCTATTCACCTGCGTATTTATACACCACGTACAGGTAAAACAAACTATCCTGTAGTGGTTTATTATCATGGCGGGGGATGGGTTATTGCTACCATTGATACCTATAATTCTTCTGCCCAAAACCTGGCAGAAAAAACAGATGCTATTGTAGTTGCGGTTGAATACAGGAAAGGCCCTGAATATAAATTTCCAACAGCGCACAATGATGCTTTTGCTGCTTATAAATGGACGCTTGCTAACGCAAATACAATTAATGGCGATACTGCAAAAGTTGCCTTGGCTGGTGAAAGTGCCGGTGGTAACATGGTTGTTACAGTGAGCATGATGGCGAGAGACAGTGGTGTTAAAAAGCCGTTGTATGAAGTAGCGGTTTATCCGGTGGCAAGCATGGCAACCAATACACCTTCCAAACTTCAATATACAATGTCTGCGCCTTTAAGCACGCCTGATTTGCCCTGGTTTCTGGGTTATTATTTAGCCACTCCTGATCAGGTGTCAAGCCCTTTAATTGATTTGGTAGATGCAAATCTTTCCGGTTTGCCTTCAACTACTATTATTGCCGCTGAAATTGATCCGCTGCAATCTGAAGGCGCGACACTATCAACCAAATTACAAGCCGCCGGTGTTACCGTTAATTATAAACTTTACCAGGGCGTTACACATGAGTTTTTTGGTATGTCTTCGGTAGTGCCGCAGGCAGAAGATGCAGAAAACGTTGCAGCAAATGATTTGAAAAATTCTTTTAAATAATTTTAAATGCTTATTTAAAAAATAAAAACAGGTAACAATTTTCCATTAATAAAAAGTCCCGCTTTTTAAGCGGGACTTTTTATTTATTTCGTTGAATCTGTTGGCTGCGCACTGTCGCCGCTGTCTACAGCATTTAATAAAGTTTTATTCTCAAGTGAAGGCGTTTTTCCATTCATATTATACATCTGCTGCATCTGGTTCAGCTTACTAAGCAGGTCCTGTGCATTTTGTTTTTCATAATTCATGTTATCAGCACGCCAGTCTGTAAGCGAATTATAATATTTCATTTGCTGTTGCAAATCTGTTTTAACCGACTTGCCAACTTTATCTGCGAGGGCTTTATCATCAGCAAGATAAGCTGCCTGCATAACCGCCAGTGAAAGCTGGTCATGGTCATTGCTGCGGCTCGTCATACCATAAGCAAAATTCTGTTGCAGCATTTCTTTATCACTTCTTTCCAGGATTGCTCTTGCGGAATCTTTTTTATTTTTATTGATGAGATCAAAAGCAATATCAACTTCCGCCCTGCGGATAGTGTTTAAATGCCTGCGGTTTTCTTCATCATAATAAACACCGGGAATATTTGCATTGCCGAAACCAAATTTTGTCATAAACACATTATAAGACCAGTTTGAATTTACGGTTGAATTTTCAACAGGCACCAATCGATAAGACAAGCCATCCCTACGCACAAAATTTCCAAATCCAAGTTCAGTATAAGGCATTGTAAAATAAATCGGACGTTTCCATTTATTGGCAGCTATTACATTCAGCATTGCAAGGTCATTTTTTAATAAATTATCTTTCGGAATAGTAAACCGTACAGCATCAAGAACATTATCATCAAGATTAACTGTACCGTTTGATTCCACTACGCTTTTATCAACTGGCAGCGCCACTTTATGAACCGGGAAAGTATTATACTGGTTACCATTTTGTGCCTGTGTTAATGATACATCAGCACCTACATAATCTTTCAGCATCTGGTACAAATCGTAATATTTGTTTTCTGGAAACTGCGGGTTCGCGTTGAAGAAAACAACATCACGCTGATTGCCTTCCAATGCTGATTCAGGCATAATAACATCCATTGCATCACTCTTATTTACTTTATACCTAAGCTCGTTTATATACCAGTCGGTACCAAGTAAACTTGTATTGATTACACGTATATCCGGCCGTATGCCTTCTACTTCCTGCGCATACCAAAGCGGGTATGTATCATTATCTCCGAAAGTAAAAAGGATTGCATTCGGTTTGCAGCTTTCCAGGTAATCTTTTGCAATGTCTCTTGCCATTTGTTTTTTACTCCTGTCATGATCATCCCATTCCTGCTGACCCATTAATACAGGCACAAACAATGAAATAAAAACTGCAGTATATGCTATGGTTGTACCTGTCTTTACACTTTTTAATATGTATGGAATGCCTGCTGCAACTGCTGCAAATAAAACAGCAAAGCCAATACCCAGCATAACACCACCGCCGGATGCCGCGCCACCCAATAAAAATAACGCGCCAAAAACGCCACCGCCAACTAATATTGATTTTAGTAATTTCTGATCCCAGTTTGCGGCCAGCTCAACAAAATAAGGTACAGCCAAACCAATCCACATAGCAAATGCGTAAAAGGAACCGGCAAAAGCGTAATCACGTTCACGTGGCTGGTAGCCTGCCTGGTTTAAATAAATAATGATAGCTAAGCCTGTAAAGAAAAACAACATCAACACAATTAAAGCATCACTTCCTTTCTTTTTAAAATGATAAAGCATACCGATGAGCCCTAAAATAAACGGCAGCATAAACATAGTGTTATGCGCCTTGTTATGTTTGAGGCTATCGGGCAAAACACTTTGATCGCCGTAAATTGAATTATCAATAAAAGATATTCCTGTTATCCAGTTTCCATCCCGCACGTTACCGCTGGCTAACCCCTGTAAATCATCCTGCTTGCCGGAAAAATTCCAGAGAAAATATCGTAGGTACATGAAGTAGTTTTGGTAAGACACAAAGAATCGTATGTTATCCATAAATGTGGGCTCCCGTTCATATTTGCCGTCCTGTGTTTTACGAATGCCCATGAACATGGCATAATAATCTGCATGACCCTGGTCGTTGCTTGCGTCCCACATACGCGGAAAAACCATCTGGTCTTCTTTTTTATAAACGTAATTATAACTGCTTACTGTTTTTATATACTTACCAGAACTGCCTTTTTCATAAGTAGCTATTTCTTTTGAATCAATAGGCTGCGCCGTAAATTTTTGCCCGTACAAAATTGGCCAGTCACCATATTGAGAGCGGCTTAAGTAACCAACCAGGCTCATTGGATTATCAACATTATACATATCTACTGCAGGGTTTGCATTACTGCGTATAAGCGTGGTTACGTAAGAACTGTAACCAATCAACATAAAGGCAAGGCACCATAAACCTAAACGCATATAATACCAGTCACGTTTTGCTGCGAAACGCAATCCCAGCCAAATAAGAACGGCCAATAAAATAAAGAAAATAGCAAAGCCTGAGATAAAAGGCATGCCAAGTGAGTTAACAGCAAAAATATCAAAGTAGCCGGCCGCTTTTATTGAAAGCTGGATAACACCAACCTGCACTATGCCAACCAACACACATCCTATGACAAAGAAAATATAAGCGCCACCATAGTAATCTTTTTTGTTTTTATCAATTGCTTCAATACCATATAAAATACCGATAGCAGCTATGGAACCAAGAAATATAAGACCGGCAACGGTTGCATCCATCGGAATGCCGCGGGCACTATCAGCAGCTGCACTTGCGCTTACCAGTGCAGCGATAAAACCTAATACGCCGCCAATCAACACAAGCCGTATAAAATATTTTTTAAGTACAGCGTAATTAAAGTATTCACGTTTGCGGAAATAATACACAAGCACCAGCGAAGGAATGGTTAACAAGTTTAGCAAATGCACACCGATGGATAAACCCATCAAGAAAAATATTAGCACTATCCATTTATCGGCGCCCGGTTCATCAGCAACATGTTCCCATTTTAATATTGCCCAAAAAACCATTGATGTAAACAAAGCACTCATAGCATATACTTCACCTTCAACGGCGCTGTACCAGAAAGAATCAGTGAATGTATAAGCCAATGCGCCAACTGCACCAGCGCCCATAATTGTAATTAACTGAAGCTTTGTAAGCTGGCTGTTATCGCGGCCGCCCCCTAAAGCAATACGCCGTGCAAAGTGGGTTATCGTCCAGAATAAAAATAAAATTGTAAAGCCGCTGGCAAGCGCGTTCATTACATTAACACCTTTTGCTGCAGTCATCGGGTTGTTGCCAAACAACACAATAAACACTCTGCCTATCAATACAAATAAAGGTGCGCCGGGCGGATGCGGAATTTGTACTTTAAAGCAACTGCTTACAAATTCACCACAATCCCATAAACTGCCACCTGCCTCGCTTGTCATAATAAAAACGGTGCATGCAATAAGGCAAACTATCCAGCCTGTAATATTATTAACGCGCTTAAAATTCATGTACAATATTTTTTGAAATGGTTCTGGTTTTTTAAAGTGGCAGCAAACCTAATATAAACAATTGAAAAAGAAGGCAAGCATAATATTTTTAAGAATTGTTTGCAAAAGCAGCCAGGTGTATTAAATTACAACAACATTAGCTGCCTGAATTTCCAGCTAAGTTTAATAACGAAACGTCAATGTGTTTTTAATTGTTTGCAATATGAAATATTTTACATTATTATGTTTTGGAATTAGTGTTCTGACTGCTGTAGAAGCGCAGGCCGTAAATGATACATCAGCCATTAAACAATTGCTGGAAAAAGAATCTGCCACATGGCGAAGCGGGGATATAAAGGCACATGCAGATTGCTGGCAGGTTCAGCTATACAGCAAAATATTAGTTTCAACGCCTGAAGGCAAAAGCTTTGTTGTACCTCCTGACCTAATGTTGCATCCACCGGCTGGTATGGCAGGTAAAGGCGGCACTTCAGTTAACACAAATTACACTTTCAGCATTCATAGTAATGATGCATGGGTAAGCCATGACGAACAATCAATAACAAAAGAGGGAGTGAAAAGTTACTCGCATGAGATTAGGATACTGGAAAAAATAAATAACGAATGGAAGCTGGTGGCGCAATCTATTCATGTGTATAATCCGGATAACAGTAAGCAATAATTATATCAGACGTTTAAAAAGCAAAAAACCGTCATAAGACGGTTTTTTGCAGTACAAATTATATATTGATTAATGAGTACGAATGCGATGTTCAGCCCTGCGATAAGGATGTTTAACGCCACCTGCTCTTAAAGCTTTTGCATTTCTGCGTTCATTTCTTTTGTCTCTTCTTATTTGTCTTGTTGATTTTACAGCACCTTTAGCATTGCCATTTTTTACTTCATGCCTTCTTAAAGCTTTTTCCTTTCTTTCATTACGAATGTCGTGCACAATATGCTTTTCATCCTGGTGTTTGCCAATAACAGTAGTTGGTGGAGGTTTAGTACCAGCACCTTCAGGAGTCTGGGCAGAAGTTTTTAATGAAATAATTGTAGTGGTAGAAATTGCAAGCAGCAGTGTTAATAATTTAGTTTTAATAATCATTGTTTAATTTATTTGCTGTTTAAGACAAACAGCGAAAGAGAAAGTTTAATAAGATATTGTATTTTTTAAAATTTAAACGCTAAGCTTGCTTCCATGTAAAAACTATTGCTTAAAGTTTCCTGCTTATAAAAAATTCCATTTACATAATATTGTATCGGGTTAACAGGTATAGTGTAAAAAGGTGAAATAAGAAAAGACCAATGCTTTATATCATAGCTAACAGGAAGCGAAAACTCATAATCAAGTGCCGAAAAATTATTGATACCACTTATCTTAACTGTTCTTCCGTTTCGTTTTTTTAACTTTCTTTTTATAACATAGTTCTTATAAAAGTTCAAGGAACCAATATTGGTTGAAGCAGTAGGTGTAACTGACCATTCATAACTATTGCCAAATAAAAAAGCATGTGATAAGCCAGCTGTAAATATCAAATCAGCAGGATTGGTAAATAGCACATTCACACTGCCATTAATACTTAGCGGTCCAAAATCATAAGCAGCAATTCCATCTACTTCACCTTTTGTTTCTGATTTAACAGATTTACTTGAATCGTTAAAAAAATATTTTGCTGCATATATTTCACCAGTAAATTTTTGATTCCTGCTGTGAAAATCATAACCGCCACCGATGGTAAATAAATCAGTCCTGATATTATTTTTTGGTATCAATGACAATGAACCTTCAATAAACAATCCTGTTTTATTATAATAGCCAATTAAGGGAACGAGATAAGGAATATTGGAAGAATCTTTTCGGCCAAAATAAACATTGTTTGAAATATAATCTGCGCCTATTTTAAAATAAGATGATTGCGTATTGGAGTCCAAAAAACTTAAATCTTTGTCTATCTCATTTTGAGCTGATAAAGATGTTTTGAAAACAAATAAGAATAGTGGTACAAAAGCAAGCAGTTTAATTTTGCGCATAGGTTTTAATACAAAGAGACTTTTATTACTAATAATAGTTTAATCGAAAGATAAAATTAAGTTTTGAATTTAGAGTTGGCTTGAACTATTATAATTTATGAAACTTTATATTTGCAAGCTATGCAAAAGCGCCGTTCAGTTGCATTTCATACATTAGGCTGTAAGCTGAATTTTTCAGAAACATCAACGCTTTCAAGAATGCTGGAGCAGGATGGTTTTGAGAAAAAAGAATTTGCAGAAGAAGCCGATGTGTATGTAATAAATACCTGTTCCGTTACGCATAATGCAGATAAGGAATGCCGGCAGCTGGTACGCCGCATTCAACGTAAAACGCCTGAAAGTTTTGTTGTGATAACCGGATGTTATGCGCAGTTAAAACCAAAAGAAATTGCTGAAATTCCGGGCGTTGATTTGGTGCTTGGCGCTGCCGAAAAATTTAATATCACCAGCCATTTAAAAGAGCTGCATAAGAATGATGCGGCAAAAATTTCCAGTTGTGATATTGATGATGTAAAAGATTTCAACAGCTCTTTTTCTTTAAACGAACGTACAAGAACTTTTTTAAAAGTGCAGGACGGTTGTAATTATAATTGTTCTTTCTGTACTATTCCAATGGCACGTGGCAAGAGCAGAAGCAACACAATTGACAACGTTATAAACAATGCCAAACAACTCGCACAAAACAGCGTAAAAGAAATTGTACTTACCGGAATTAACCTTGGCGATTTTGGAAATGATACCAGGAATTTTTATCAGCTGGTACAAGCATTGGACAATGTTGATGGCATTGAACGTTACCGCATTTCATCCATTGAGCCAAACCTTCTTTCAAATGAGATAATTGAGTTTGTTGTACAGAGTAAAAAGTTTATGCCGCATTTTCATATCCCGTTGCAAAGCGGCAGTAATAAAATTTTAGGTTTGATGAGAAGGCGTTACCGCAAAGAATTATATGCAGGTAAAATCGCTTACATAAAAAGACTGATGCCGCATTGTGCTGTTGGTGTTGATGTGATAGTTGGCTTTCCGTCAGAAACTGAAAATGATTTTTATGAAACAATAGAGTTCATAAACCAGCTTGATGTTTCTTACCTGCATGTATTTACTTATTCCGAAAGAGATAAAACAAAAGCGCTTGAAATAAAGCCGGTAGTTCCAATGCATATAAGGCATCAGCGGAATAAAACATTGCGTAATCTTTCTTACCAAAAGATGCAAAATTTTATTATGCAACATGCACGTACAATAAGAAAAGTTTTATTTGAAGATCACAACAAAAACGGTATGATGGAAGGTTACACAGATAACTATATTCGCATAACATCGCCTTACAAAAAAGAATGGGCAAATGAAATTATTGACTGGAAGATTTAATCATCAATATCTATTACTCTTGTTCACACCATAAAACAAAATCAATGAAAGCCTTATCTTATGTTGTTTTAATACTTGCGATTATATCATGCAATAATGTTTTTAAGCAAAGAATAAGTGGCACCGGAAACATAACCACACAAAATCGCAGCATTTCATCCGCAGAAAAAATAAGATGTTCAGGCAGTTATGTTGTACAGCTTGTACAAGGTTCTCCGCTTTCAGTAAAAATTGAAGCTGATGATAACCTGCAGCAATATATAATTGCAGAAAATGATGACGATGGCTTAAGCATTCATACAAGAAACGATGTAAACATTGATCCTTCAAAAAAAATAAAAGTTTATATAACAACAAATAAGCTTGAAGATTTTACATTAACCGGCAGTGGAACAGTTAATACGCAAGGTGAATTTACGGGCAGTGATCATCTTAATCTAAGCATCGCAGGCAGTGGAAATATGCATTTTAGTGTAAATACCCCGCAGGTAAACAGTAATATTTCAGGCACCGGTGATATTTATCTTTCAGGCGAAACAAAAGATTCTAAAATTGAAATTGCAGGCAGTGGAAATTATCATGCGGAAGATCTTAAATCTGAAAGCGTAAAAATAAAAATCGCAGGCACAGGCGATGCAAATGTTTTTGCAGACAGCAGCCTTGATATAAATATTGCCGGCGTTGGCAACGTAAATTATAAAGGCAATCCATCAGTTACCCAAAACATTGCAGCTACAGGCAAAATACAAAAAATGGAGTGATGTTATATAAAGTTAGAAGTGCGAAATACGAAAATTACAATATCGTACATCGTACTTCTAACATCACACATCGTACTTATCTTTGCCCGTCTATGGCAGAAGAAAAATCATTGAATTTTTTAGAAGAGATTATTGAAAACGATTTGAGTGCAGGAAGGTATAACCAGGTTGTAACACGTTTTCCGCCTGAACCAAACGGTTACCTGCACATGGGTCATGCTGCAAGCATTTGCCTCAACTTCGGGCTAACAAAAAAATATGGTGGTTATACCAACCTGCGTTTTGATGATACCAATCCTTCAACTGAAGAGACTGAATATGTTGAAAGCATAAAGCAGGATGTACAATGGCTTGGGTTTGAATGGAAGCATGAACTGTATGCTTCTGATTATTTCGAAGAGCTTTATCTTTTTGCAATTAAGCTGATAAGAAAAGGTTATGCTTATGTTGATGATAGTAACAGCGAAACCATTGCTGCTGAAAAAGGCAGGCCAACACAACCTGGTGTAAACAGTAAATACCGCGACAGGAGCATTGAAGAAAACCTGCAGTTGTTTGAAGAAATGAAAGCCGGTAAATATGCTGATGGTGAAAGAGTGTTGCGTGCTAAGATTGACATGGCGCACATTAATATGCTGATGCGCGACCCGGTGATATACCGTATCAAACATGCACATCATCATCATACGGGTGATGCATGGTGCATTTACCCGATGTATGATTTTGCACATGGGCAAAGTGATTCTATTGAACAGGTAACACATAGCATTTGCACATTAGAATTTGTTCCGCATCGTGAATTGTATAACTGGTTTATTGAGAAGCTTGATATTTATCCATCGCATCAATATGAATTTGCAAGAAGAAATTTAAGTTATACGGTGATGAGCAAACGCAAACTGCTGCAACTGGTAAATGATAAATATGTAGATGGATGGGATGATCCGCGCATGCCATCCATTAGCGGTATGCGGAGAAGAGGTTTTACAGCGGCATCTATCCGTGATTTTTGTGACAGGGTTGGTATTGCCAAAAGGGAAAATGTGGCTGACTTAAGCCTGCTTGAATATTGTGTGCGGGAAGATTTGAATAAGATCGCTTCACGCAGAATGGTTGTCTTCGATCCATTAAAAATTGTACTTACCAATTATATAACTGAAAATGAAATTGTAAATGTTGAAGACAATCCTGAAGATGTGAATGGAGGTTTTCGCGAAGTGCCTTTCGGTAAAGAATTGTACATAGAAAGAGAAGATTTTATGGAGCAGCCGCCAAAGAAATTTTTCAGGTTATTTCTAGGTGGCATGGTGCGTTTAAAAGGCGCTTATATTATTAAATGTGATGAAGTAATTAAAGACGAATCCGGTAACATCATTCAATTAAACTGTTCTTATATTCCTGAAAGTAAAAGCGGCAACGATACATCAAACATAAAAGTAAAAGGCACCTTGCATTGGGTAAGTATAGCACATGCTGTAACTGCAGAAGTAAAATTATATGACAGGCTATTTAAAGCCGAAGACCCTTCCAATGAAGAGGGTGACTTTAAAGATTACATCAATGAAAATTCATTACAAATAATTGATAAAGTTTATGCAGAGCCTGCATTAAAAGATGCAAAGCCCGGTGAGCATTACCAATTTTTACGCAAAGGTTATTTTACTTTAGATAAAGACTCGACTGTTAATAATCCAATTTTTAACAGGACTGTTACCTTAAAAGATACTTGGGCAAAAGAGTTAACAAAAGTAGATATTAATTAAAAATTACTTAGGTAATTACAAAGCACAAGAATTTTCCAATTTAAAAAAACCAATGTGCAACAAGTAGAAAGAATTCAAATTGTTGCACATTGATTATACTAATCAAAAAGAAATCAAATGCTAAATGTCTTTGTCGTTATTTTTTAAATCTTCTACTTTTGACTTGGCCTTATTAACCACTTGTTGTGCCTTTGATTTCACATTATCTGTGATGTCTTCGGCTTTGTCTTTTATATTTTCAGCTGCATCAGACAAATAATCTTGCGTATCATCCTTTAAAGCTAACAATTTACCAGCTAATTTTTCACGTGTAGCAGAACCTTTATCAGGAGCAATCAAAATACCGATAGCTATTCCTACTAAAATGGCTTGTAATAATTTCATGAGTTTTAATTTAATAATGTTGTTACATTAACCGTACCGATAATTGCTTGTTTAGCCGCATCCACTACATTCCTGTGTTGTGAAACTACTTTATTAATGTCTGTGCCAGACACAAGGAACACTTTGACAATGCCTTTCATAGCTTCGTTTAAAAGCAGCTTATTATCGTAATCCCCCATTCGGATATTTACACCCTTATCTTTAAGTTGAGCAGCTTTCTTTTCATCCCGCGCTAAAGCAGCAATTTCACTGGCAGGCACACTATTTTTCAGTAAAGTGTCAATGACGATGCCACCCATTTTCCCGGTAGCGCCGGTTATCAGAATCGTAAATTTTTATTTATAATTAAATGTCAATTGATTTAATTAAAAAAAATAATCAGACCAGGTTTTGTCATAGTTAAAAATGACTTTTGATTTTCATCGCTCTTGTTAGGTTTTCTGCACCAATAAGTTGATTTGATTAACAACTGAGGAAGATACCTATAAGGCGACAGGTCTATCTTAATATAAGTGACATCTGTCATAAAAAAAGCCATCTTTTCGATGGCTTTTTTTATAGTATTTACAAATTATTCAACAGGTTCTGCAGCCGCATCATAGTTCACATGGCTTTCTGCTATTGAAGTAAGCTTTTCATCAGTTGCTTTTTCTTCTTCCAATGTAGCGTGCAACAATTCAGCAATATCATCCCTTCCTAATGTTTTTGCTAATTGGGTCAGGCCGCCGTAAGTTGATATTTCATAATGCTCCACTTTCTGCGCAGCGAGAATTAAACCTACATCTCTTGTAGCTGTATCATCTTCGGTTTCTCCCACTATGTCATCAGCTTCTTTTAATATGCCATTCATAGCCTCGCATTTTTTAGCATCCGCCTCTTCACCTAATAAACTAAATACCTTTTCAAGCCTTGTTACCTGCCCTTTCGTTTCTTTTAAATGATTGGTAAATCCCTGCTTCAGTTCTGAGCAGGAAGCAGATTCAATCATTTTTGGCAAAGCTTTCACAATGTGTAGTTCTGCCCAATAAATGTCTTTTATTTCATCTATAAAAAATTCATGCAGTCTTGAATCATTTACACCTTTCCCTGCATTAGCCGGTGTTAACTGTGCTGTGTTAGCCATAATAAAATTGTTTTGTTAATAATTAAAGCTGGTAATACAATTTTTCAGCCATTTTTATTGCAAAAAATATTATCATACACTTTATAACGCTGTTATATATGGAAGCTAAATCAAATCCTTAACTTCATCATTTAACCACTAAACCCATTTCTTTTGGTTCCATCCATCTTAATTCAATAGCAAGGGCATCCTGTTAATACCCAGCATTCACGTATGCGTTTTACTTTTATGCTTTCGAATAAGGTTTTGCATTGCTGCAAATTGCAGATATCAGTAATAACCGGTATTAAAATTATAGAGATACTATTTACCTATATTGCGCATTAAAATAAATTTAAATGGGTAATGGTCCATTGTTTCATAAACCTAAAAGTTTTTTAACAGCGAGACAGGTATTATACACCTGTATTTTTTTAGGTGTTCTTCAATTTGTATTATCTGAACTTAATGTTGGTTTGGCAAATAGTGGAGGCGTACCGGCAGCCGGTGTTGTGATTATATATTCGGCAGCAGCGTTATGGTTTATAAAGGAAATGAGTATTTGTTTAAAATGGGCAAGAGCAGTTTTAACAGCTGTTATAATAATCGTAATGATTATATACCCGGTTATTGTATTCCGGGAGCTGAAAACAAACATGCTTCAAATAGTATTGCTTGTAATACAGTATGCTTTACAGATTTATGCTATAATGCTTTTATACAAAAAAGAATGCACAGAATGGTTTAACAGCATTATTTATAATGAAATGCTACCCTGATAATATTAATACCGCTAAGAAGAAAGTTTTTAATAACGCACCTGTAAAGGAGCCTTAAACAAACTGGATTTAATCAGCTCTTGTTTTTTCTTAATAATAAATGTAGAAATTATTTGGTTGTTATGACAAAATCTGCGGAGAAGAAAATGTCCGGTATTAAGTTTCAACAATGTCCTCTAAAAAAGCAATAAGTGGAGGCATGTACATTGCGGCATTAGATAATTATTCTGCAAGTATTAATTTTTAAATGCATAAAAATTCCAATGTCAATTTAAAACAGATTTTAGTGGTTAAATGATATTGTTATAGCACCTTAGCTCGTGCTTTTGCATCCGGCGTCGTCTACTCAAGCGGATGTAGCGTTGTTCAGCCGTTCACATTTATTTATCTTTTGTAAAAACTGAAAGAAAAAGTGTTGGCTTCTGTATAGTTGTAAATGTTGCAGGATAACTGTTGCCTGATAAGTTATAACATATTTTCAAATGATTACTATCCAGCTTATAAATTGCAGTAAAATGCTTGCCATTATTTATGCCATCCTTGCCATAAATATCCATTTGTCCATTTTTATAATATAAAGTTCCTTTGTCAACACTTTCTGCACTGAATGTATAAGAGCTGTCACTAATCACTAATTTTTCTTTTTCAAAAGCAGCAGCGGGCAATGCTTTGCCTCCAATTTCCTGTTGCATAGGCGTCCAGCTTCCGTCAAGCAAGGTAGAATCAGCCACAAACGTTTGCGCAGATGTACAACTAACAAAAAGGCACATGCCAATAAACATTAAAAACAGTTTCATATTATCATTTTTTGGTTAACCAAACTTACCTCTTTCCTTTTATTGTTCAATCTTATACTCATTAAAACAATAAATTAATGCCCGGTATCATCACCTGCTTAAAAGACGATGCATTTGTGTCGAAACAGGTTTCCTTTCGGCTATGAACCATGCCTGAAAATCTGCGGAGAAGTAAATGTTCGGTATTTTGTAGCTTAGAAGCTTAATTCAAAATATGATCCGCAAGAATTTCTTAACAAACCTTCTTCTATTTCCTTTTCTTGGCAACGCCTCTATTCGTGGAGAAAAAAAGCTAAAGATTTTTATTAAAAGTGCGTGGGGGTCGGATGATCCTACGAGAGCCTCCTTTCCATTCCTGCATGGGAATGCACTTGCTGAAGCCGGCCATGAAGTACAAATATTTTTGCTGGGCGAAGGAGTTAGCCTGATGCGGGACAATACCCTTGATGCCATAACACCCGTCGGCTGGCCTCCCTTGAAAGAAATACTTCCAAAAGTGTTGATTAATAAAATCCAGATTTATGCCTGCGGCGCCTGTTGCAAAGCACGTGGCATTGTAGCTTCCGACCTCAACAATAAGAACGCCAAATTCGGCAATCCTCAAATCTTCGTTGGTCTAACAGAGTGGTGTGATAAAATTATAACAGAATAGCGTTGCTCCGTTCCAATAGTAACCTGGTTGGCCAACGCGGCTTTCTTTGTTACAGCAAGTTCAGCTTTTACAAAAGTGTTTTTGAAAAACAGTCTGAGTTATACTTTAGATTCAATACCAAACATTATAATTCCTTGCTAAATTGCTTATATAATTACGCCATCGTGAGAAAAATTACTTCTTTCTTTTTTATATTGATGCATTGTATTTTTCATACAAATGCTCAATCAGGCTTCATTCAAAACATCTATGCAAGGAACATCTTAAATCTTGATGGAAGATGGCATTACATTATTGATCCTTTTGAAACCGGCTTTCGTGGTTTCCAGGGTGCAAAAGCAGATGATGATAGTAAGCTTAGCGGCTTCTTTGAAAACAAACAGCAACAATCAAAATCAGAATTGATTGAATATAATTTTGAAAAATCGCCAACGATGAATGTTCCCGGCGACTGGAATTCGCAAGACAAAGAATTATTATATTATGAAGGAACAATATGGTATGAACATGATTTTAATTTTCATCCTCAGCCAAATAAAAGATATTTCTTAAGATTTAATGCTGTGAATTATGAGGCATATGTTTCGCTAAATGATAAAAAACTGGGCGTTCATGCCGGTGGTTTTACCCCGTTTGAATTTGAAGTAACCAATCAATTGAACGATGGAAATAATTTCATTGTCATCAAAGTAAACAACACACGCAAAAAAGAAAATGTGCCTACAGATAATTTTGACTGGTGGAATTATGGTGGTGTTATAAGAGATGTTTTGTTGGTTGAAGAGCCGCAAACTTTCATCAAAGATTATAAAATTCAACTGGCAAAAAATGATTTGAAAACCATCACAGGTTTTGTGCAGTTAGATGGTGCAAATCTTTCGCAACAGATAAAAATAAACATTCCTGAAGCTGCTTTGCAAACAACTGTACATACAGATACAAGTGGCAAAGCAAACTTTAATGTTCCTGTAAATACTTTAAAGTATTGGTCGCTTGAAAATCCCAAACGTTACCATGTTTTAATTACTTCAAATACAGATTCTGTTAATGATGACATTGGTTTCAGAACTATTGAAGCAAAAGGCACAGATATTTTATTAAATGGTAAATCAATTTTCCTGCGGGGCATTTGTTTGCATGATGAAAATCCTTTTATTCCCGGCAGGCCCCGCAATACTGGTGATTGTAAAATGTTATTGAGTTGGGCAAAAGAACTCAACTGCAATTTTATTCGTCTTGCACATTACCCGCATAATGAAGAAGAATCAAGATTGGCAGATTCAATGGGTCTGTTGTTATGGGAAGAAGTACCTGTTTACTGGACGATTGACTGGACAAACGATTCAACATTAAGAAATGCGCAACATCAAATAACAGACCTTATCCAGCGCGATAAAAACCGGGCAAGTGTAATTGTTTGGTCAATAGGAAATGAAGCGCCAAACATTCCTGAACGTGAAAAATTTATGGAAGCAATGGCTGACACTGCACATGCGCTTGATAACTCCCGTTTAATTTCTGCGGCGTTATTAACCTTTACAAAAAATAATACAATTACTTTAGATGATGCGCTTGGAAAAAAACTTGATGTAGTAAGTTTTAATGAATATTATGGCTGGTATACCGGCGGTATGCCCTGGGAAATAAATAAATTTAATTTTAAAGTTGATTATGATAAGCCCGTTATTATAAGTGAAATGGGCGCCGGCGCACTGGGTGATTTTCATGCAGATTCTGCAACACGTTTTAGTGAAGAATATCAGGAAAGTGTATATAAAAATCAAATGCAGCTAATAAGTAAGGTGCCGAATTTGAAAGGAATAACCCCTTGGATTTTAGTTGATTTCCGTTCACCCAAAAGAATGAATCCTGATTATCAAAATGACTGGAACAGGAAAGGCCTGATATCAGAAACAGGTCAAAAGAAAAAAGCATTTTATGTGTTGAAAGATTTTTATGATAATAAAGAAAAAGAATATAACAGCAATAATCATTAAATGAAATTCGCTTATGAAAACACGCCGCAACTTTATACAACAGGTTTCACTAACTGCAGCCTGCCTGCCATTAATAAATTTTATGGGCACACCATTAATTAAAAATCATAATGATAAAATTTTACGTGTTGCCATTATGGGTTTAGGCAGCTATGGTAAACGTGTTGCTGAAGCCATGAAAGATTGTAAAAGAGCAAAACTGGTTGGTGTTATCAGTGGTACTCCATCAAAAATTATTGATTGGAAAAACAGATACAACATCCCTGATAAAAACTGTTACAATTACGAAAACTTTGATACCATTAAAAGCAATCCTGATATTAATGCGGTGTATGTTATCACGCCAAATGCTTTGCATCATGATGAAGTGATTCGTGTTGCAAAAGCAGGTAAACATGTTATCTGCGAAAAGCCAATGAGCATTAATGCAAAGTTAGGACAGGAAATGGTGGATGCCTGCAAAGCAGCCGGCGTAAAATTACTTGTTGGTTACCGTATGCATTTTGAACCTCATACGCTGGAGATAATACGTATGCGCAATGCCGGTGCGTTTGGAAAAGCATTGTTCTTCCAGGGATTGAGTGGATTTATAATGGGCGATTCGAATCAATGGCGCATGAAAAAAGAACTCTCTGGCGGCGGTGCTATGATGGATATCGGTATTTATTCTGTAAACGGTTCACGCTATATGATTGGTGAAGACCCGGTTTGGGTAACCGCACAGGAAACAAAAAACAACTCACAAAAGTTTACAGATGGTTTAGATGAAACCATACAATTTCAAATGGGTTTTCCGGGTGGTGCGGTAGCTTCTTGTCTTTCTACTTACAGCATGGATAATCTTGATCGCTTTTTTTTAGATGGCGATAATGGTTTTGCGGAATTAAATCCTTCAACCGGTTACGGGCCAATTGAAGGCAAAACAAATAAAGGACCGATTGATGCACCTGTAGTTACACATCAGACTGTACAAATGGATGCTATGGCAGGAATAATTTTTAATAATGATAAACCTGTTGTTGCGGTTAATGGTGAAGAAGCAGTGAAAGACCTTAAAATTATTGATGCCATTTATGAAGCCTGTAAAACAGGGAAGAAAATTGATCTGAACTTATAAGACATCACTTCTTTTATACAATTATTTTTGTTGAATGTTGCTTCACCAATTTCAAGAGCATTTAAAACAAAACTTCCCGCATCTTTCACCTGTCAACTGTCAGCTTCTCCTGGCAGTAAGCGGCGGCATTGATAGTATTGTAATGACTGATCTTTTTTATAAATCAGGATTTGATTTTACAATTGCGCATTGCAACTTTCAGCTAAGAGGAGATGAGAGTAACGGGGATGAAACGTTTGTTAAATCAATTGCATCAAAATATAACAAAGAAATTTTTGTAAAGCGGTTTGAAACAAACCATTACACTGAAAAAACTAAAATTTCCATACAGGAAGCTGCAAGAGAATTGAGATACGAATGGTTTGCTGAAATAGTCATCAGTAAACTGCCAACTGCCAACTATCAACAGTTTATAGTTACTGCGCATCATGCAGATGACAATATTGAAACTTTATTATTATTCTTTTTTCGCGGAACAGGTTTACATGGTTTAACCGGAATAAAATCAATTGATAAAAAAAGAAAAATTATTCATTCATTGTTATTTGCGACACGTGAAGAGATAACGAAGTATGCAATTGAAAATAATTTAAGTTGGGTAGAAGATTCTTCCAACACTTCAAATAAATACACGAGAAATTTTTTCAGAAATAATTTGATTCCGGAGATTACAAAACATTTTGTCAATGTAAAAGATAACCTTACACAAAATATAAAACGGTTTAATGAAGCAAATGAACTTTATCAGCAGGCTATATCATCACACAAAAAAAAGCTGCTCCAATTAAAGGGCAGTGAAATTCATATACCGCTTTTAAAACTTTTAAAAGCAAAACCGCTTAATACAATTATTTGGGAAATAATTAAAGATTTTAATTTTAATTCAAACCAGGTTGATGAAATAAAAAAATTATTTAATGCTGAAAACAGCAGCTACTTTTCATCATCATCGCACAGGATAATAAAAAATCGAAACTGGTTAATAATTACACCAAACAAAACAAATGAAGCTGATCTTATTTTAATTGAAGAAAGCAACAATCAAATAAATTTTGAAAATGGAATAATAAAACTTGAAAAACTTTCAGCTGTCAACTATCAACTATCAAATGTCAACTCAATTGCACAACTGGACGCAAAGCATATTGAATTTCCTCTATTACTGCGTAAATGGAAACAAGGCGATTATTTTTATCCGCTTGGCATGCGTAAAAAGAAAAAGCTTAGCCGCTTTTTTATTGATCAGAAATTATCTGCAACAGATAAAGAAAACACCTGGCTTATCGAAAGCAATAGAAAAATTATCTGGATTATTAACCACCGCATTGATGATCGTTACAAAATATCCGCAGGCTCAACAATAATGTTGAAAATTATTTATAATGCGCATTGATTATTCACACGCACATAAAGCATAATATCTCTCCACACAACTCCGTTATATTTGTTGCGAGAGAATGATATGGCAAACCGTTTAAAAAAGAAAGTTGCAAAGCCGCCAAGTGCACAAAATCTTAATCCTGATAAAAAGGCTGATGTGACCGTTGAAGAAGTTGTAAAAGATGAGCGTACTACAAAAATTGCCGGTGCGGTTTGTTTGTTGTTTGCGGCTTTTCTGCTCATTGCTTTCATATCTTATTTTTTTACCTGGCAAACAGACCAGGATAAAGTTTTTCAATTTGGTATAAAAATTTTTGCGGCGGGTGATGTGCATATAGAAAACCTGTTGGGCGTGCTTGGCGCATATATTTCCTACTTGTTTATTACAGATGGTTTCGGCGTTGCTTCGTTTTTATTCTGCACTTTTTTCTTTGTGCTTGGTGTAAATCTTTTGTTTGGCAAAAAGGTTTTTAATCTTGCACGCAACGTTCGTTATCTTATTGCAGGATTGATTATATTAAGTGTGGCGTTTGCATTTTTCTTTCGCAACAACCAGTTTTCTTATGGCGGTGCTGCAGGTATTTTAATGGAAAGCTGGCTGGTAAAATGGATTGGAAATATCGGCACCGGCGCATTGCTTACACTTACTGTTATTGTATATATTATCTGGCGTTTTGATCCTGAATTCAGGATGCCGAAATTTAAAAGAAGAGAAGTAGTTTCTTCAGCAGATCAGCCTTCAACTGCAGATTTATTTAATAAAGAATATGAAGCAAAATTTTATAACCAGGGTGATGCTACTGAAAATGCAGGAGGTAGGTTATTTATTAAAGACGATCCTTTAAATAACAATAATAAACTTAAGAATGATGATGGTAACATCGTTGTAATAATGCCTGAACAAGGGCATGATGCCGATGATCTAAGTTTGATTAATAAAGAATCTTTATCAGCAAAAGACAAATCTTTAAATTATAACAATACCGAGATACTTGATTTAGGTACTGAACAATCATTAAACGTTACATCAGCTAATAAAAAAGAAACAAATGCTCCTGATATGGAGCTTGAAATAAAAGATGCGGAAGAACAGTCAAATGTCAAGAGCCTGGAATTAACAAAAGAACAGGTTATTAAAGCAAAACCAGTTACTGTAAATTATGAACCAACACTTGATCTGAGTAACTATCAATATCCATCACTGAATTTACTGGAAACACATGGCAGCGAGAAAATTGTACATGATACAAATGAATTGGAAGCGAATAAAAATCAGATTATATCAACCTTAAAAAATTATGACATACAAATTCAACGTATCAGCGCAACGGTTGGTCCTACAGTTACTTTGTATGAAATTGTTCCGGCGCCGGGTGTGCGCATAAGCCGAATAAAAAATCTTGAAGATGATATTGCACTGAGTCTCGCAGCGTTGGGCATACGTATCATCGCACCAATCCCAGGCAAGGGTACAGTTGGTATTGAAGTGCCGAATGTGCGCAAGACAGTTGTAAGCATGAAAACCTTATTAGCTTCTGATAAATTTCAGAATAATAATTTTTCATTGCCTATTGCCATTGGTAAAAAAATTGACAATGATAATTTTATTGTTGATTTGGCAACGATGCCGCATTTGCTTATGGCAGGTGCAACAGGGCAGGGAAAATCGGTTGGAATAAATACATTGTTGGTTTCATTGCTATATAAAAAACATCCATCGCAATTGAAGCTGGTGTTAGTTGATCCTAAGAAAGTAGAGCTGAGTTTATACCGCGTTATTGAAAGGCATTTTTTAGCAAAGCTGCCCGGTGAAGAAGAACCCATTATCACCGATACAAAAAAAGTAGTGCATACCTTAAATGCGCTGGCAACGCTAATGGACATTCGTTACGACCTGTTGAAAGAAGCAAGTTGCCGTAACATAAAAGAGTACAATGAAAAATTTGTAAGCCGCAAACTCAACCCGCAGAAAGGCCATGAGTTTCTACCATTTATTGTTTTAGTAATTGATGAGTTTGCTGATTTAATTATGACCGCGGGTAAAGAAATTGAGATGCCTATCGCAAGGCTTGCGCAGTTAGCAAGAGCCGTAGGCATTCATTTAATAATTGCAACGCAAAGGCCTTCGGTTAATATTATTACGGGTACAATTAAAGCAAATTTTCCTGCGCGTATTGCATTTAAAGTGTCTTCAAAAATTGACAGCCGTACAATTCTTGATACCGGCGGAGCTGAACAATTAATTGGTAAAGGCGACATGCTGATAAGTTACAACGGCGAGGTTACACGTTTACAATGTGCCTTTGTTGATACGCCCGAAGTTGAACAAATCTGCGAATTTATCGGTGAGCAACAAGGTTATCCACAGGCATTCCAGTTGCCGGAATATATTGATGAAAAAGAAATGGAAGGCAAGGAGTTTGATCTAACTGACCGTGATCCTTTGTTTGAAGATGCAGCAAAATTGATTGTTCAAAATCAAATGGGTTCAACCTCTTTAATTCAAAGGAGAATGAAGCTTGGTTATAACCGTGCCGGAAGGTTGATGGACCAATTGGAACAGGCAGGTATTGTTGGTCCTAATCTTGGCAGCAAAGCAAGAGATGTAAACGTAAAAACTGAAACCGAACTGCAGGAAATTCTTGATCTCTTAGGTTGATATAATAAAATACTGACGCCAGCATGAAGTATTGATTGCTTACATTAATTAAAATTTATAAAAAAAAGATTTGGTAGAAAAAATGAGTAATACAAGCTTAATTGATTTAGATAATATATTTCATCAATAAATATGTAATTATTTTATCACCAACAAATAAATATGAAAACTTCATCAGCGAAAAAAGGTAGTAGTATTTTTTTGAGAATACATCCTTTAACAAGAATTGTTATCAGTATTGTTTGTTGCATAATCGCTTATTTTTTAATACCGAAAGACACCCCTGTTCTTATAAAAGCTACCGGTTTATGGGTAGTATTTTCGATTGTTTACTTAATCATGTGCTGGATAATATTATTTAAAAAACCGGTTGCTGAAATAAGAAAAACTGCACCCAAAGATGATGGTAGTAAATTGTTTGTTTTTTTTGGGATACTGTTATCTTCTTTTTCAAGCATGTTTGCAATTTTACTGCTGATTATATCAAAAGATTCGCAAACTTCTGATAGTAGTTTCTTTGTGCCTGTAAGTGTTTCCGGCATATTGCTTTCGTGGGCGACTGTACATACATTATTCACTTTTCATTATGCACATAAATACTATGATGATGATGAAAATGATAAATCAAAAGCTGCCGGCGGGTTAGATTTTCCAGGTAATGAAACCAGGCCAGACTATATAGATTTTGCTTATTTCTCTTTTGTGATTGGTTGTACTTTCCAGGTTTCAGATGTAGAAATTTCTTCAAGAAAAATAAGAAGGCTTGCTTTTCTTCACCAGATAATCTCCTTTCTTTTAAACACTTTTGTGGTAGCGTTAACTATTAATTTAATTGCAGGTTTGAGCAAATAATTTATCAAATCATCATACCCATTAACGGGTCGCTTTTACTTTCTTTTCCGGTTTCAACATGGCCGCAATATCTTTTTTCAAAACCTGTATTACCAATTTGTTTTATACTGAAGTCGTACCAATTATAACTTTTATCAAGATAACATATTATTGTTTTCTCGGCATGTGCATTTAGCTGCACTGTTCGTTTCGCAACACCGTAAGCATTATCAGTAATTTCAAGGTCAACGGGTTTGATATCATTATTTTTTATCCCGAACTGAACATTGCCCGTAGGTATTTTTTTCAAGTTGGTATGATAGCTTAGATAAACCTGTAATTGCGGATCGTTTGCATCACCCTTAAAGTTTCTGTAAAATCCATTTGGAGCAAATACGGCTACGTTGTAATTATTGTTTTTAAAGTTTGAAATATTCAATGTATCATTTAATGCATCACCTGTAAACATTGCATAATTTCTTTAAAATCAGCATTGTCATAGTTGTAAGCATGTAATAAAAAAGGAACGCCGCTTGCAGCATCTTTAAAAAAATTGTTTCCAGCTTTAAAGTTTATTTCAAATGTTTTGTTTGTTGGATTGATGTTGCCATCAGTGTATAATTCATAAGGTAACGCACAGGACGGGCGTATGCCTTTTTCCTGTTGCGGAATGTACGATGAAGCATTAGGATTTTCATTTATTGCAGCAATTTCTTTTGTTGTTAATGCTTTATAATTAGAAGGAAGATTTTTAAATTTTGCTTTGTGAATGCTTTCTATAAAAAGGTCTTTCTTTACGAAGGGCAGATTGTGCTTATCATGAATATTGTAACTTCTAAAGGTTGAAGTAAGATCACCGCAAACAGTTCGTCTCCATTGTGTGATATTCGTTTCCTGTATACTTTTATTATATTTTTTATTTAAGAAAGTTTCAAGAAACTGCAAGGTTGAAGTATGATCAAACACTTCAGAATTTACATAACCACCGCGGCTCCACGGTGAAGCAATAACCAATGGCACACGAAAACCCAGACCAATTGGGCCGGCAATATCATCTTTCAACTTTACATGATCCATACGTGTATCTATACTTTTTGAAACATTACCCGTTGCAGCATTATTGTTTACAGGCGCTACAAATGGCGGCACATGGTCAAAGTAGCCATCATTTTCATCATACGCCAATATAAAAATGGTTTTCTTCCAAACTTCAGGATTTTTTGTAAGTATGTCCATTGTTTCAGACAGATACCAGCTACCAAACCACGGCGCGCTTGGATGGTCTGAAAAATTTTCCGGGGCAGCAAGCCATGAAACTGCAGGCATGTTGCCGCTTTCAACATCTTGCCTGAACTGGTGTAATACATCACCTTTCGGTATGTTTATTTCTCGGCCAACAGCATCATCACTATAATTTAAAGGCATCAAATCATGCTGGTGCGGATCATTTGAATTTACAGTAAATGCTTTCTGATGAATATTCTTACTATAACCAGGCAAACTCTCAAAAACTTCAGCTTTGTATTTTTCCTTGTCTTTTAAAGCCACATCCAACGCTTCCTGGCTATACTTTAATTCCTGTTGAGCATGCCCATACTCTTTATCTGCCTGTGTTAAAGACTGCAGTTTTGTTTGTTGCTTTTTTATATCTTCCTGCAGACTGCTTATTTGTTTTGGCAAAAAGCTAACATAGCGTTGTAAAAGCTTTGCATTATACTGATTAAAATATTGCAACGGGTTATCACCAAAATTACCAAGCCATGTATCCTCTTCTTCAGTAAAGCCTGCGCCGATGGTTATTTCGTTTTGATAAACTTTCCATGAAATATTATTTGTTTCTAATAACTCCGGAAAAGTTCTCCATTCAACACCACGTTCAATGTCATCATTATCTATAAATGCTTTTGAATCTTCATCATGTTCAGCTCTTACCGTACCACTCCAGAAATGAAGCCTGTTTGGATCTGTAGGGCATAAGGCTGAACAAAAATTTTGATCACAAACTGTAAACGCGTCTGCCAATGCATAATAAAAAGGAATGTCTTCTCTTGTATAATAACCCATAGTTAATGGCATGTGCGCATACGCTTCATCACCTGATTTTTTTGCGTCAATCCAGTTATCCATCCTGCCATTATTCCTTGCACCAACCTGGCTCCATCTGCCATGTGGCAAAGAACCCATCCACGTTATTTTTGTATCTTTTATATCAAGCCTGAATGGTGCATACGTTTCACCGGCTTTATTACTTTGCAGCCATACCGGGTTATTATTTGGAAGCTTCATTGCCCTTGGATCATTAAAACCACGAACGCCATTTAACGTGCCGAACATATGATCAAAAGAACGGTTCTCCTGCATCAGGATTACAATATGTTCTGCATCAAGATAAGTGCTGTTGGGTTCAGGATTTATAGCCAATGCTTTTTGTATTGACAAAGGCAATGTTGCCATGCCAGCCGCACCCGTAAACATCATTGCTTTCTTTAAAAAATCCCTGCGTGTATCCATATAGAGTGTTGTTATAATTAAGATTGATACGGCGTAAAATTATTAAAGCCATTATACAAAAAATTCAATCGTAAGAAAATAACAAAAACATCATATAAAAAGTTTTTATTTAATGCTGTTAATACTAACAGGGTGCGTTTGAAGTGATGGCAGATACCAATTCAAGAGATGTAAAAGTGGTGAGTTTTGAGTTGAAATAAGGTTTACTTAATGAATATGGTATTGCGGATGCTGCGTATTGTCAGCCCTGCTTGCATAAATACTTTTATTAGCGGCAGGCATTCTTTGTCAGGAACGTGGTGAATAATAAATAACACAAACACCTAACAATGCAATTAACGCTCCGATGATGTCATACTTTGTTGGTAAATATTTATCAACTTTATAAGCCCATAGCAATGATAACACAATAAAAAGCCACCATAGGTTGCATACACTTTGCAAAGTTTAAAGTTTGTAACGTAGCAACAACTCCATAAAGAGCAAGTATCAGTCCGCCTAAAAGTCCGTACCACATTGGTTTTTCTTCTTTGAGCCAAAGCCAAACAAGATAACCACCACCAATTTCACAAAATTCTGCAAGTATAAAGATGAATATAGATTTTATTACCGGCATTGTTAGTTTACATTTCAAGTTCGGTTTTAATAAAATCTTTTGTGCCTTTTGGTCCTGTGATTTCTAACCAGGCTTCGCTTTTGTCGCCGCTAATTGAAAGATTAAAAACAAAGAAGTCGCAACAAGCTCTTTCTGTCTTTACAAATTCTGTAAGTTCATCAACCATTTTATCTGAGCCAATAAACTTGTATGAATAGCCGTTTGTCAACTCTTTCTTTTGAAGCATTTGACTTTTCAAACTTTTAATAACTGTTTCTTTTCGCTTTCTAAGTTCTGGCGAAGTCAATTTGCAAGTGAGTTCACCTTTTTTATTTTTCGCTTCGCAATCGTCTGTGCAAACTGCTTTTGATTTTGTTTGTGCATTTATAAGTGTCGCCATAGTTAAAACTATAATTAAAGAAAGTAATTTTTTCATATTGTCTGTTTAAATTTTACGCTGTCAAAACTGCTTGCCACCAACGGCTCGATATTTATGCAGGCAGGGCATTCAGCGTAGTGTCAGCCCGGACTGCTGCCGATTTAAAACCAAAAGTTGAAGTTATTATAAAAAGTACAACAGCGCTGTGTTAGCCGGAACAAAAGCCGAATAGCGAACCTATTGCTGATGCTGCGTTGTGTTAGCCCTGCTTGCATAAATACTTTTGTTATGCGCAGTTTTGTCATTTATTTTAAAGTACCAATTAATGTTGCTGCAAACTTTGAATCTTGCAGCATTCTTTTTATCTCTTCTCCAGTTGCTTCATCAATATAATAATAATTTATTGCAATGGTATATCCATCATAAAGTCTGGTTATATAAAAATTGTGAACAAGTACATTATTATTCACCTTTACATGCATTTGAAAATTTTTAAAAGCTAAACCGTCAATTGTGTCTGTAGTCCTTAAAGTGTCAAATCTTGCGTTAGGCGCTTGATTAACCATTGCCTTATAAAATATTTTTATGGCGTTATTATTAAGTGAGTCCCAATAATGAAGATTTGGAGCAGAGGATTTTGATATTGTTACATTAAAATCAGCTGTCTGTCCTTTTGTAGCACTTAATAGGTCTTTTGATTTAGAAATGTCAGGCTTTATACCACCTGCATCTTCCAACATCTTACTTCCTTGAACTTTGTTTTCCGCATCAATAGCTGAATCGACTAATGTAAAGTCAGCAGGCAAAGTAATTGTCCACCCAATTTCTTTAAATTTAAATGTTCTACTGTTTTGTCCACATGAAGTTGCCCAAATTAAAGTAAAAAGTATAAAAGTTAAAAGTCTCATGGTATTGCCACTAACACAAAGATTTATGATATTAGATGCAATTCAAAAAAAATTTCAGCCATTCAAAATCAATACTTTAGTATTATACATTTTGTATTGTTATTAGAACAATCCACTCTTGTCAATTACACACATCATATATATACAAAGCCCCCTCACGAAGAGGAGGCTCACATTTTCTATAGGTACAAGATTAGAGTAAAATTAAGTTATTGCGGTATTACCTGCTGGCTGGTAGCAGCCGGGCCGCTGCCGGCACGGTTAACACCAAATGCGCTTACATTATACGGCACGCCGCTGGGCAGGTTGCAAAGCTCTGTTTGCTTGCGCGTGTCTGCCACAATATAAATACATTTATCACCGGCGGTAATAATCATGGTGTTGCCATTATAGGTAATCGTAACACCATCCGGCACGGCCGTGTACAGGTAAGTGCAAACACCCGGCAAAGCTTTACTGCTGCCCGCAATAATAGCGCCCTTGCTGCCATTAATAGTGGCAGCAAAACCTTTAAGGGCACCTGGTTTTTGCGCCGGTGTGCTTTCGCTTTTGGTAGGTGTAAACCCTGCCAGGCGAATTAAGGCAACATCGCCCTGCGCTACCATGGTAACATAATTTGCAGTAAGTGTAAAATTTTTGTTCCAGTTTTTAACCGCTGTTTTTACGGTGGCTTTTGCAATGTGGCTGCCGGTGGCTGCGGCTGCTACTGCATCTGCCAGAGCATCATTAGTGGTCTGCAGGTTAGCGATAGAAACAGGAAGATCCGGAAAAGGTGACTCCTCCGAATTTTCTTTTGGCTGCGTTGCTGTGGTTAATGCATTAATAATACCGGTACCGGTAGTTGGTTTTTCTGATGGTTTCTGTTTTTTAAAACCAAGCGAAGCTTTACTTTCTAATTCCATTGAATTGTTTTTAAGATTATTGGAAAATTTATTATCGGGAATACGAACGGTAAAAAATGCGAACCGGATTTTAAGATTTAAAAAAATAAGGACAAAAAAAAGACAAATTATGTCTTAACGGGTATTTTCTACAGGAAAAACAGGCAATATTATAAAAAAAGTGCACGATACTATAATACCAGGTATTTTTTCTTAAGGAAAAACGCTTTTTATTATAGGAGAAAAACTTTTTATCATAGAAAAAACAGGCAATCTTATAAGAAAAGTGCACGATATTATAATATAAAACATTTTTTCTATAGGAAAAACTCTTGATATTATAGAAAAAATACTTTTACTATAAAAAATACGTAAAACCTTGTAAGAAAAAGAATTTGCAAGTTACTTTTCAAGGATATTTTTCAAAGTTGTCAAACTTGTACCCATATCTTTTTCCAGCATTTTTACTATTATTGGCAGCATGATGTTCAACGGATATTTTATTTTACTGGCAGTACTCCAAATTACTTTTGTTTGATTACCCGATAAAGATTCAGTTGTCATCTTTGCATTGGCAATTCCTGCAAAAGGCCTTACGAAACGAATTTCCATTTCAATATTTTTTCCTTCTGTAATTGATTTAATTTCCTGTTCACCTTCACCTCCTTCTTTATTGCCGTTCCATGCGTAAATAAATCCAACAGTTCCGTCAGTTCCTCTAAATTCTTTTTTCATGCCCGGGTCAAGCATTAACCACTTATTAAAAGTGTCTTGATTTTTGATTTGTTGTATATAGTCAAAAACTTTTTGCCGGGAGGCAAGTATGGTAATTTCACTGTGGGTATTATACCCCTTCTTCATTAAAAGGGCTATAATTAAAAGCAAGACAATGATGCCCGCTAATATGTATAAAATTGTGATTAAAATATGCATTGTTTGATTTTAGTTTTGTTAAGGAAATTTTACGCTAACCTGTTATTGAAAGTCAATAATAAATTATCTAATTTTTCAAGTGTAGAAGTTAGACCTTCTTTTACTCCCATATTAATAACGGTTTCTAAATCTGCAAGAGAATTGTAGGTTACTATCGTTTTTACGACAGCATTCTCGCCTTTTTCAGAGAATGAAACCGACCAGTGAGCACGGGGTAGGTCAATGTTAATTTCACCTGCTTCATTGCTAAAAGCGTCTAATGCGGTGTAATTGTCAATTGGCTGAATGGTAATATAATCTATATAATTCCAATATTCATTTCCATTTGGTTCTACCAGCGCATAATGCCAATGTCCGCCTTCGCTAAAATCCATTGATTTCGTTTTAGTTGTAAATGGTGTTGGTGCAAACCATTGATCAAGTAATTCACTTTTGGTGTAGCAATCCCATATTAATTTACGATTACCATTAAATTCCCTGGTAATCGTTAGAGTATTATCTTCTTTGTTTGCCAGAAAGTCAAATTGTAAATTACTTTTCATTTCTATTTTTTTATTTTTATTAATAGTTTGTCTAATTTGCTATAACGATTTTCCCAAATCTTTTTAAATTGTTCTAACCATTTTTCTATTTCCTTCATTTTATTAATTTCAAGAAAGTAGTAAATTTCCCTCCCTTGAAATTCCTGTTTTACTAATTCACATTCCGTTAATATTCTTAAATGTTTTGAAACAGATTGTCTTGTAATGT
>CAHJWK010000016.1 GCA_903642275.1 Chitinophagaceae bacterium
GAATACGATAATTTTATAACCACTGCAGATGCAGGAACAGGTGACAACACTATCTTATATTCATCAATATATAACAATACAATTTTTGCTGAAGGAACAATTCCAAAAGGTGTTAACCGGTTTATTGTTTCAGGCTCTGTGCCTTATGCTGCTGACCAATTGAAGATAGAACTTGATTCAGCATTCAAGCAAAATAATATTGAAGTTGAAAAAACAATAATTGCCGGCGCATCATTTCAAAAACAAAGAAAAGAAATTCAACAAGCACAAAACAAAATTGCAACTTATACATCACCATCGCTTGATAGCATTGTGTATTGGTTCCTTCAAAAAAGTATAAATCTTTATGGCGAATGTTTAGCAAAAACAATTGCGTTTAAACAAAGTGGTTTTGGTTCAACAATTAATGGTGTGAATGATATAAAAAAATTTTGGCAACAGCAAGGCATTGATTCTTCTTCAATAAATATTTCAGATGGATGCGGGCTTTCACCGCAAAACAGGGTTACAACTTATGCCATGGTAAATGCCATGTTGTATGCACGAAAGCAAAAATGGTTCAACAGTTTTTATAACGCTTTACCAATTGCTGATGGAATGCATCTTAAAAGCGGATTAATTAATGGTGTAAGAAGTTTTACCGGTTACTATACTGCATCAAATGGTAAGAAATATGTGTTGGCAATAATTGTAAATAATTATGATGTTAGCAAAGGCAGCATTACGCAAAAGATGTTTAATGTGCTTGATGCGTTGAAGTAAGAATCTCAAACTAACAGTAAGAGGTTTAATCAATAATTGCGGTTACTTCTATCTCAATTAAATATTCCGCACCAATCAAACTTTTTACTTCAATCATGGAAGTGCATGGTTTTATATCCTTAAAAAATTCTCCATGTGCTTTACCGTATTCTTTCCATCTTGAAATATCAGTAACAAACATTCTTGTACGTGCAACATTATTTAACGTTGCACCTCCCTCTTCTAAAACCTTTTGTATTTTTTGTATAATGAATTTGGTTTGAAGATAAGCATCGTTAATACCAACCGTGTTGCCTTCCTCATCTGATGCAACAGTGCCTGAAACCTCAATTACATTACCAATTTTTACTGCGCGGCTATAACCAACTATATCTTCCCATTTAGCACCTGATGAATAATTTTTACGCAAGCTTATAATTTAAATATCTGTGGCTTCGCCATAAGCAACCGCTGTTGCTTCTTTTACAGCTTCGCTCATAGTTGGATGCGGATGCACAGCCTGTAAAATTTCATGACCGGTTGTTTCAAGCTTACGTGCTGTAACAATTTCAGCAATCATTTCTGTAACATTAAAACCAATCATGTGTGCACCTAAAAGCTCACCATACTTTGCATCATAAATAACTTTTACGAAACCTTCTGTTGCACCTGCTGCTGTTGCTTTCCCGCTTGCCATAAAAGGAAATTTTCCAATTTTAATGTCCAGGCCTGCGTCTTTAGCTGCCTTCTCCGTCATGCCAACACTTGAAACTTCAGGAACACAATACGTGCAACCGGGAATGTTTCCATAATCAAGCGGCTCTGGCTGATGAGGAGTTTTCTTTTCAATATATGCTATATGTTCTGCTGCTACAATCCCCTCCCGGCTTGCTTTGTGTGCTAACGCCTGGTTAGGTGTGCAATCTCCAATAGCATAAAAGCCGGATACATTGGTTTGTAAAAATTTATTGACTATAATCTTTCCTTTGTCAGTTTTAATGCCCGCAGATTCAAGGCCTAAATTTTCAACATTTGAAACTACTCCAACAGCACTTAATAAAACATCTGCTTCTAACGTTACAGTGCTGCCATCCTGTTTCTTTACAGTTGCTCTTACACCATTGCCGGATGTATCAGCATCCTCAACAGTTGCATTTACCATTATATCAATACCCTGTTTCTTATATTGTTTTTCAAGCTCCTTTGAAATTTCTTCGTCTTCAACCGGAACAATTCTCGGCATGAATTCAACGATGGTAACCTTTGTGCCCATGCTGTTATAAAAATATGCAAACTCTGAACCTATGGCTCCGCTGCCAACCACGATCATACTTTTAGGTTGCTGCGGCAACACCATCGCTTCGCGATAGCCAACAATTTTTTTGCCATCCTGTTTTAAATTCGGCAACTCACGGCTTCTGCCACCAGTTGCAATAATTATATATTTTGTTTCTACTGGTTGCTTATTATTATCATTTGCAGTTACTTCTATTTTTCCTTTTGATATAATCTTTGCATTGCCCATTATCACATCAATCTTATTCTTGCGCATAAGAAATGCAACACCCTTGCTCATTTTATCAGCAACACCGCGACTGCGTTTTATTACTGCACCAAAATTTTGTTTTGCATCTGAAGCCGATAGCCCGTAACTATCAGCATGCTTCATATAATCAAACACCTGCGCACTTTTTAATAATGCTTTGGTAGGAATACAACCCCAGTTCAAACAAATTCCGCCAAGGCTTTCTCTTTCAATAATTGCTGTTTTAAAACCAAATTGTGAAGCACGTATAGCAGCAGGATAACCGCCAGGTCCGCTGCCAATAATAACTACATCGTATGCCATATTTATTTAAGATTGTATTGTAAATATTAATTGTTACGAATAATAATAAACGAAGGTACTTTGTAAAAAGCAATTGAGAAATGAACGATCATTGACAGGCAATCATGTGGTGTGCTTAAAACTTTATCTCTTCATCATGTGCATCAAAAAAATGAAACTCGGTGAAATAATAATCTGAATTTGATTTAACCTTAATCTTCGTTTTGTATTTGCGGTTCCATTTCCAGGCGAGAGAAAATATTCCTTTTGTCAGATGCGAGTAAACAATCGGATGAATGAAAATGGTTAGATTTTTATGCTGATGTGTAATAAGGTAATTTAAGCGGTTCTCAATTTCATCAATTAATAATAAAGTTGAAGTAACCTTGCCTGAACCATTGCAGGATGGACAGGTTTCAGCCGTATTAATATTAACTTCAGGCCGCATTCGCTGTCGCGTAATCTGCATCAATCCAAACTTTGATATTGGCAATACTGCATGTTTGGCTCTGTCTGCACGCATAAAATTATCCATCGCTTCCTGCAGTTTGCGCTTGTTATCAGGCAGCTTCATATCAATAAAATCAACCACTATAATTCCACCAATATCACGTAATCTTAACTGCCTTGCTATTTCTTCTCCGGCTTCAAGATTAGTTGACAATGCATTTTCTTCCTGGTTATTGCTTACACTTTTATAACCGCTGTTCACATCAATTACATGCAAAGCTTCTGTATGTTCTATAATAAGATAAGCGCCACTTGGCAGGTTAACCGTTTTGCCAAACGTTGCTTTAACCTGTTTGTTTATACCAAACTGGTCAAAGATGGGAACGCCGTTTACATGATAGGAAACGATTTCTGCTTTCTCAGGTGCAATCTTTTGAATGTAGGTGCGCGTATCATTATACATGTTGCGGTCATTGATCACAACACGATTAAAATCTTCATTTAACAAATCGCGCAGAATGCTTGTTGTTTTATCCTGCTCGCTTAAAATTTTTGCAGGTGCTTTGGCATTTTTTAAATTAGTTTGAATTGTATGCCATGTTACAATAAGCTGCGCTAAATCATCATGCAGTTCTGCTGAATTTTTACCTTCAGCAGCAGTGCGCACAATTACGCCAAAGTTTTTTGGTTTTATTGATTCAACAATTTTATGTAACCGCTTTCTTTCTTCAGCACTATGAATTTTTTTTGACACAGCAATCACATCATTAAATGGTGTAATAACAATAAACCTTCCTGGCAGTGAAAGTTCGCAGCTTAAGCGTGGCCCTTTGGCTGCAATTGGTTCTTTTAAAATCTGAACCAGTAATTCAGGTTTGCTTTTTATTACTTCATTTATTTTACCTGTTTTTACAATTTCCGGCTCGGGTTCAAACTTTGAAAAATCAGCAATATTATCTGATTTATTATTTACTGATTCGTGTGTAAATTTTAAAATGGAACGAATGTAGGGGCTTAAATCAGTGTAATGCAAAAAAGCATCTTTTTCAAATCCAACATCAATAAATGCAGCATTTAAACCGGGAATCAATTTTTTTACCTTTCCGAGATATAAATCTCCTACTGCAAAAGCAGCATCCGCTCTTTCATGATGTAGTTCAACCAGTTTTTTATTTTCAAGCAACGCAATTTCAACGCCGTTCAAATTTGCGTTAATAATCATCTCTTTGTTCAAATCATTTTTTATTAAGCATACCAAATAATATATATGCACTAAACAGCGCAATGATTACAGAAAGGAAGGAAAGGAAGGTTGGAGTGGTAAAAAATAAATACAGTGTAATCAATTACACCGTACATGCAATTTATCTGATTTTCTTCTTATGTCGGTTTTTTCTTAATCTTTTTTTTCTTTTATGAGTAGCTATTTTATGACGTTTTCTTTTTTTACCACAAGGCATACTTGTTTAATTTTTTATATGAATAATATTTATTGTAAAGATTTTATTCTTGTTTTTATTTCATTTCTTGCTTCAGGCAACTGTATATATTTTAGTGCTTCATTATACCATTTTACAGCATTTGTTTTATCATCCTTTCTGTCATAAACCTGGGCAAGATCAAGTATTGCCTCAATGTTATAAGGTTGTTTATTTATTACATTTTGAAACCGTTCCATTGCCTTATCAAACTGACCGCTTTGAATACCACCCAAACCCAGCATCATTTGCGCATAAATATTATCCGGATTTTTATCTGCAATTTTTTTTACTGCAAGTATTCCCTGCATTGGGTTTTCAGAAATATTGCCAAACATATAACATGCACCCAACCCGATTTTTGATGAATCATTATCCGGATTTAATTTTATAGCACTTTCAAATAACTCTTTTGCCTGTGTTGCCAGCCAGTGTTGCATGGCAGCATCATTTGTTGCCAGCATATTGCTTAAAAGCAAATGGGCAGCAAAGGTGAGGTTTTTTTCAGAATTTTCCAACTTAGCAGCCTCGCCTATATAATAAGCGCTTAATTGTTCATTGTGTAAACTATCCATCCAATATGTTGCAAGCTGATGATCAATTTTTAGTTGCTGATTGTGAACATCCCCACGCACCACACTGTTTTCCAATTGCGTTAGTGTTTGAACCTGGGATGTGTTTAAATTCTGTTTGAATTTGGCAAGCACATCTTCTGTAGAAAGATTGGAAGCCGGTGCTGAAGCATTTGACGTTATTGCAGTAAATTTTTTGGGGTTAATTGTTTTGCCAAAAAAATACAAGCCAAATAAAAGCAGCGTACCTGCTGAAATCAATAACCATTGTTGTTTTATCACTTAAAAAAATTGAAGCAAATTTACTGCACCGCCTGCATTTGCTTTACTTCACTTACAAACTCTTTGGATGGCTTGAATGCAGGAATAAAATGTTCTGGTATATGCACGGCAACATTTTTTTTAATATTCCTTCCGATTTTTGCAGCGCGTTTTTTTGTTATAAAACTGCCGAAGCCGCGTATATAAATATTTTCGCCTTTAGCAATGTTAGTTTTGATTTCTTTAATCAAAGATTCAACAGTAACCAGCACATCAACTTTAGGGATACCCGTTTTATCAGAAATGTTATTGATAAGATCAGATTTGCGCATGGGTAATGTTTTAATTAGATAACCTAAATATAAGTTCATTTAAAAACAAAATAATTTTTTTCAATATAAAATTCGAAAAAATTATTATGTAAACTTATAGCTATTATTATTTCAACAGGTTTTTTATTTCACTCAACTTCATTAATGCTTCAACAGGTGTTAAGCGGTTGATATCTATACTTTCAAGCATCATTCTTATTGTTTCAAATGTTTGCGAATGTGCATCAAAAATTGAAAGCTGCAACTGCGGTGCAGCAATTTTTTTTATGTTATGCTGATGTCTTCCATCATTTTTTTCTTCCAGCTGTTTTAATACTTCATTGGCGCGTTTAATTAATTGCTGGGGCATGCCTGCTATTTTTGCTACATGAATACCAAAGCTATGCGTACTGCCTCCAGGCGCAAGTTTTCTTAAAAAAATAATTTTATTATTAATCTCTTTATTAGTGATGTGGAAATTTATTATGCGCGGAAATTTATTTTCTAACTCATTCAGCTCATGGTAATGCGTGGCAAATAAAGTTTTTGGTGCAGCCGTATTGTTATGTAAAAACTCTGCAATGCTCCAGGCAATTGAAATGCCATCATACGTAGATGTGCCTCGGCCAATTTCATCTAATAATATTAAACTGCGTGATGATATATTATTAATGATGCTCGCCGTTTCATTCATTTCTACCATGAATGTGCTTTCGCCGCCACTGAGATTATCGCTTGCACCTACACGTGTAAAAATTTTATCTGTTAAAGGAACATGCGCTTCGTCTGCTGGCACAAAGCTGCCCATGTGTGCCAGCAAAGTAATTAACGCGGTTTGACGAAGCAGCGCACTTTTACCGCTCATGTTTGGTCCGGTTAAAATAATTATCTGTTGCGACGAAGCGTCTAAAAAAATATCGTTCGTAACATATACTTCGCCTGCTGTAAGATTACGTTCAATAACAGGATGGCGGCTCTCTTTTAAATGCAACTCAAAGCCATCATGCAAGTGAGGTTTTTTATAATTGTATTGCAAAGCGTTTTGTGCAAAGCAGCACAAGCAATCTATAATGGCAAGTAGATTCCCGTTATGTTGAATAGGTGCAATGAAATCCTGCAGCTCGGTCAGCAGCTTATCATAAATTTCCGCTTCAAGCTGTAATATTTTTTCTTCTGCGCCGGTAATTTTTTCTTCATACTCTTTTAATTCAGGCGTAACAAAACGTTCTGCATTTGAAAGTGTTTGCTTGCGCAACCACATTGCCGGAACCTTTGCTTTGTGTGAATTTGTTACTTCAAGATAATAGCCAAACACATTGTTGAAACCGATTTTTAAAGTAGTAATGCCTGTTTGTTCCGCTTCTCTTTGCTGAATGTTAACCAGGTATTGTTTGCCACCGCTTGCAATAATTCTTAATTCATCCAACGTTGCATTAACTCCTGTTTTAATAGCAGCACCTTTACTTATAGCAACCGGCGGTGCATCAATAATTTCATCCAGGATTTTTTTAGCGATATAATCACATTCATTTATTGCAGCGGACAATCTTTTTAAATAATCGTTTGATGAAGCAGCGCAAATATTTTTTATTGTACATGCATATTGCAATCCTTTTGCAATAGCAATAACATCTCTTGGTGTAATTTTTTTTGTTGGAATTTTACTCACCAGCCTTTCAACATCGCCACATTGCTTTATTAACTGTTGCAATTGTTTGCGCAGGTCAGTTTGCAGAATCAAATATTCAACAGCGTTTAATCTTTCGTTTATTTTATTGATATCTTTTAAAGGCAACAGCAACCAACGCTTCAATAATCTTGCGCCCATCGGGCTTACTGTGTTATCTAAAATTTTTAATAATGAATTTGTCTGATCAAAACCATTATTTAATAATTCAAGGTTGCGGATGGTAAATTTATCCATCCATAAATAATCGTCTTTTTCTAATCTCTGGATAGTAGCGATGTGTTGTAAATTGGGATGCTCTGTTTCTTTTAAATAATGCAACACAGCGCCTGCCGCAATTATACCGCAATGCAGGTTTTCAATACCAAAGCCTTTTAATGAATGTGTTTGAAAATGCTTCAACAAATTTTCCGTTGCAAATGCTTCATCAAAAATCCATTGCTCTAAAGTGTAGGTATAAAATTTTGTTCCGAAGTATTCTTTAAAACTTTTTTGATTGCTGCGCTGATAAATAACTTCAGCAGGCTTTAAAGTTTGTAATAATTTATCAGCGTATTCACGGTTGCCTTCAGCCACAAAAAATTCACCTGTTGAAATATCAAGAAATGCCAAACCAAAAACATCATTATTAAAATGCAAGGCAGCCAAAAAATTATTGCTGTTGAGTTCCAGCAGTTTATCGTTTGTAGCAATGCCCGGCGTAACCATTTCTGTAACGCCGCGCTTAACAATTCCCTTTGCAAGTTTAGGGTCTTCAAGCTGGTCGCAAATAGCTACGCGGTAACCCGCTTTTACAAGCTTATGTAAATAAGTATCTAATGCATGATGCGGAAAACCTGCTAGCTCGTTGCTTGCAACACCGCCATTATTTCTTTTGGTTAAAGTAATGCCCAAAACCTGCGAAGCGGTGATAGCATCAGCACCGAAAGTTTCATAAAAATCGCCCACGCGAAACAGCAAAATGGCATCAGGATATTTTTGTTTGATAGCCTTATGCTGTTGCATTAATGGTGTATCCTCAAGCGCTTTTGCCATTGCGGCAAATATAGTTTCGACACATCAAACGTTACCGTTGAATAGTTAACTATGGCTTCAAACTTATTTCATTGCAATGCTTTTATAAATATCCCGCTCTTTGGTAATATCGGCAAGCTGCTGTTGCAATGTTGCTACCTGTGCTTCAAGGTCTTTTTCATGTTGTGTTATAGCTGTTGTGCGCAATGCATCGCTCAGGAGGTTTATGTATGGCCCGAATAAATTAGTTTGCAAATGTTCGCTCAACGTAAGAATAATGGAAGCTGACTGGTTGCTATGGCTTAATTGCTGGTATAAATAGTTGCGGTTCTGGCCAATATCTTTACTCAATTGCATTGGTGATGTATTATGTTCTGCCATTTTCCTGGCAACAATGCCCGGAAAGTTTATGGATTTAATTAAATCCTGTGCTTTTTTATGTTGTAAATCGCTCATCATAATAAAACTAACTTGTTTTTCATTCTAATTAAATGCAGATTCATTTTATTTAAATGAAAATTAAATAAAATATACTGAATATCCATTATTTTAAAATGTAATTCAAAGATAAATAGTTTGAATTACCATATTTTAAAATTAAAATACTATATAACTGGGTTTATTCGCCATATAATTATATGTAATTACCACCTAAAATAATGTAAATGCCAGTAAAATAAATGTATGCTGATGTATATTTTACTTCCTTCAAATCAACAAACAAAACAAGCAGTAGTTTAAATTGCTGCTATTGTAAACATTTAAGTTTTTGGATTATTTTTGAGTTAACTCATCAATTAAAATTAAATTTTTTATGAAAAAGAACATTAAACAACTAATGCTAAGTTGCATTATCGCAGTTTTTACAATGGGTTCACTTGCAGCTAATGCCGCAACAAATTCAGGTGATGTAAACATTGCAGTTTCAAAAATGACGGAAGCGCAAAAGGAAGCCCGCTTTGAAGAAATTAAAGCAAGGGTTGAGGTAATTAAAGAGATGGATAAATCAACGCTTACAAAAGCTGAGCGCAAAGATTTAAAGAATGAATTACGCGGTATGAATAAAGAATCAAAAGCATTAGGCCGTGGAGGAATTTATATTTCATTCGCAGGTTTAATTATTATCATTTTACTTCTTATTATCATTTTATAATTTTTTTTTAAATTAATGAAGAGCTGGCTTTTAAAAGTCAGCTTTTTTTGTTTGTACAACCTGCAGCATTACAGGGTTTTTCTTTTGGTTAAGCCAGTAAATAAGTTTCAAAATATTTTCTTTCGTCATTGCTGTGCAACCGGATGTCCCAGAATTTTCATTACGCCACACATGTATAAATATACAGGAACCATTGCCTGCTTTTATATCAGTGCTGTTGTATTTTACCCAAATGCCATACTCATATAAACTGTCTTTACGGTGCATGTATTCAAAGCTTTTATAATTATGCTTTGCAGTGTCTGCTTTGATAAGCGTATTATAATAAAGTGAGTTTACATCATCAACACAATAAAAATTTGTATCAACCTGTACAAAAGGCATGTGCAGATTTTTCAATTCATGATAGCTAAATACAGGGCCTAATGAGAATATGCCTGATGGAGATTTACCATCACCTTCATGCTTTGTTTGTATTGTTTTATTAAAGCTGATTAATGAGGTTTCGTCTTTTCCCAATCCATTATTGCCAACTACAATATTGAATGAATCTGCAAGCCGCCAGTGTTTATGCTTATTCTTTCTTTCATACAAAAACATATTGCCATGAATAGATGAATCAGTATATGTTTTTACAAATAAGACCTGATTGTTATGTTGTAAAAAATTATTGTATTGTTTGATGGATTGGGCTTCTGATAAAAGCATTATAAAACTAAAAAATATCGTAATAATAATCTTCATTAAATATTATCTCCTTTCTCATAACAAACCCTGCAACGTGGTTCATAGATATCCGTTTCGCCTAAAACCACCTGTGCATTTTGTTTTGTTTTACGATATGAAAAATTTGCAATGTTGCCGCAATGCACACAAATAGCATGCAGCTTTGTAATATAATCAGCAATGGCAAGCAGTTGCGGCATTGAGCCAAAAGGTTTACCGGTATAATCCATATCAAGACCGGCAACAATTACACGAATGCCGTTTAATGCAAGCGTTTCGCAAACACCACAAATGCCATCATCAAAAAACTGCGCTTCGTCTATGCCGACAACATTTACATCCTGCGATAACAATAAAATATTTTGAGTATGCTCGACCGGTTGAGATATAATTGAATTATCATCATGGCTTACTACATTCAGTATATGATAACGGTTATCAAGCGCGGGCTTAAATATTTCAACCTTTAAGTTGGCTATGCGTGCTCTTTTTAATCTGCGTATCAGCTCTTCTGTTTTGCCGCTGAACATAGAGCCGCAGATAACTTCAATCCATCCGCGCTTAACACCATAAACAGAGGGTTCAATAAACATCAAATAAAATTATAGTTGTAACGTTGTAACTTACATTGCCTGTTATGGCAATGCATTTTATCAAAAATAAAATATCTAATGGAAAGAACGGGAATGCTGATAGAACGTTTGCTTGCTCAATATCACAATAATGATGGTAAAGCAAGTTTAGTGGCTACAGCGCAATTGCTGTTAGCTGAACTGCAAAAAAATGAGGAAGAAAACAGTAACCAGTCTTCTTCGGTTATATCAGTTTTTTATCCTGCGTTTTATGCTCCTGGTATTGAAGTGAAAGAAACAATTGCTGAATTGCCTGAGGTGCAACAGGTAACAATTGCTAACAATGAAGAAATAAAAGAAGAAGCGTCTCATACAAATGGAGCAAGTCAAAATAATAATCAGTTGCAGTATGATCCTATAATGGATATACCAACGCTGGCGTTAAAGCAGCAGGAAGTAAATGATACTATTGCTGCAAACGGAGAAAGCATTAATGATAAATTAAAATCATCTCCGCATAAGGAAATCGGGCATTCAATTAAAGACACGCCGATAAAAGATTTGCGTAAGGCAATTAATATAAATGATCGTTATGTTTTTATAAATGAACTTTTTCGCGGTGATGAAACCATGTATGAGCGCAGTATAAAAACAATTAATAGTTACAGCAATTATGCTGAAGCAGAATTCTGGATTAAGCGCGAACTAAAATTAAAGCTTGGCTGGAATGATGAAACCGAGACCGTTCAATTATTTGATAAACTTGTAAGAAGGCGGTTTTCCTGAATATAATTTACAATAGTGCTGGTAGCGCCTGCATTTTGCTTAACGTACTCACCCGAAACTGTGCACGTATCATTATAGAAATTTTTATCTTCTAATAATTCGCATAACTGTTTTTCAAGTTCAAGTGCATCATTCACATCAAATGCGCCACCTTTCTCAATAAGCTCAATTGCTTCTGAAAATTTATCATACTTTGGTCCAAAAACTACAGGCTTGTAATACACGGCTGCTTCTAAAATGTTATGAATACCGTCGTTACCAAAACCGCCACCAACGTAACATATAGTTGCGTAGCGGTATAAAAATTTCAGCATCCCGATGTTATCAATAATTAATGTATTAATATGTTGAGGAAGTTGCTTTTGATCTTCTTTTAATTTTTTATAAGCAGAATGGGTGATTGAAAAATGATACAGGCCGCTGCATTCTTTTATTCTTGATGCCTCTATGCTGTGAGGTGCAATAATAAATCTAAGTTCGGGATGTGTGTTCGTAAAATGATCAAGTGCTTCATCGTCATCAGGCCAGGTGCTGCCGGCAACAATTGTTTTTTTATTGCTGATGAATTGAATAATATCATTAAAGTTTTTTTGCTCAGATGCAACCCGCAATACCCTGTCAAATCTTGTATCGCCTGAAACAGTTACATTGTTAATATTGATTTGTTGCAGTAGTTGTTTTGAATTTTCTGTTTGTACAAACAGATGCGTAAAAAATTGCAGCATTTCACGCTGCAGCTTTCCATACCATTTAAAAAAGGCATAACCAGGCAAAAAAATTCCTGAAGCCAATAGTAGTGTTATTTTTTTTAAATATGCCTCACTTAGATAGTAATACCAGTAATCATACTTTATAAAAAGTATCAGCGAAGGCTTAACTATTTTAAGAAAAGCAGTTGCATTTTTTTTTGAATCCATGGGCAGGTAAAAAATATAATCTGCTTCATTTGAATTTTTCTTTACTTCATAACCTGATGATGAAAAAAATGTTAATACAGATTTGTATTGGGGAAAGTGTTCTTTTAATTTTTCAATAACGGGTCTGCCCTGCTCGTATTCTCCGAGCGATGAACAATGTATCCAAATTTTTTTTGAATCATCTTGTGATAATGCGCTACTTATATTTTGTATAATATTTTTTCTTCCCTTTACCCATAATGCCGTTTTATTATTAAAACGTGCAATTATTGATGCTATAAACGGGTAAAGCCTTATAAAAATGTTGTATATAAACTTATACATGCCTTTGCAAAGAAATACATTTATAAATAGTAAACAATGTGCATAAAAAAGGATGCCTTTTGAGGCATCCTTTTTTGCATATAAATAAAAATTTTTATTTTTTGCCTGCAATTACTTTAATAGAATCCTGGTGCATTTGTAATGTTGGTAAAGTCTGAGTTGCAAAATTTTTCAGATCAGCATCATTTAAATTTTTGCTGCCATCCTTAAATTTATCAACTGCTTTTCTGTGACCTTCAAGCATATCATCAGTATATTCTTTATCAAAATCTTTTCCTGTTTTTTTGCTTAATGCATCTAATTTCTTTTGAGAATCATCACTAAGATTTGCAGGTAAAGTAATACTTTTCGTAGCTGCTATTTGCTTTAATTGATCGCCAGCTTTAGTATGGTCAGTAACCATCATATCAGCAAAACTTTTAAGTCTTGGATTTGTTGCTTTATCTTTTGCAACTTTACTTAATTCAACTTCAGTCATTCCTGCGTTAGCTACTTCAACAGCCCAACTGGCATCACTCTTAGAAAGTGTATCAATTGTTTTTGAAATTTTAGATGAATCTTTTGTTGAATCAAAAGTACTGTTAGACATAGCGCTGTCGTTCATACTTTTTGCACTATCAACACTATCCTGCGATGAATTACCACTGTTGCAGGCAACAAGTGAAAATATACTTCCAATAAATAAAAAACCTAATACTTTTTTCATAATTGTGTATTTGTAAATTTAAAATTATCATATATCTAACAAAGTTTAAGCCACAGCCATCTGTAGTGATTAAAAATTTTTTTGATTAATCTCTTTTGCCAATGTGGATTATTTTCCATTAAAAGCTTTTAAATAATTAAAGTTCAGATACTGTACGACCATAAAAAATTAAACGATTATGGTGGCACTGTTTTAGAATATTATAATAAAAAATTATGGCTTCCAAAAAAAATGTTTCAGACATTAGAGATTCAAACAAAGACATTGAGAAATTACAACAGGAACAAGCAACATTAGATTTACCTGATGTAAAAGATATACCCGGACAGGAAAATATTAAAGTTCCTTATTTTAAAGAGATGGCTGATACAACCATATCTGCAGATGATGAAGAAGGTGTTGGTTTGTTTAATGATGATGATAATAACGCCACAAACGATAGGATTGGTTCAGCGCAAACTTTAAATGAAGATGATTTAATAATTGATGGAGATGATGATGCAGCTGAAAAATCTTTGGATGAAGAAGATGACATAGATAATGAAGAAGATGGGTTAAACATTACAGATGATACTGATGGTGAAGACGCAGATGTTTCTGAGGACGAGAAAATTGCTTTGGAAAGAAGTGAGGATACAGACACTTATGATAATGAAGATGCGTTTAGTTCAGAGCTTGATGATACTGATTTTGATGGTGAAAAATTAAATGAGGATATAGATTTATCAGGTGATGATTTAGATGTGCCGGGTGCAGAAGATGATGACAGTGATGAAGAATTAGGTGAGGAAGATGAAGAAAATAATAGTTACAGTTTAGGTGATAATAAATAAACCCTTAAAGTTTATATAGTTTTGACTGCAAAATTTTATGCGGCCAATTCAGATGGTTGACCTTAAAAGCGAATATCAACGCTTAAAAAAAGATATTGATGCTGCGGTTATTGATGTATTCGAGACCGCAGCTTTTATTAATGGTAACCCAGTTCAGCAATTTGCAGATGCGTTAAAAATTTACCTTGACGTTAAGCACGTAATCCCCTGTGCTAATGGAACAGATGCTTTACAAATTGCCATGATGGCTTTGGATTTGCAACCCGGCGATGAAATTATTACTCCATCATTTACTTATATAGCCACAACCGAAGTAGTTGCTCTGCTTCGTCTGAAGCCTGTTTTTGTAGAAGTTGACAGACAAACATTTAATATAGATGCAGATAGTTTAAGAAAAGCAATTACGCAAAAAACAAAAGCTATTGTACCGGTGCATTTATATGGTCTGTCGTGTGATATGCAAACCATTATGCAAATTGCTAACGAGCATAATCTTTTTGTTATAGAAGATAACGCGCAATCTATTGGTGGTGATTTTTATTTTAAAGATGGAACGGTAAAAAAAACCGGGACAATAGGGAACATCGGAACTACATCATTTTATCCGGCAAAAAATCTCGGCGCATATGGTGACGGCGGCGCCATTTTTACAAATGATGATTCCCTAGCTCAAAAACTTACTATGATTGCCAATCATGGGCAAAGTAAACGATATTATCATGATGTGGTTGGCTGTAATTCAAGGCTTGATACAGTGCAGGCAGCTATATTAAATATCAGGCTGAAATATCTTGATAAAAATATTGAAGCACGCAGAAAGGCAGCTGCTTTTTATGATAACGCTTTTAAAAATCATCCGGTTATTAAAACACCTTTTCAGGCTGATTACAGCATGCATGTTTTCCATCAATACACATTGGTATTAGATAGTGATGAAAGAAGTGTTTTACGGAATGCTTTAAGCAATTATCTTACAGCAAAGAAAATTCCAAGCATGATCTATTATCCTGTGCCAGGTCATCGCCAGAAAATGTTTGATTCTTTCGACAGTTTGCAATATGATTTACCTGTTACTGACTGGCTTACAGAAAGAGTTATATCGTTGCCCATGCATCCTGAACTGAATGAAGAACAATTAAGTTACATAACGACAAATGTGCTCGAGTTTATAAGTAATCACTTATCATAAAAACAAAAGCTGCCTTATAATAAGGCAGCTTTTCTATTATAAACCTGATTTATTTTTTTGTTTGAACAGAAGCGGTAATGTGCATCTCTGTATTATTTTTTGAGACTGATACAGGTTTCTTGTTATAAAGCTGTGCAAGTGTTGGTGCAATAACCAACGAAACAATACTCATCAATTTAATAAGAATATTCATTGAAGGACCAGACGTGTCTTTAAACGGATCACCAACGGTATCTCCTGTTACAGAAGCTTTATGCGGCTCACTCTTTTTGTAATACATCTGACCGTTTATTTCAACACCTTTTTCAAAACTTTTCTTTGCATTATCCCAGGCGCCACCGGCATTATTTTGAAAGATGCCCATTAAAACCCCGCTCACTGTTGCACCGGCTAAAAAGCCACCCAAAGCTTCAGGTCCTACAAGAAAACCAATAATTAAAGGGGAAAGAATTGCAATGGCACCAGGCAACATCATCTTTTTAATAGACGCTTCTGTTGAAATAGCAACGCATTTTTCGTATTCAGGTTTGCCTGTGCCTTCCATAATTCCTGGAATAGTTCTAAACTGGCGGCGCACTTCTTCAACCATTGCCATAGCTGCTTCGCCAACAGCACGGATTGCCAGTGAAGAAAATATAAATGGAATTACTGCGCCTACAAATAATGATGCTAACACTTTCGCCTTATAAATATCAATGCCGGCCATTTCATATCCGTTATGATTTATTACACCCACATAAGCTGCAAACAACGCTAATGCTGTAAGCGCCGCAGATGCAATGGCAAATCCTTTACCAGTTGCAGCAGTTGTATTTCCAACAGCATCCAGCACATCTGTTTTCTCACGCACATCTTTTGGCAACTCGCTCATTTCTGCAATACCACCTGCATTATCTGCAATCGGTCCAAATGCATCAATAGCTAATTGCATTGCAGTTGTTGCCATCATACCTGCGGCTGCTATTGCAACACCATACAAGCCTGCGCATGTATAAGAACCCCAGATACCTGCCGCCAAAACCAATATAGGCAGTAGTGTTGATTCCATACCTACAGCCAAACCACCAATAACATTTGTTGCATGGCCTGTTGCTGATTGCCGTATGATTGATTTTACAGGGCCTTTATGCATAGCCGTGTAATGTTCAGTGATTATGCTCATTAAGGTTCCAACAGCAAGGCCAACCAATATAGCACCTAACACACCACCACGTGTTATGGCAACTGCACCTTTTACAATCTGATCAGGATTATTAAGAATAAAATCTCTTCTTAAATAAATGGGTGTATCGGGCAAAATGTAATAAACCAATGCAGCACTGGCAATTGCTGTAAGTATAATTGAACCCCAATTACCCATATTTAAAGCCTTCTGTACATTAGCTGTATTTACACCTGCACTATCACTCACTTTTACAAAGAAGGTTCCTACAATTGAAAATAAAATTCCAACACCTGCTATAAGCATTGGTAAAAGAATAGGAGCATAGCCTCCAAAATTATCTGTAGAAACTGCTTCCTGGCCAAGCACCATCGTTGCCAAAACGGTTGCTACATAAGAGCCAAACAAATCGGCGCCCATACCTGCAACGTCGCCTACATTATCGCCTACATTATCTGCAATGGTTGCAGGGTTACGCGGATCGTCTTCAGGAATACCTGCTTCAACTTTACCAACCAAATCAGCGCCTACATCTGCAGCTTTAGTATAAATGCCACCACCCACACGGGCAAACAATGCTATTGATTCTGCGCCCAGAGAGAAGCCTGTAAGTATTTCAATGGTCTTCACCATTTCTTCAGAGTTAGGGTTAGCGCCTGGTGCAAAAATGTGTTTCAATACAATAAATACGGCACTTAAACCCAGCACCGCCAAACCTGCCACGCCTAAGCCCATAACTGAGCCGCCGGTGAAAGAAACCTGTAAAGCTTTTGATAAGCTTGTTCTTGCAGCCTGCGCCGTACGTACATTGGCTTTGGTTGCTACCTTCATGCCTATAAAACCCGCGGTTGCACTGCACACGGCACCGATTATAAAAGCAATGGAAATTGACCAATGAGAGTTTGGATTGCTATGTGCCATTATACCTAATAAAAGTGCAACAATCACTACAAAATAACCGAGTATTTTCCATTCAGCTTTTAAAAAAGCCATTGCACCTTCAGCAATATATTTACTGATGGTTTTCATGTGATCAGTGCCGGCATCCTGTTTATTAACCCAACTAAATTTTATTAATGTGTAAAGCAATCCGATAATGCCGGTAACCGGAACGAGCAGAAATAAAGTTCTAAGCATAATTTTATAGCTGATTTTTTATGGCTGGCAAAAATAGGGGAATTGCTTAATGTAGAGAAAATGAATTGATACTCAGAATAACAGGTTGGTTCACATAGAAATCCAGATAAGATATTTGAATTATGTCGAATTGGCGAACTAAGCCGATATAAAGTGAAATCAATTTATAGAAAGTGAGCTCATCCGGCGCGAAAAGAACTCACTTTGCAAAAAAGTGAGTTCATCCAAAATAAAGTGAGTTCATTTTACAAAAAGTGAGCTCGTCCAGCATAGAATGAATTCAGTTTGAAAAAAAGTTGGTTCGTCCAGCATAAAATGAACTCAGTTTGAAAAAAAGGTGAGTTCATTCATAGAAAGTGAGCTCAGAAAGAATGAAACGGTTCGAGAATCTTTCATAATTATATTTACTTATTTTATGCAAAACGATTTAACCGAACAGCTACGTGAAACAACGGCTTATATCAAAACAAAATATAAAAACAAACCCACTGTTGCTGTTATATTAGGAAGTGGGCTTGGAAATTTTACCCTTGAGCTTGAAACTGAATTAGAAATTAATTACAGTGAATTACCTCACTTTCCGGTTAGTACGGTTGTTGGCCATAGCGGTAAAATGATTTTTGGAAAAATGCATGGAAAAGAAGTGGTTGTTATGGCAGGCAGGTTTCATTTTTATGAAGGTTATTCTGTGCAACAGGTTGTTTATCCAATCCGTGTTTTGAAATGCTTGGTGTGCAAACATTATTAATATCAAATGCCGCCGGCGGTGTGAATGCAAATTTTAAAGTTGGCGACCTGATGATAATTACAGACCATATCAGCATGTTTATCATCAATCCTTTGCTTGGTAAAAATGAAGATTCGCTGGGAACCAGGTTTCCTGATATGAGTGAACCTTATAGCAAAAAACTCATCAGCAAAGCAAAAAAAATTGCCCAACAATCCGGGTATGATTTAAAGGAAGGTATTTATTGTGGTGTAACAGGGCCAACATTTGAAACGCATGCTGAATATAAATTAATAAAAATTATTGGCGCAGATGCTGTTGGCATGAGCACGGTGCAGGAAGTTATTACAGCCGTTCATGCCGGTATGCGCGTTTTTGCAATGAGTATAATTACTGACGTGGGCATACGTGAAGAAGATAATAAAATTACGCATGAAGAAGTATTGGCTGCTGCTGCAGAAGCAGAACCAAAAATGACCGCGCTGTTTAAAGAATTGATTGCTCAACTTTAAGAGTTATTTCGGAAAGGTTTTTAAAGGAACACTAAAATAGAAATTACTGCCTTCACCGGGCTTGCTTTTAATATCCATTTTTCCACCGTTCTGCTCTATATATTCTTTCGCCATGATTAACCCGAGCCCTGTACCTTTTTCTCCGCTCGTCCCAAAAGTTGATTCGTGGTTTATTTTATTTAATAATTTCTGAACCAGCTTTTCGCTCATGCCGGTTCCTGAATCTTTTACAGATATCCTTACTTCATTATTATATAATTCTGTATCAATTATTAACTGGCCTCCGGGGTATGAAAATTTAATGGCATTTGTAATAAGGTTGCGCAGTACAACGGCAAACATATCAATGTCAACACAGATATCTTTATAATAATTGAAATTGGTTTTTAGCTGGATATTTTTTTGACGGACAAGATCCCACAAACTACCCGTAACCTTTAAAATTTCTGTTTGAATATTTACTGATTTAGGGTTGTAGGAAATTCCACCTAACTGGCTTTTTGCCCATCTTAAAAGATCATCAATCAGTTCAAAACAATTATAAGAACTTCTTGTGAGCATTTTAAGCGATTCTAATAATTCTTCTTTTGAATAAGAACTATAATTATCAATGATTGTTTTAAGAAATGTTACGTTAATACCAATCGGGCCGCGCAAATCATGTGCTATTACAGATACTAATTTGTTCTTATGTTCATTTAATATAGAGAGATTTTCAAACGTTTCCATTTGGGCAGTAATATCAATTGCCCACGCAGCAACCATTTTAATTCCTTTATATAAAACCGGAAACTTAATTACTTTAAAGCTGTTGATCTTATTTACAGCCTTACTTTTTTCAATTGTTTCAATAGCATTTTCTGTTTCAATTACTATTTTATTGTTTTGAAAATATTCTTCTGCAAGATCATGATCATACAATTCAAAAATGTTTTTACCAATCACTTCCGTTAATGGTTCAAATGTTTTCAAGAATGATGGATTTGCATATTGAATGAAGCCTTCTGCATCTACAACCCATGCAATCATCGGGCTGTTGTGCATGAATTCTCTGAACAATGTGTTGCTTTTGGTAAAGCTTTTATATGTTAAAAGATCTGTGATTTTTAAGTCGAGTGTTGTCATAAGAAATAAAAATTAAAAGTAAAGGCATTTGAATAATCTGTTGTTATGCAAGAGAGTTATCTATATCCAATAAAGGTTTTTTAATTACCTGTAACAAAAATGAATAAATGTTTAAGTTCGCCGGAAGATTACTACTATGAAAAGATTGTGCCTGTTATTTTTAATAATATTTCCTTTATATCTGTTTGCACAAACAACAATTACTCCTGAGCTTTTATGGAAGATTGGCAGAGTTAATGGCATCGGCATATCAAAAGATAAACAATACATTATATACTCTGTAGCTATGCCGGACGTGGAGCAGAATAAATCAACCAGCAAAACATATCGCATACCTGTTAATGGTAGTGTAGCAGAAATAATCATTAATGCTGATACGTTGCTTGCAAACAATCATATTTCTGCGGATGGCAAATGGAAGATTAGCGACAGTGATGTAAAGATTATGAATGTGTATGGAAGTGATTTTCATCCTGAATTAACCAAAAGCAATGTGCAAATTTATAACGGGCTTGATTACAGGCATTGGGATACATGGGAAGATGGAAAATTCAGCCATATATTTTTAAGCGAAATGAATGATACCACGAAGAAAGATTTAATGGCTGGCCAACCTTATGATTGCCCGCAAAAACCTTTCGGTGGTGATGAAGATTATACATTTAACCCTGATGGAAAACATGTTGTTTATGTTACCAAACAAAAACAAGGAACGGATTATGCCATAAGCACCAATACAGATTTGTTTGAATATAATATTGAAACAGGCGAAACAAAAAATCTTACAGAAGATAATAAAGGTTATGACCTGAATCCATCATACAATAAAAAAGGAGAGCTTGCGTGGCTTAGCCAAAAGCGTGATGGATATGAAGCAGACAAGCAGGATTTGATTGTATCAAACGGAAAAAGAAAAATGAACCTAACTGCAAGCCATGATGAAATAAACGTTGAAAGTTTTAAGTGGAGTGATGATGACAGAAGCATATTTTTTGTTGCGCCGAAAGATGGAACGCTGCAGTTGTTTGAAGTGAATTACCCTGGCTTAACAAAGATGGCTGTTGCTGTGAAACAAATTACCAATGGTGATTTTGATGTAAGCGGAATTGTTGGCCAAAAAAATAATATGCTGTTTGTAACAAGAACAGATTTTAATCATGCGCAGGAAATTTATGCGGTTAATATAATTGATGGAAGCATGAAGCAATTCACGCATGTAAACGACAGCACTTATAGTCATCTTGTAATGATTAGCTGGCAAAAGAAATATGTAACTACAACTGACAATAAGCAGATGGTTGTTTGGGTTGTGTATCCACCAAACTTTGATTCAACAAAAAAATACCCAACTCTTTTATATTGCCAGGGCGGGCCACAAGCTGCGCTTACACAATTTTATTCTTTCCGCTGGAATTTTCAACTGATTGCATCAAACGGTTATGTTGTTGTCGCGCCATGCCGCAGAGGTATGCCTGGTTTTGGCACACAATGGAACGAAGCAGTTAGTAAAGATTGGGGTGGGCAGGTTTTAAAGGATTATTTATCTGCAATTGATGCTGTTTCAAAAGAGCCGTATGTTGATACAAGTAAACGTGGTTGCGTGGGTGCAAGCTTTGGTGGCTTTAGCGTGTTTGCGTTGGCAGGCATGCACAACCATCGCTTCAAAACATTTTTATCGCATGATGGTGTTTTTGATTTCAGAAGCATGTACAGCACAACAGATGAACTGTGGTTTGAGAACTGGGAAAAAGGCGGTGCTTACTGGGAATTAAATAATACTGTTGCACAACGTTCATTGAGTCAAAGCCCGAGCAATTTTGTACAAAACTGGGATACACCAATCATGATTGTACAAGGCGGCAAAGATTATCGTGTACCGATTGAACAGGGTCAGGGTGCGTTCCAGGCAGCGCAGTTAAGAGGTATTAAAAGCCGTTTTTTGTTTTTGCCTGATGAGAACCATTGGGTGCTTAAACCGCAGGATGCATTGGTTTGGCAACATGAGTTTTTTAAGTGGCTTGATGAAACGCTGAAATAACCTTATATACATTCCTTTTTTCATGACTATGGGCTTATACCTTTTCGCTGCCGGCAGCCCAATGTCACTAAGTTAAGGAATCGTCATGTCGAGGTATTGAGACATCTCTCGAGACCCAACCAGTTAAAAATTTTAGGGATCTCTCCTAACGTCGAGATAATGGCTTAACTTAATGACAGTATCCCGCAGCCTTTGATAAGATGAATCAACAATTTAAACTCATAAGCAATTAAAACTCTTCTCTAAAAACTCAATTTTATAAATTTGTTTAAGTTGTTACATATACCTTTTGAACAATTTATTTTTGCTTGTTTAAATATCAGCTTGCATGCACGAAATTTCTTTGGTAAGAAATATTTTCCATACACTCGAAGATGAATTTCCCGGCGAGATAAATAAGATTCGCAGCATTCATTTAAAGGTTGGCTTGCTCAGCAATGTGCAACCCATCTTAATGCAAAATGCATTTGAAGCTGTGTTGCTCGACGAATCCAAATATAATAAAACGTCGCTGCATGTTGAAGTGTTGCCGATAATCATTCAATGTGAAATATGCAACACAAAAACTGAAGTAAACAATTATAAATTTGTGTGTAGCAATTGCGGCAAGCCGGGTAAAAATATTATTCAGGGTGAAGAATTATTAATAAGCAAAGTTGAATTTGAAGAAGAAACTATTAACGCATAAAAATTGGATTATAATGTATGTTATTCTAGCAATTCATAATTTATAATTCATAACTCATAATTAAAAAATGAATACTCCAAAAAGTAACCGTGCTCCGGTTGGCAGCGTGCAATGCGAAAACACCACATTGAATTTGCTAAAGGCAAATGACTTTGTTGCAAAGGTTATCCGTGAACGTTTACAGGACATGCTGGTTATTAATATATGTTCAGCGCCGGGCAGTGGTAAAACAACATTGATGCAGGAAACAGGAAAGCTGTTAAAAAATAAACTTAACATGGCTGTGCTTGTCGGCGACCCGGAAACAGAACGGGATGCTATCCGCATGAAAGAAGTTGGTATTAATGCATTGCAGATTGTAACCGGCGGCATGTGCCACATAGAAGCGCAGATGATTTTGCAGGCACTCGACCATATTAATCTTGAGGATGTGGATGTATTATTTATTGAAAATGTAGGCAATCTTGTTTGCCCTGCCGCTTTTGATTTGGGTGAAGATTTTCGTGTAACCGTTATCTCTGTTACAGAAGGTGATGATAAACCAAAAAAATATCCTCGCATGTTTTTAACAAGTGAATTAATGCTTGTTTCAAAATCTGATTTGTTGCCTTATCTCCCATTTTCCGTTGAAGCAGTTACGCAGGATGCAAGAGATATAAACGCCGGTTTAGAAGTAATAACTATTTCCAGTTTAAAAGGCGAAGGGTTAGAACAATGGTGCGACTGGCTAATGAAAAAAGTAAAAGAGAAGAAAGAAAAATCTTTAGTGCATGCTGAAGTTTGATTAAAAAGTGAACACGTACCATATACATATCAATGGAATTGTACAGGGCGTTGGTTTTCGCCCGTTTGTGTATCAATTAGCAAAAGCAATGCAATTGAATGGCTATATAAAAAATGGAAATGATGGCGTGCATGTTTTTTTTAATGCAGATGAAGAAGCAGCCAATGTGTTTTTCAAAAAAATAAAACAAAAAGCACCGCAAAAATCAAAAATTATTTCGTCACATTTATATAAAGTAGAAAGTAAAAGTTTTGATGATTTTTCTATTATAATTGAAGAAGATAATCACCAAGATAAAAGAGTTTTGCTTTCGCCTGATGTTGCTTTATGTGATAATTGCAGAAATGAATTGCATGAGGTAAACAATCGAAGATTTCGTTATCCGTTTATTACCTGTACACAGTGCGGACCTCGATATTCTATTATAAAAGATATTCCATATGACAGAGATAATACATCTTATGAAAATCATCCAATGTGTGATGTTTGTTTTAATGAATATGAGAATGTGACAGATAAACGATTTTTTTCTCAAACAAATTCATGTTGCAATTGTGGGTTAGAATTAACCTTACTAAATAGCAACCATTCCATTGTCTCAGACAAATCAAACGAAGTTTCATCCTTGATAAAAATTTATTTAGAACAAGGTAAAATACTTGCTGTAAAAGGCATCGGCGGGTATTTGTTTTTATGCAATGCGAATGATGAAAAAGCCATTCAAACTTTAAGAAAAAGAAAACATCGTCGTTCAAAACCGTTGGCTGTTTTATATCCTGATATAAAAAATATAGAAGAAAATTTTGAACTGAATGATAAAGAGAAGATTTTATTGCAAAGCGCAGAAGCACCAATCGTATTACTATATCCAAAGCAAAAAGCGTTTGAAAATATTTCAATAAATAACATTGCGCCTCAATTAAAACGCGTTGGTGTAATGTTGCCTTATAGTCCTTTGCTTGATTTAATTGCTAATGATTTCGGCAAACCACTCATTGCAACAAGCGCAAACATTTCCGGCTCGCCAATTATTTATAAAGATGATGATGAGCTTAAATATTTTTTTGATATTGCAGATTTTGTTATCACTTATAATCGTGATATAATAATTCCGGAAGATGACAGCGTGGTGCAGGTTTCGAAGTATAGCCAACAACAAATTATATTACGAAGGTCGAGAGGTTATGCGCCATCTTTTTTGCATTATAAACCAAACAATCAGGATTGTATTTTATCAACCGGCGCACATTTAAAAAGCAGTTTTACTTTATCAGTTAATGGAAATGTTTTTATCAGCCAGTTTTTAGGAAGTGGCGAAAGCTATGAATCACAACAGATTTATAAAACCACATTAAAACACTGGTTGAAACTTTATAATGCAAAGCCAACAGTTATTCTTACAGACAAACACCCTAACTATTTTTCACATCAATATGCGAATGAATTAACAGAACAATTTAATGTTGAAGTAAAATATGTTCAGCATCATGAAGCGCATTTCGCAGCAGTGCTTGCAGAGAATAATTTAATGCAAAATGAAGATGCAATACTTGGAATAATCTGGGATGGAACAGGTTTAGGAAATGATGGCAACATTTGGGGCGGTGAATTTTTTAAGTATGAAAATAATGAAATGCTGCGCTGTTATCATTTTGATTATTTCCCTTCTATCGCAGGTGATAAAATTGCATTGGAACCACGCATTGCGGCATTATGTACAACAAGCGATGTTTGGCATTCAGGAAACATTGTCAAAGAAAAATTTACAATAGTGGAATGGAATACATATCAATCATTAATTGAACAAACAAACATCTTCTCTTCTTCTGTCGGAAGAATTTTTGATGCTGTTGCATCATTATTAAATATTTGCGATAAGCAAACTTATGAAGGCGAAGCTGCGATGTATTTGCAATCATTAGCGGAAGAATATGTTGATGAAAATGGTTTCGAAATGAATGAAAGTTATTTTAAAGAAGGCTCACATTATTACCGTATTCCAACAGCGACTTTAATGCAATCTATAATTATAGATATGGAAAAAGGCAAAGACAAAAATTATATCGCTGCAAAATTTCATTATTCGTTGGTTTGTTTAATTGACATTGTAGCAAAGCATTTGCAAATCGAAAAAATTTGCTTTAGCGGTGGTGTATTTCAGAATGCTTTATTAATTGATTGGATACAACATAAACTAAGTAACAAGTATCATTTATATTTTCATCAACACTTATCTCCAAACGATGAAAATATTTCGTTTGGGCAATTAGTATATTATGATAACGATATAAGAACAGCAGAAACAAAAACATATAAAGAACAAGAACTTATAACTCATCATTCATAAATCAAAAACATGTGTCTCGCGATTCCAGGTAAGATTCAATCTATACAAACTTTATATAATGGTACTGTGAAAATGGCAAAAGTTTCATTCGGCGGCATTATAAAAGAAGCATCACTGGAAATGGTTCCTGCTGCTGCTGTTGGTGATTATGTGCTGGTACATGTTGGTGTTGCCATCAGCAAAGTAAATGAAGAAGAAGCAGCAAAAGTGTTTAGTTATTTAAAAGAAGCAGGTGAGTTGGATGAATTGTATGATACAGAAATGAACATCGAAGTTTTAAATTACAAAGACACAAATTAACAGGAAGAGTACATGAAAACGAAACAAATCTGGGCTAATGTAGCGGTAAAAGATGTTAACCGCACCGATGAATTTTACACAACTTTAGGTATTAAACCAAATAAGCCACCACACATTACAGCAGAACTTACAAGCTTTGTTTTTGGCGAAGATGATTTTGTGATTCATTTTTTTAAAGAGGAAAAATTACAAGCTTCAATGAATGGTAAAATAGCTGATTTGAATAATGGCAATGAAGTGATTTTCTCACTTTCTGCACAGAGTGAGGATGATGTAACCAAGTGGGCGAAGAAAGCGAAAGAAGCCGGTGGCACTATTATTAAAGAAGCGGCCAGGCAGGAAGATGGCTATTATTATTGCGTTTTTGCTGACCCTGATGGTCATAAGTTTAATGTGCTGTTGATAGAAAAAGGAATGTAACCTTTAAATAAAGATGCACTCAGGTTCAAAATAATTCTAAATGCTTTTTTAGGGAATAAGCAGAACTAATATTTATGAAGTATTTATCAGAATATCGTTCGCCAGAGATTGTTGATGCGTTACTGAAGCAAATAAATACAACAGTAAAAGGTAACTGGAATATTATGGAAGTATGCGGCGGACAAACGCATTCGCTTGTGAAAAATGGTCTGCTAAATATGTTGCCGCACAACATTCAAATGATTCACGGACCGGGTTGCCCCGTGTGCGTTACGCCGGTAAATTTAATTGATAAAGCAGTTTATCTCGCCATGAATCACAACGTAATTCTTTGCTCATTTGGTGATATGATTCGTGTGCCCGGCAGTGAGATGAGTTTGCTGGAAGCGAAAGCAAAAGGCGCTGATATTCGCATCCTATATTCTCCGTTGGAAGCTGTAAAAATTGCAAAAGAAAATCCGCAACGGGAAGTTGTTTTTTTCGCTGTTGGCTTTGAAACAACGGCACCTGCCAATGCATTGTCAGTTATTCATGCGCATCGTGAAGGTGTGAAAAATTATTCAATACTAACGTCTCATGTATTGGTGCCGCCGGCAATGGAAGCTATTATGAACGATGAGGAATGCAATGTGCATGGATTTTTGGGCGCCGGTCATGTGTGCACCATCATGGGTATGAATGAATATTATCCTATAGTTGAAAAACATAAAGTGCCTATCGTTATCACGGGCTTTGAACCGGTTGATTTGCTTGAAGGAATTTTGATGGTGGTAAAGCAACTCGAACAAAAAGAATACAAACTCGAAAATCAGTACACCCGTGTTGTTGAGCATGATGGAAACAAAAATGCTATCAATGTTATTGATACAATTTTTGAAGTAACGAACCGTGAGTGGCGTGGCATTGGTGAAATTCCGTTCAGCGGTTACCAGGTGAAAAATGATTACAGTACTTATGATGCAAACAAAAAATTCAATATCAACATTGCTGAAGTACATGAAGACCCCACATGCTTAAGCGGTGATGTAATGAAGGGAAAAATTAAACCATATCAATGCCCAAACTTTGTCAGCAAATGCACGCCTGTAAAGCCTTTGGGTGCACCGATGGTTAGCAGCGAAGGCGCTTGTGCGGCGTATTATCATTACAATATGGCGACAGCAGTTAATGAATAATGAACAGTTAATAATAATCTCGAAATATGAACCTATCATTATTCATTTCATTCAAAATAATTAAATGAACCTTTCCTGCCCAATTCCCAAGCTTGATTTTGATACCATCAATTTAGGTCATGGCAGTGGCGGCACATTAACAAGCCAGTTGTTGGATAAAGGTGTATTCAAATTATTTGAAAATGATTTGCTCAACAAAAAACATGATGGTGCTATTTTTAATTTGAACGGAAAAGTTGCCATGAGCACGGATAGTTATGTGGTCTCTCCTATTTTTTTTGAAGGTGGAAACATTGGTGATTTGGCAGTGAATGGAACTGTGAATGATTTAGCGATGTGTGGTGCTAAAGCAAAATATTTATCGCTTGCATTTGTGCTGGAAGAAGGTTTACAAATGACAGAATTTTGGGAAATTCTATTGAGTATTAAAGCTGCTTCTGAAATTGCTGATGTGCTAATTATAACAGGCGATACAAAAGTTGTTGAGCGTGGTAAAGGCGATAAAATTTTTATCAATACAACAGGCATCGGTGAAGTACATGCAAAAGCAAACATTGATATAATTAATATAAAAGCCGGTGATAAAATTATTTTAAGCGGACCATTAGCTGCACATGGCATCACCATTATGAGCCACCGGCAAGGTTTGCAATTTGAAACAACTATTAAAAGCGATACAAGAGCTTTGAATAATATCATCTTGCAATTATTAGATGAATTTGGTGAAGACGTTCATTTATTACGTGACCCAACCCGTGGTGGCCTTGCAACTGTATTAAATGAGATTGCACAAGACGCAAAGGTTGGTATTAACATCGCACAAAAAAATATTACTGTTGAAGACGAAGTTGCAGGTGCATGTGAAATGCTTGGTCTTGACCCCTTATATGTTGCCAATGAAGGTTTATTTGTTGCAGTTGTTGACGCAAATATTGCTGATAAATTATTGCAACAATTAAAACAATGGGAACATGGAACAATGGCAAATATTATTGGCGAAGTAAGTGCTGAACATGTTAAGCAGGTTTTAATGAAAAGTAATATCGGCGGAAGAAGAGTGGTAAATATGCTTGCCGGCGAACAGTTACCGAGAATATGCTAAATAATTATGAATTATGAATTAAAAATCCAGTTTCATGGTTGTATTTATATCTCAACATTCATAACTTATAATTCATAATGAAATTTATGTGGACAGAAATCTTACCATTTTTATTAGCAGGGTTGGTTGGGTTTCGCCATGCATTTGAAACCGACCATTTGGTTGCGGTAAGTAATATTGTTACCAAACGTAATTCTATTGTATTAGCAATGAAAGATGGAACGTTCTGGGGGCTTGGTCATAGCACCTCTATCTTAATTGTTGGTATAATAATGTTGTTGCTGCGTTATGAAATTCCTGAAACTTATTTTCAAACAATGGAAGGTGCCGTTGGTGTAATGATAATTATTTTGGGCATTTTCAGGCTATGGCAATACTTCAAACAAAATCCAATCAGCATACATGCACACACACATTCGCATGATGCTACAACGCATACACATTTGCACATTCATGCCGGCGCACCTGGGAAACATACGCACAAACATTTGCATAAAGTATCTTTTGGTGTTGGCATTATTCATGGACTTGCAGGCAGTGGTGTTTTAATTGCGGCGGCAATGGCAGCAATGAAAACAATCGGCACAAGTATTTTATTTCTTATTGTGTTTAGCATTGGTTGTATTGCTGGTATGATGACAGCTGCAGGTTTATTCGGCATGCCATTCTCAAAGAAATTGCAATCATTTGCAAGAGTGCAACAGGTGCTGGTTATTGTTTCATGTTTGATATGTATAATACTTGGTTATAAAATAATAGTGAAGAATTGGTTTAATTAGAACAATGACCGAAGTAATCAATATAAAAGATAAAAATCAGGATGCTCAACCAATACATAAAACTTCTCTGTTTTTTTACGGTGATGAAGGCAATCCTTTCTTAGCACCGCGTGGTTTGTATGTAGTAAATAATAAATTTATTGTTGCAGATACAGCGCAAAACCGTGTCTTCATCTTTAATAAAATCCCAACTGCGAAATATGCGAAGCCTGATGTAATGTTAGGGCAAATCAATAAAACAAATACACAACGCAATGGCGGCGGCGAAACAAATGCATCATCTTTGTTATATCCATCCGGTATTTGGGGTGATGGCAGCAAATTAATTGTTGCGGATGCATGGAATCATCGCATATTAATCTGGAATGAATTTCCAACACATAATGCTCAGCCTGCAGACGTTGTAGTTGGTCAACCTACAATGCAAAATAATTTACCAAATGTTGAAGGTGTTGGCAGCAAACCATCAGCAAAAAACTTATACTGGCCTTATGGTGTTTGGAGTGATGGTAAACATTTATGGATTGCTGATACAGGAAACCGGAGGGTTTTATTTTATTCAGCTATTCCAACAGAAAATTATAAAGCAGCAGATAAAGTAATTGGTAAAAATAATTTTGAAGAAAAGGATTACGAAAGTGAAAATGCTGTTTGGCCTTACTCAGTAAAAGTTTCAGCAGATGGAATGCTTGCTATAACAGATACACAATATTATCGTGTATTAATCTGGAGAAATTATAAAGATGCCTTTACTAAAACTGCAGATGTAATAATTGGTCAGCCTGATTTAAATAGTTGTGGCCAAAATCAATATCAGCTAAAACCATCTGCCAATGTATTAAACTGGTGTTATGATGTATGTTTTAAAAACAGCGCAATGTTTGTAGTTGATACAGGTAACAGCCGCATCCTTCAATTCAATAAAATTCCATCTGTAAATAACCAATATGCAAACGATTTATTTGGCAACATAAATTTTGAAACCACCGGTGAACATCTTGAAGTGGGCAATGAAAACAGTGAAAAATTATACTGGCCTTTTGCAGCTATCTCATATCAAAACAAATTAATAGTTGCGGATACAGGCAATCACAGAATTGCTTTTTATGAAATCTGATTTTATTATCTCTTGTGAAATTTACTAAATACTATATTGCAAGTGATACAATTTAACTGTAATGAGTAAAACGCAACTAAGTAAATCACTTGGTTTAAGATTAGTAGTTGTTTTGGTAATCGGTAATATCATTGGTTCTGGTGTATATAAAAAAGTTGCACCGATGATAGCAGAATTACATTCATCGGGCTGGGTTTTAATTTGCTGGATATTGGCAGGCATTATTAGTTTGTTTGGCGCTTTATGTAATGCTGAAGTTGCCGGCTTACTTGCAGATACAGGTGGCGAGTATGTGTATTATCAGAAAATTTATAACCGCTTCTTTGCATTTTTATTCGGATGGTCTTTATTCACGGTAATACAAACTGCCGCGATTTCTGCGCTGGCTTATGTGTTTGCAGAATCGCTTAATAGTGTTGTTCATTTACCGCAATTAATTCCAGCGTGGAGTAACATTAGTATTGCCGGTTTATTTTATCCGTTTGCAGATCTTAATACGAAGCTCATAGCCATAATACTTATCATTATTCTTACATGGATAAATACTAAAGGAGTTAAAGCCGGAGCAAGTGTAAGCACGGCAATTTTATTATTGGTATTTGGCAGCATATTTATCATTATTGCTTTCGGGTTATCAGCCAAAACAGCGGATATACACCGCATTCAAATAGCAACAACAGATAATTCATCCATTACCTTAAGTGCAGTATTTACAGCAATGCTTGCAGCGTTTTGGGGTTACCAGGGCTGGGCATCTGCCGGCTTTATTGGTGGGGAAATAAAAGATGCAAAACGTAACCTGCCCAAAGGAATTGTTATTGGTACAATAACCATCATCATTTTATATCTTCTTTCAAACACAACTTATTTAAGCCTGTTATCAGTTCCTCAAATGCAGGAAGTTTATAGTGCAGGAAATAAGATTGCAGCAATAGAAGCAGTAAGAAGTTTTTGGGGAAACAACGGCGCTTTGTTTATATCAGTGCTGATTTTTATAACTACGCTTGGTTGTTGCAATGCCACAATTCTTTCAAGCTGCAGAACTTATTTTGCTATGGCAACGGAAGGATTATTTTTCAAGAAAGCTGCGTTGCTTAATAACAATAAAGCACCTGCCAACTCTTTAATTTATCAATGTGTATGGGCTTGCATACTTGTACTATCAGGCACCTTCGACCAATTAACAGACATGATAATTTTCGCCGTATTTATATATTATGGAGCTACCACTTTAGGTGTATTTATTCTTCGTAAGAAAATGCCTGATACTCCACGCCCATACAAAGTTTGGGGTTATCCGGTAGTTCCTGCTATTGTAATAATTTTTTGTATCCTGCTTTTAATAAATACTGTTTTCAGCCGCCCAAGAGAAGCTGCAATTGGCGTTGCACTCATGTTAACAGGTGTACCAATGTATTGGCTGTTTAAAAAAAGAATGAAAGTTGTACAATAATGAGCTGCTATAATTATGATTATTGCTTGATTATACTTTGTGTGTAAGCATCGTCACCTGCTTTTATTCTTACATAATAAGAACCTGGTGCAAAATTTTTTATATTGAAATAAAGTTGTTGCTGGCCTTGCTTTAATGTGCCTTCATCTTCATTCATCAATAACTTTCCATCTTTTGAAATTACCTGTATAGTAACTTTTTTATCTGCTGTTAAACTAAGATTTACGTTGATTTTATCTTTAACGGGATTAGGATAAATCTTCCAGCCAGCAATACTTTTTAAACTTAAAAGAATAACCTTTGAATAGTTAGTTTTTCCATCAATATCAATCTGCTTTAAGCGATAATAAAATGTGTTATTTAAATCATTTAATGTAGCATCAACATAAGAATATTTTTTTAACGATGATGTGGTGCCTGCACCCTTTACAAAGCCAACATCGGTAAACAGTTTTCCATCATTACTTCTTTCTACGTCAAACCCTTTGTTATTAAATTCTGTTGCGGTGTTCCAGGTTAATTCAGCCTGTTTATTTATTAAGCTGCCTTTAAAATTGAGCAAGCTAACAGGTAACGTTTCGCAGCCATCCGCTGTATTACTTACATAAGGGAAAATATAAAGATTTACATCTAATGGGTCATTATTCGCATCTGACACATAATAATCACTTACACGAATCCATGTGGATCCTACCTGGTCAACATTCCATAATTGATACGCAGCAGCAGGTGCTTCATCAGAAGAATCAGCAACGATAGCTAATGAATCTCTTGTAGAATTATCCCATGAGAAATTGCTATGATCAATTGAAATATAAAAGATTTTATTTACAGGAATGGCTATAGGTGTAGCAAATTTAATTGCAGTAAATGCACTATCAGTTACGCTTGTTTTTATGTCACTGTATTTTAATGTAGTTGAACCAATAATAGCACCTGGGAAACCGCTTGAATCAGCATGAACATTAAAAGTAACCGTTTTATTCAAATCATCTACTACATTAGTATTACCACGAGCAAAATCAATTAAAGCTCCGGTTATGTAATTATAATCAGAACTGCTAACATCATAATAATTAGCATCCTGCTGTATTGAAATACCATCCGCATCTCTGCTTACTCCAAATGAATAACCATCGTCTTCACTGCCGTCAGTTGCGGAAACATAAATAAAAGAATGCCATAAATTTCTTGCACTGTCAATTTTCAAAGTATCGCAGGCTGCCTGTATACCTTGCGTACTAAAATTTTTGCTGAAGCCTGTAATCTTTTTTGCGGGTATTGCAGTAGCAATATGCTTTTGAGCATTAAGAACATTTATAAACAATAACACAAAAAGGAGTAGTAAACAATTTTTCATAATGATATTAATTATCAGGTGAAATTACTATCGTTGCTTTAAATTTTGTTTTTTCGGGCTGACAATTTTTCTTCTCTTTGCTACTGGCAAAAATTTTGACTACATTAACCTTATTCAAAATATTTATGGAAGAAAAAGATTTAGAGCAACAACCAAGAGATTTTGGGATTAATGCTGACGAAAATGCAGCAGGCACAACGCATTTAAATGATTTGCTTGAAGAAGATTCAATTACCGATAAACTGGAAGCAGAGTTAAAAGAACAAAAGGATAAATATTTAAGACTCTTCGCTGAGTTTGATAATTATCGCCGCAGAACAGCTAAAGAAAACATGGAAATACGTCAAACAGCAGGTAAAGAAATAATTGTTTCTTTACTGGATGTGTTGGACGATTGCGACCGTGCAGAAAAGCAAATGGAAAATGACACAGATATTGAGCATGTGAAAGAAGGTGCAATGCTTATCTTTAATAAGCTGCGCAAAACTTTACAAAGCAAAGGGTTAAAAGAAATGAACAGTGCAAATACTAAGTTTGAGGTGGAAAAGCATGAAGCTATAACTGAAATTCCGGTTCAAAAGGAAAAACAAAAAGGCACTGTTATAGATGAAGTTGAGAAAGGTTATTACTTAAATGACAAGCTGATACGCTTTGCAAAAGTGGTGGTAGGAAAATAATATTATGACAAAAAGAGATTATTACGAAATACTAAGTGTTACCAAAACTGCAACCGGTGAAGAAATAAAAAAATCTTACCGCAAAGTGGCCATGCAATATCACCCTGACAGAAATCCTGGTGATAAATCAGCAGAAGATAAGTTTAAAGAAGCCGCGGAAGCTTACGAGGTTTTAAGCAATACAGATAAACGTGCCAAGTATGACAGGTACGGTCATTCTGCATTTGCACCAGGCACTGGTGGTTTTAGCGGCAGTACTAACGGTAATATGGAAGATATTTTCAGCCAGTTTGGAGATATTTTCGGTGATGATATTTTCGGCAGTTTTTTCGGTGGCGGTGGCAGAAGATCGGGCGGTAGCGGACGAAGTACCGGAAGCCGGGGCAGCAATCTTCGTGTTAAAATTAAATTGAATTTTGAGGAAATGGCCAATGGTGTTACTAAGAACATCAAAGTAAAAAAGTATGTGTCTTGTGCTACCTGTAATGGCAGTGGCGCAAAAGATAAAGGTGGTGTTCAAACCTGTTCAACCTGTGGCGGCAGCGGGCAGGTAAGAAAAGTTACCAGTACATTTTTAGGCCAGATGCAAACTGTAACAACTTGTCCAACCTGTAATGGTGAAGGCTCAATTGTTACTAATAAATGTGCTGTTTGTAAAGGTGAGGGAAGAGTGTTTGGTGAAGAAACTGTAAGCATAAATATTCCTGCCGGAGTACAGGAAGGTATGCAGTTAAGTTTAAGTGCGAAAGGCAATGCCGGCGAACGGGGTGGCATGCCCGGTGATTTAATTGTATTGATTGAAGAAGAAGCGCATAAAGAATTACAGCGTGATGGATTAAATGTTGCTTACGAACTGCATATTTCATTTCCTGATGCTGCCTTTGGTATTAACGCAGAAGTACCGACTATAGACGGCAGGGCAAAAATTAAAATTCCGCCCGGCACGCAAAGCGGGAGAATCTTCAGATTAAAAGGCAAAGGTTTTCCTGAAGTAAATGGTTATGGTCGTGGTGATCAACTAATACATGTCAATATATGGACGCCGCAAAACCTTACGCAAGATGAAAAAGATATGTTGAATCAAATGAATAACAGTCCCAACTTTAAACCACAACCGGGCAAAACAGAGAAAAGCTTTTTTGATAAAGTGAAAGAAGTGTTTAGTTGATACATGTGAACTTACTTACCAATCCGCTTAAATTATTAAGCGGATTTTTTATTTAATTAATTGCTTTAAAAATTATTCCAGTTAAGAGTTACTGCTTGCATGAAAAAAATTATAAAATTATATTGCATTCATGATTTATTTTTTCAACTTTTTATTAATAAATTTCTCTTCAATAAATACTTTTTCTTTAGCCATTTTCTTACAGGTTTATCATACCATTTAAGACAAACATAAGCAATTAAAAAGCTGAATATAAATGTAAGTAATGCAAAAGGCAAAGCTTGTAGTGGTGAGGGCTTATGATTATTTACCCATCCTGTATATATATAAATCAAAGGATAATGGGTTATATAAATAGGATAAGAAATATTTCCCAAAAATTTACATACACTTTCGGCGCGCTTTTCTTTTATTTCCCCGCTGGCACCTAAAAATATAATTATAGGAAAAATAAAAATAATACTTAAAGATTCATACAAACCGTTCATCCATTTATGTTCGCCACCACCAACCCTTGGCATAGCTAAAACAATAAACAGTAAAAAGCTACACCATAAAAAAGCATTTTTAATGTGTGTAAGTTTTACCGTACGTGAAAGTAATAATCCTGCAAAAAAAGGATACATAACACGAGTAAAGCCTATTTGTAACTGATCGGTTGTTATTGACCAGCCACCAATTAAATCGCCGTCAGCACTTGTTACAGCTATATAAACCAAAGCGCATGCAGCAATAACCACCAATATAAAAAGCGCTGTTTTTGAAAATTTTCTTATACCTATGGCATACAAGATATTTGCAACATATTCAAAGAATAAAGACCAGCCGGGACCATTAAGCGGATGCATTTCCTGCCAACCCCGAATATCCATTGAAGGAGGAACCGGAATTAATGTAAAGCCGATTAACATTATTAATAACATTTGCCAAACAGGAACTGAATGTATAGCTGGCCATATAGCAGAATCCTGAAAGTAAAAACATATTGCGCCGATAACCATACCCATTACTACCATTGGCTGAAGACGTATAAGACGAATTTTAAAAAAGTCTTTGATGCGCATACTGCTCCACCTATTATCATAAGCATAACCGATTACAAAACCTGAAAGCAAAAAGAAAAAATCCACGGCGAGGTAACCGTGATTAATAATCTGGTTAAGCGGACTTGTTGCATGTACTTCAAAAATGTGAAAAGCAACTACTAATACTGATGCTACACCGCGAAGTCCATCCAGTATTTGATAATGCGGTTTGGTAGTTAGCGCATTTGATTTCATTATTGAAGATCCTCAACAGTTCTTATGTTGAATAGAATTTTTGTGGTATTACAATTCAAAAAATAAAAATTGATTTAAAAAAATGTGAGGATAATGTCATTTAGTAACTTTATTTTATTTTTTTCTTTAAAGACAATTAATTTAATCCAACTTCAGCACTGCTAAAAAAGCTTCCTGCGGAACTTCAACGTTACCGATTTGCCGCATACGCTTCTTTCCTTCTTTTTGTTTTTCAAGCAGCTTGCGTTTACGGCTTATATCACCGCCATAACATTTTGCAGTAACATCTTTTCTGAAAGCGCTGATAGTTTCTCTTGCGATAATTTTTGCACCGATAGCAGCCTGTATAGCAATGGCAAATTGCTGACGTGGTAAAAGCTCTTTCAATTTTTCACAAAGCTTTCTTCCAAAATCCTGCGATCTGCTGCGATGAATTAATGCACTCAATGGATCAACTTTTTCTGCATTCAACAGAATATCCATCTTTACAATATCTGCTTCACGATAACCGATAGGAGAATAATCAAAGGAAGCATAACCACGGGTCTGACTTTTCAGTTTATCATAAAAATCAAATACAATTTCCGTTAAAGGCATTTCGAAAACCAGTTCAACACGTGTAGTAGTTAAATAAGATTGATTGATAAGAATGCCGCGCTTGCCTAAACATAAAGTCATGATGTTGCCGATATATTCAGGCAGCGAAATAACCTGCGCACGAATGTAAGGTTCATCTATATGATCAATTTTAGTTGCATCAGGCATCTCTGCCGGATTATTTACAATTAACTTTTCTTCCCGTGTGGTAAATGCATGAAAGCTAACGTTTGGCACTGTTGTAATTACCGTTTGATTAAACTCACGCTCCAAACGCTCCTGAATAATTTCCATGTGCAGCAATCCAAGAAAGCCACAACGGAAACCAAAACCTAAAGCCTGCGATGTTTCCAGTTCATAAGTAAGTGATGCATCATTCAACTGCAGTTTATCCATGCATTCACGCAGTTCCGCAAAATCATCCGTTGATATAGGATAAATACCTGCAAACACCATTGGCTTTACCTCTTCAAAACCCCTGATTGCTTCGCCGGGATTTGATGCAACCGTTATTGTATCACCAACCTTAAGTTCTTTTGCATTTTTTATACCTGTGATGATGTAACCCACGTCACCAGTTTTTATCACATTCTTGGGTGCTAATCCTAATTTTAAAGTACCTACTTCCGCAGCCTGGTATTCTTCGCCGGTTGAAATAATTTTTATGACCTCATCTTTTTTTATAGAACCATTAAACACGCGGAAGTATGCAATAATTCCGCGAAAACTATTGAACACACTATCAAATATTAAAGCCTGCAAAGGCGCATCTGGCTTACCCGTTGGTGCAGGAATTCGTGCAATAATCGCGTTTAGAATTTCTTCTATACCAATTCCATTCTTTGCACTTGCCAGCAAAATCTCTTCTTCCTTGCAACCGATTAGTTCCATCACCTGGTCTTTTACCTCAGCAATCATAGCACCATCCATATCAATCTTATTAATGATAGGAATTATCTCAAGATCATTATCAATTGCTAAATATAAATTGCTGATGGTTTGAGCCTGTATGCCTTGTGTGGCATCAACCAATAGCAGTGCACCTTCACATGCAGCCAATGCGCGGCTAACTTCATAACTAAAATCAACGTGACCGGGCGTATCAATTAAATTAAAAATATACTTTTCGCCATTTTGTGTATAGTCCATTTGAATGGCGTGACTTTTAATGGTAATACCTTTCTCACGTTCCAGATCCATATCATCCAAAACCTGGCTCATCATATCTCTTTCACTAATGGTTTTTGTAAACTCCAATAAACGATCTGCCAGCGTGCTTTTTCCATGATCAATATGTGCGATGATACAGAAATTCCGAATCTCCTTCATAGGAAGCAAAGATACGTTGGGTTGATTAACTGTTTGAACTGGTTTAAGTGTTTAATACATCATGATAAGTTGAGATGAATTGAGTTGCAATTTGCTGGTAGTTAAATTTTGCAATAGCATCTTCAGAAATTTTGCCGTGGTTATACTGCATTGGATTATTCATAATTGATATAACTAAATTCTTTAAATCATCTGAATTGTTTGCTTCAACCAAAATACCGTTTGTATGATTCACTGCTTCAGCAATGCCACCAACATTTGAAGCAACAACAGGCAAGCCACAACATAAGGCTTCAATAATAACACAAGGAAAGTTTTCATGTTTGCTGAACATAATAAAAGCATCTGCGAGTTGCATTAAATGAGCAACCTCTTCATAACTAACTTCACCGGTAAACTTAATTTTTGTTTGAAGATTTAACTGTTCAACAGTTTTTTGATATTTCTCGTTAATTGACCCACAGATAATCAACTCCCAATCATTTATTATAGATGAAATGTTACTAAATGTTTGAATGATCTTATCAACGTTTTTTAATGGTGACATCGAAGAAACATGCAGCCATCTGAAAATTTTATTTTTTTCTTTTGGCTTATAATAAAAAAGGGTTGCATCAACTACATTTGGAATAATCTTTACCTCATCCAGACTAAACATAGACTTTAAAACTTTGGCAATAGCCGCCGAAACATTAGTTACTGCAGCAGCTTGTTTAAATATTTTTTTTGTGTGATACCTGAAATAAAAACTGCGTGTATAAAAATTATTTTCTGCAACTTTTAAATACAGCGAAGAATGTTCTGAAACTATATAAGGAATTTTTAATTGCTTAAATATTGTCAAAGCAATAATACCTGCCTTTATAGGAACATGCACATGAATTAAATCAGGTTTTCCTTTTTCTTTTATGTATTGATATATAATTTTTTTATAGTAACGTAAATAGGTTTTATTATATCGTATTTTATCAAGCCAGCTTATACCCAATTTTTTAAAAGGAAAATAGTGAATGGCTTCATGCAGGTTACTATTTTCATTCAACACAACTTTGTTTAAATAACCAAAATCTTTACCTGATTGTGTAATATGAATTACGTTGAGCGGTAATGATGCTGATACTGCTTTTGCATGACGCTGAACAAAGTCACCATTCATTGGTTCGTATTCATCAGGATACCAGCTTGCAAGCCAAAGCACATGCATATCAGGCAGTCTTCTTTTTTAACATTGAAAAAAGGAATTGATAATCATCTTTTCGCCAGCCTACAAACTGCATCCAGCTTATAGAATAATCTTTATAAAAATGAAAGAGCGAATAAGCAAGGTTTGCAGCATAGCTTAATGTACTGATTAAAGCAGCAGCAACAATACCATACTGTGGTACAAAAATAAAATCGCCAATAATCATTACCGATAGTGCAATGATAGCACCATGCAGGTTTATTTTTACTTTTCCTTTTCCGGAGAAGTAAGCGGATAATAATGCAAGCACGCTCAGAGAAAAAATACCAGGAATTAATAATAACATCGGGGCTTGCATTTTATTAAAACTTTCACCAAATACTTTTACAAATAACCAATTGCCTGTAACAGCTACAATAATTAATGCAACAAAAAATAGCTGTGAAAAAATTCTCGCCATAACCAATATCGCATTATTAATACGCATACGATCAATGCCGGTTGCGGTTCTTGGAAACACAACGCTGGCAATGATTTGCGGAATTACAAGCAACATCTGCCCAAGCTTTGCAACCTGTATATAATTGCCTAAATCTGCAGCGGTACAAATCGGACTATATTTTACAAAAGCATAATCAATTTTATAAACAAGAAAAAAAATAACGTTGGCAGCAAGCGCAGTAATAGAATACCTGAGGAACAGATTAAAATTTTTTCTATCAGGAAAACTAAATGCTCCTTCGCTCCTGTTGCGAATAATATATGAAATATAGACCAGCACGCCACCAACAAAAAATGTGGCAAAGAATAAATACATAATTAACTGCTGCTTTGCAACATCTGCCACGCTGCTTTTAGATGGAATGATTAACACATAAATTATGTTCACTATACCTAATAAAAAGTTAGGTATAAAATAATCTTCTTTACTATAATAAACCGAAAGCGAATAATTAGCAAACAACTGGCCGGTTACATATAAAAACCCATATACACAATATGGCAGCACTAATGTTTTATCAAGTGATGCATCAAACAAAAAAAAGAGGTATATACATGCAATCATTACAATACCGGCTATGACGCTCCACCACCCTGCCAGGCTGATTAATTTATTTCGCTGAATAATATTACCTGATGCGAAATAAATAATTCCTGATTCAGCGCTTAAGCTTAACAGCACCTGCATAAAAGAAAATACCAGCGTAATAAAATATATGTTGCCTGTAATTGCAGCCTGCAGATAACGGGATAAAAAAACATTCACCAGCAGTATGGAAAAAAAGTAAAAGCCACGCCAGATAATACTTTGAGCAAGTAATTTTTTTAAGCTCATTAATGCATGCAAATTATTTCAAGCTGTTAATAATTGTAATAAACTCAGAAGCAATCAAAGAGGCGCCACCTACCAGTCCGCCGTCAACATCAGGCTGATTAAAAATTTCTTTTGCATTAGAAGCTTTTACGCTGCCGCCATATAAAATGCTTATGTTACCAGCAACTGTTTTTCCAAACTTATCAGCAAGCACTTTACGTATGTATGCATGCATTTCCTGCGCCTGCAAACTGCTTGCTGTTTTACCTGTACCAATAGCCCAGATTGGCTCGTAAGCGATAACAATTTTCTGCATGTCATCGGCAGAAAAATGAAACAAAGATTCCTGCAGTTGCTTTGCTACAAATTCGTTTTGTATTTGCGCATCACGAATACTTAAAGGTTCACCGCAACAAAAGATAGGCATGATGTTATATTCAAGTGCGATATTTAGTTTTTCTGCGAGTAGCTGGTTGCTTTCATCAAAATATTCACGGCGCTCAGAATGGCCAAGCACTACATATTTTATATTTAGCGACTGCAACATTTCTGCAGAAACTTCGCCGGTATATGCACCTGATTTTTTACTATAACAATTTTGCGCTGCTGCATAAAAATTTTGGGTGCTTAACTTTTGTTCTGCCAGTTGCAGGTAAGGAAAAGGCACAGCAAAAACAGCTAACTGGTTTTCTTTAAGCGTGATGTTTACGTTCACAATTTCTTCTAATAGTACTTCCGCTTTGTCAACAGTTAAATTCATTTTCCAATTGGCCGCTGCTATTTGTTTTCTCATGTTTTATTAATACTTGATTTTTTATCTAATCTTTTCTGCGAGTATCAAAAATATATTTTAATACAGATATTTCTGCTGATGATAATTGCTGTGCTTTCATTGCTTTCCAGTTATTGATATGTTCAACTATTTTCTCAAATACATAAACAGACTTATTATTCGTTCCCCACGTAAAATCATCTATAACTTTTGGCGTTAATCCTTCACCAAAAATATTACAACAAATGCCAATTATACTGCCGGTATTTATTGAAGTATTTATTGCTGTGCGGGAATAATCGCCCATTACAACACCTGACTTTTTACCTGCGTTTATATATGTTTTTGTTGTTGGATGATATATGCTTATATCACCCGCAGAATTTTTTACATTGCTGTTACTGGTACCCGCGCCAAGATTACACCATGAGCCAATTATTGCATCGCCCAGGTAACCGTCATGTGCTTTATTACTGTTAGATTGCAGTACGCTGTTTTTTATTTCGCCTCCTGCAACACAATAAGAAGAAATAGTTGTAGCGTCGTAAATTTTCGTGCCCATTTTTACAACTGCACCTTCACCAATTGAGATTGGTCCGCGCAACATGCAACCTTCCATAACCAATGCATTCTTTGCAATATAAACCGGGCCTGTTGCCGCATTAATAAAACAATGTTCCGCAATTGCGCCCTGTTCAATAATTATATTTTCAGGTTGTACAATTTTATTTGTGCCTGATAAAGGTTGGGTTGCAATGCTCGAAAACGTCAGCAAAAAATCTTTCCTTAACTGCTCATTATTCCACTGTACAATTTGCCAGGGATAATTTAATCTCTGCACTGTATCAATAATGGAAATATTTTTAAAAAAACTTTCTGTGTTGTTAATGCTGAAATCGTTTATAAAACCTGAACTTCTGCCTGCAATCAAACCTGCATCATCATACAAACCATCACCTGTTTGCAAAGAAAGAATTTGCGAACGCAATGCAACTTCATCCTTCAACGCAGCATCAATAAATAAAAAATCATTTTCAACTGTTGCATCCTGAGCGACGCTTTTATATAAACCGGCGAGATAACCTGCAGTCTTAATATACACAGATAAACCGCTTATTTTTTCCCATCTTTCTTTAGCTGTAAAAATGCCGTACCGTAAATCTGCCACTGCTCTTGTTTGCGTAAAAGGATACAAACTTTCTCTCGCACTATTATCAAATAATATAATCAACATAATTGTAAAAGTATTGTTGTAAGTATTCGTAACCGAAAATATTATGTTGTGTTTTCTATTACATTTACCGCTTAACAACGTTAAAGCAGCTGTTCATGCATAGAAGATATTTTTTATCGTTTCTTTTGATTTTTTCTTTATGTTTATTACTAATAAATTGTTCTTCCAAAGACCCAAAAAAATCTGATACCTCTTCAAAACCGCATTTGCATACTGTTGACCTTGCGTTTGATTCTTTACCGCCGGAAGTTGCTGCTGCTTATACTTCAGCAATAAAAGAATTTTATAATAAGAATTTTGAAAGAAACTTTAACGGTGCCATATTGGTTGCCAAAAACGGACAAATTCTTTTTGAGCGATACAAAGGAATAAGCAATTTTAAAACGAAAGATTCTATCAATGCACATACGCCTTTTCATCTTGCATCTATATCAAAAACATTTACGGGCATGGCGGTGTTGCGGTTGTGGGAGGAAGGCAAGCTTTTTTTAGATGATACACTTCAAAAATATTTTCCTCAATTTCCTTATCAGAACATTACGATACGCATGTTATTAAGCCATCGCAGCGGGTTGCCAAATTACTTGTATTTTATGGACAGTCTTTTTGATAAACATAAAGAAATGACGAATCAGGATGTCTTAAATGCAATGATTCAACATCATCCAAGAATGAACAGCCTGCCCAATACACATTTTGAATATTGTAACACCAACTTTATGTTGCTGGCATTGATAGTTGAAAAAATTACCGGTAAATATTTTCCTGACTATATGAAGCAAAATGTATTTACACCATTAGGCATGAATGATACTTACATTTTTTCAATCAGGGATACAGCGAATTACATTCCTACATATTCTGTGTCAAGACCTTTCCCGATGGATCAATATGATTGTACTTATGGCGATAAAAATGTTTATAGTACTGTACGTGATTTATTTGCTTACGATAAAGCTTTATATCAACATACATTCTTAAAAAAAGCAACACTTGATATGGCATTTAAGCCAACCAGTTTTGAACATCGCTCGATGCATAATTATGGCTTAGCATGGCGCCTGTTTATCAGTAACAGCGATACCGTTGTATATCATAATGGCAAATGGCACGGGACAAATACTTCTTTTATAAGACTTGTACAGGATACAGCGACAATAATTGTTTTAGGCAATAAAGAAAATCCTATGATTTATCATGCAAAAGATATGGAAGGCATTTTTACAGGTAAATCTGAAATGGATAAGTTAGATGAATAAGCTTCATTAAAATGGATAACCAATTGCAAGATTAAATATCAGGTTATCACTCCGCCACTGGCTGCTTCCAAAATCAATTTTATAAGGTTTGCCACCAGGCAGTTTATAAGGCACACTTACAGGAAAAGCAATATCAAGCCTTAACACAAGTATGCTTATATCAAAGCGCAAGCCTACACCTGCATCAACCGCAACCTGACTTAAAAAATTGCTTGAAAATTTAGAACCAGGCCTACTTGCATCAGTCCTTCTTGACCATACGTTTCCTGCATCAGCAAATAAAGCATATCTGACAATAGAAAATAGTTTAGCGCGATATTCAACAGTACCAAGCAGCTTTATATCGCCCGGCTGGTCAATGGCAAAAGAATCTCTTTTCCTGGTGGAATCATAATAAGAACCCGGACCTAAAGTTCTTGCTCTAAAACCGCGCAGATCACTTACACCACCTGCAAAAAATGCTTTAATAAATGGCATGCTCAAACTATTGCCGTAAGCATAACCAATACCTGCATCTAATCTTGTATTTAGAGAACGCGTAGGTGTTCCCAGGTTAAGATAATGCCTGAAATCTGCTTCAAGTCTTATATATTGAGTAAAAGGTTTACCGAAAATCTTTTTCTCTTTTCCTTTGCTTACATCAGCACCGGAAAGCAAGCCATATAAATTGCCTGATACATCAACATTACCATTAAAATAAAAATTGTTCCTATTGTTATTTGGTTTGGCAAGTGAACTATAATTATAATTATAGATTGAGCCGATGATAAACTGTTTTTCTATACTTCTGGCAAGTGTAACATCACCAATTAAAGAATCTGCAAACGCAGGTGTAATGTTAGCCGGCTTTACATAATTAATATTAATTGGTGTTAAAGTTTGTTGTGTTTGAATACTGTTCTTCCACACATAACCATAACTGCCGCTTATAGATGTAAGCGTATATTCAGAAGAGCGGTTATACAACTGGTAACCTAAACTAAACTTTGTTTGCGGCACATAAGCACTGCTGGTATTAATTTCAAAAGGTGCAATAATACGCGGCACATATAAGTCAGCTTCAATACCGGCAGTGAGTATGTTATCACTTATGCCTGAAGATATCTGCCGTTCAATGCCACCGGTTGCTGATATAGTAAGCAGTTCTGCGCCACGTAATAAATTCCTGTTACGCCAGTTAATGGTTAGTTCAGTGCCGGTTGCATTATTTGATTTTTGCAAAGCGGAAATCTGGAAGCGGATTGATTTTTTATTAGTTGGAGTAAGATAATAGTAAGCATCTAAAGTTTGTGTAGAATCGCCGGGTTCAAAACGCACTTTTACAAACTTATAAACGCCTAATGTAATTAAACGGTTAAGTGACAAGTTATGATCTGTGCGATTATACACATCTCCTGATTGAAATACCAGTGTTCTGCTAAAAATGATTGGCTTGAATTTTTTATTCGGATCAATGATGGTATAGCCATCATATTTCTGCGCGCCAATTAAACTGGTATCACCATTTATATCAAAGTCAGTAAACACATACACATCTTTAATATAATAAGGCAAACGTGCTATGGTTGGTGTTTGCGGCTTAATGCGCATATTAATATCAACTGTATGATGACCTGCTGTAGAATCAACATCTGCAATAACATAATCAGGCGAAAAATAATAATACCCATTCTCTTTTAAGTTCGCATCCAGTCTTGTGTCTTCCGCTTTTATTACATCCAGGTCATATGGATCTTTCGGCTTAAGAAATACTTCTTTTTTATTGATGGCCGTTGCCTGAATTTGTTTCGCTAATACACTTGAATCGTTGGGATAAGCAACCTGTTGAATATGGTATTGCGAATCAACTAATGCCGTATAAGTAACACTTAATTTTTTATGTTTTATAGTTGTATCTATGGTTACTGAATCTCTGAAGTAACCTTTATTATCTAAATGATTTTGCATTATCTGCCTGTTCTTTTCCAATGAAGTGTATGATGCAAAAATCGGCGGCTCTCCTATTTTATATTTCCACCAATACTTTAAACCTTTCTTCTTTTTTGGTTCTTTAACTGAATTAAAAATGGCAAGCTTTAAGCGTGCACCAAGTATAGTACTGTTTGGCTTCGGGCGCACCAATGCCTGCATTTGCGAGGTTAAACTGCTGCGTTCACTCTTGGAAATTTTCCCTGTTGATTTTACTTTTGATGTTGAGCCAATAAACAAATTCTGATTCGCTGCAAGATGCTTCGTGTTATCGCATGATGCAACTGATATAACAACCAGTACAAATAATATCAGTTTACTAAATTTCATTTTTAATTTTTTGGGCTCTTAACCTCCATCTTTCTATCAACTTCTGTTCGTGCTATTCGCTGCAAGTCCGCCACAAAGCTCTGAACAAATCTTCAGCGGGCTTTACGCTGCTATCCCGCAGCCACTCATCTTCTTACTATTATCAAAACATATCATAAACATTTACTGCTGCGGTTGTGGCTGCTGTTGCTGAGAACCTTGTGTTGCCTGTTGCTGTTCTTTAATAGCATCATCTTTTTTCTTTTCTGCTTTATTATATTTTCTTATTCGTTTTCCTTCTTTCATGCCTTGAAATATTTGGCTAAACTTATCATAATCAAACGTAAGAATAAAGCTCATACCTGTTTCTATAACCTGTCCATCAATAACACCTTCATAATCGTTCATTCTGTAAACGCGTAAAAGATAACGGCCATCTTTTGTTACCTGGTAATCAACAGAAATATCACCTGCCGGGTTTGATGAACTTTGCCCCGCATTACTTGGTCCTTCTACCTGGAAATTGCTTCCCACATTTACACGCAGCCTGTCATTGAGTAATTTCTTTGAAACAGTCACATTCAAATCAGTTCTGTTAGCAGCAGTACCTGTTGAATAGTCTGTGCCTGATGTCAACCCAACATTTATATCAACGCCTTTAATTAAGCTGCCTGCAAGCTGGTTTATCTGGTCAGTCAAAATACGGCTGGCACTTTCTCTAACAGAATTTTCAATACCGCCCCCGCCACCAGAACTTGCAAAGGGATTCTCCTGAACAAATCTTCCTAACAGTAACAAGGCAAACACCTGCTTATTTAGTTCATTTTCGTCGGCACGCACCTGGTCAAGTTTTGTAGCCACATCCTGCCATTGCGCTGCCTGCCTGTCTGGCAAAACGATATCAAATGTTATTATAGGTTTAAGCAATTCGCCACGCATGTGCAGTAATACCTGGAAAGGTAATTTTTGCTTATACGTTGTAAGTTCTTCCGTTGACCTGCCCGCAAGTGAAGACTGCATTAAATCAATTGGCGCTGTATTGGCAACGTATACAGCCGTAACATCAATATCTGCAAGTGTTGGGTCTCCAGTCCATGTTATGGTGCTGCCTTGTTGGATAAGAAATTGTCTTTTTAAAACACTCAGCGTAAGATTATATGAACCGCTTTGCAAAAGATAGCTTCCGGTTAATGTTACTTTACCACTTTTATCAATACCGCCATTTAAGTTGGCAGCACCCTTTAACGTAAGTTCATCACCATTACGCTGATCAACAACAATCGTAAATTTTGCAGCGCTGTCTGTTATAACATTCGCATCAATATCAACACCGGTAACTTTTGACAAAGCAACAGAATCAAGCCCGTTGCTTGTGCTTACGGTGTCTTCAGGGTGGTCTTTATCAACAAAATTCACAACACCATTTCTTGTTACTACTTCAGGGTCTGTTTGGGGAAGTACCAGCGTAAAATCTGTTACTTTATTTACCTTCAAAGTGCCGGTAACTTTAGGTGAAGTCATGTCACCGGTTACGGCTGCATCTGCATCAATGTTCAGGACGCCATAAACAATTCTATCTGTTGCCAGCGGCGCATCCACAACAGTAAAATCGTGCGCTTTTAAAGTAAGGTTGAATGTATAAGATTTAAAATCCGTTGTGCCGACATCACCGTTTAATATTGCCGTATGTCCAACTGAATCAAGCAAAGTAAACTGATTAAAATGTATGCCTGTTGAATTAACACTGATAGCATCTGAAGGCAGCCTGAACCGTTCGCCTGATATAGTTGGAATAAGCGAAGCATTTACAAAATTAAAGTTACCATCAACAGAAGGATTGCTTGTAGTACCCTGAATTTTTACATTGCCTTTTAAGATGCCGGTTATATCATCCAGCTGTCCAACAGCAAATGGTTTTACTATTCCAAGATTTAAACTGTTCATTAATAAGTTTAAATCCATTTTGCCTTCACCGGTATAATAAGTGCCTGTTATATGCACATCATTTCCATTACCGGTTAATGCAACATCTGCATTGTACGCATTGGCTGTTTGATTATTTACTTTAACCTGCAGGTTGCCAATAGTATCTAACTTATAAGTAAGATTAGTTACGTTTATATCTGAAGTAAACACAGGATTTTTTGTTGGATTGGTTATTTGTGCTGTTCCATTTATAACACCCGATGCCAACAGCGAATCCTGGTGCGCAAGCTTTGTAATGGTTGCTATTTCAAAGTTCTTTAAATCAACCTGTATTGGCGCTGAAACATTTTGTGCTGTACTGTTTATATTGATTGATTGATTGCCCTGGCTGATACCAAAATTATTTACAATTACACCTGTTGAATCATATTGAATTGAATTACCTGCACCAACATTCCATTTACTATAATCCAACATTAAATCAGGTTTCAAACTAACTTTAAAACCACTGCCCGTCTGATTAAGTAAAGCACCTAATGTGTATTGCGAATTATCTTTTTTATCTTTTGCATCAAGGTCAACACTTACCTGGTTGTTAGCAACAGCAGCATTAATTGCTGTTTTATAAAATTGATTGGAACCAAACTTTGCACCTTGAATAGATACATCAGCGTTTAACGCACTGGCTGTTGTTTGAATATTTGCATTTAAGCTGTCAATTTTATTACTGCTGAAAATTAGCTCTTTGCTTTTTGCGGTTAAGCCCAAATCATTTTGTGCTGTATTTAAATGCGCCTGCACTGTTAATGAATCACTGCCTTTCAATGAAGGCATAACCTGCAACACCAAACCTTGTGGCTGAACCGTTGCATTGAATTGCCAGTTTTCAGGCGTAAAATTTTTGCGCTGAAAGCCTGGTACATTATAATATTGATTAATGGTTTGCTGCAATGCCTGCGCTATCTCCGTTAATTTATATTGACCAATCAATGACGCATTAATTGCATCAGCAGCTATAACAATACTCTTCTTTGTTGAATCGCCTGAAGCAACCATTGCAATACTATCTGCGTAATATGTCTGACTGCCTTGCGTTAAATGCAAACTATCTATGTTAAGCGTTCCGACAAGGTTATCAGGATTGGTAGAAGAAAAATCTGCAAGCACATGGCCGCTAACGCTTAATGTATCGGTCATTAAATTCAAAGCCTTTACATTTAATGTATCAAGATGCAGATCTAATTTAACTGGTGTGTAAGGCAGTGTATGCAAATCAGCTGTTGCGTCAAGATTTAAAGAAATGTTCTGGTCATGTATAGATGCTGTTGTATGATTAACGCCATTATCAATTGTACCATCCAGTTTTAAATCTTTATACGTATAACCTTTCACCTGCGCAGATATGACATCAGCACTATATTTTGCATTTGCTTTTTTAATATCAAAGCCAGAACCACTTGCTGTAAGATTTGCAGTTATCAATCCAACATTCTGAGGTTGCTTGGTTAAATATCCAACATCAATATTTTGCAGGTTTGCTTTAATTGCATAAGCGTTACCTGGCTTCATGCTCCCATCAACCGTTGCATTGCCTTTGTTTGTTTTTAATGCAAGCTTTGTGGCGAAGGCTTTTATTCCACCTTTAAAAAAACCGCTCAAAGTAAACCTGTCCGGGAGGTTAATATTATCAGGCAAAGTCTTTGGTGGCACAAGGCCTAATATATCTTTTTTGGTTGATGTAAATTGATTAATATTCACATCATAATAGGCATTTTTTGCATCAGGCAAGCCTTTCAAGTGGCCAGATAATTTTACGTATGTATCACCAAAACCACTTACTTCAAAAATCGGTATGGTTATATCTTTTACATAGCCTTTTGCCTGAGCATTAATTTTTATAACTGATATTTTATAAGCCTGCAATTGTCTTTTATAAGAAGGCAAAAAAGCAAGTACATCCTTCATGCCGATGTGCGAATTATTTAAGTTCGCATCTATATAAACGTTGCCCGGATTTTTTGCAGCCGCAGCAATTGATGGATACTTGACAATAACCTGGTTCTGTATAACCGTTGCATCAGTCTGTAACAAAAGATTTCTTAAAGTAGCACCGGTATCGCTGTAATAAAACTGTGTGTGAAATTTCTGGACATCAAATCCACTTTTTTCATTAAATGCAAGCTGGTCAATGTTACCCCTGTAAACGCTTGGCGTGAATGTTAAGCTGTCGCCATTCAACGTAAACTTTGTTATGTGCAGATGGCTTGCATCAAAACCTTCGGGTATATGCGGTGCATTGTTATCATCATATTGCAACTCGTTGTTATTAAAATTTATTTTAGCCAGTTGAAACTTCCATGGATTACTTAACTGGCTATCCGTTTTTGCAGCAACTACATCTTTGGTTGCTTTTGCTTCTGCAGATTTACCAAGCGTAACTTTTGAAACGGTGTTATTAAGCGTTATATCTTTTAAACTGACAGCAAGATTTTTCAAATCAATATTTTCAGGATGCGTAGCCAATTCTCCAATATTTAAGTTAGCCGCCAATAACGAAATATCATTTTTATAATCAAATGCAATGCGCTTAAAATCTATGCTGCCTAATGTAAGCTGTGGCGTTGAAGTAGATGTTGCCGGTGAAGCAACAGGTGATGTACTGTCTTTATTTTGAATTAAAGGTTTATACTGATAGATGCGTGTGTTGATATCTGTGATCTCTATGTTTGGAATGTTATAAACAAGATGCGTTGGGTCAAAAGTTTTTATATTAGTTTGAAAACTGCCGAGATAGAAATAAGCATCGTTGCCCGTTTCATCATCTTTGAACTTTGCAGTAATCCTGTTGAGTACAATTTTACCGATGTTGAATTTCATCGGGTTGGTTGTATCGGCTGGTTGTTCAGGTTTTGAATTATCACCTGCAAACGCCTTTACTATGTAATCATAGTTAAAACTGGTGTCTGGATTTATACGATAGATATTCGCTTTTATATCGTCCAATTCAAGATATGAAAGATCAACCTCGTGGCTTAAAAGTTTGAATAAAGAAATATCAACCCTTAATTTTCCCCCGTACAGTAAAGTATCTTTTTTCTGATCTTCGAAATAAACATTTTCAAGAACGAGCCGCTTGGGAAAATCAAGACTTAACTTACCTATGGCAACCTTTGTTTTGATTTTACCTTGTAAGTAAGCAACAACTGTATTTTTTGCATAATTCTGAACGGCAGGCACCTGGATTAGAACATATACAAGCAGTATCAAAAAAATAATTATACCTATAATCCAGGCAAAAATTTTAAATATCTTTCGCGCAATAATTTTAGCTTCCAAATAAATATTAATTTTTTTAAGTTGATGCAGCAACTTTCTTCAGCCACATAAGGCAGATACAGTGCCAAAATTACTTTATAACAATGTAAATTATGGAACTGGTTTTTTGTTTGTTTTTTATGGCGTGCAGGTTAGAAATAAACCCGCTTATAAAAGCTTTTACTGGATTATTTTTTCCGGTTATATATTGTTCACTTAACAGACTTACATAATAACTGTCAAACCACATAGGCTTAACTTTTTTTAGTTTGAAATTATGTTGCTGCAAAAGTGTTTTCATGCTTTGCGGCGAGAAGTGATACAGGTGGCGCGGCACATCATACGCCGCCCAAAACTCTGCATACTCATTTGCATCATAACTTGTATAATTAGGCACAGCGATTAACAACATGCCATCATCTTTTAATAAAGAAAAAAATGTTTGTATGTAATTGTGCAGGTCATGCACATGTTCCAGCACATGCCAAAGTGTTATCACATCAAATGAATTTTTATTAAGCGTGAATAAATTTTCTGAAGGTTGCAGTTCTATACCAAAATCTTTTTTTGCGTTTGTCCTTGCAGTTGCATCAGGCTCTAACGCTGTAACATTCCAGTTTGCTTTCTGCATTGTTAATGCAAATGCACCAGTGCCGGCACCAATGTCAAGCAGGTTACCATTTTGGCTGCCTGTATATTTTTCTATAAGCTTTCTTTTAGATTGTAAGGTGAATGACCTTACTGCATGATATAATTTATTAATTAAACCTTTGCTTGTATTTGAATGCGAAATGTATTCTGCTGACTGGTAATAAGCTCCAATGTTTTTTTTAGAAGGAACGTCTTGTGTAAAGCGCAACATGCATTCAGCACATTGCCATACCTGAAACTTTTCTTTACTAACAGTATAATCTTTTGCGGCAAGCACAAACGAAATGTTTAAGCTATTGCAAACCGGACAACTTGTGTAATGAATCAATTGTGCCATGCAGCAAAGAAACATACAAAATAACAACAGCATAATGCGTACTAACAAAAAGCATTAATCACCTGATATCAGTTTGCTATTTATTTTTTATAAAAATTGTTATCCTCACATACATTGCCAACGACAAATAAATTCAATAATATTTTTTATGAAAAAGTATATTATTAAAATGCTTTTTATTTTAAATACGGAAAATATTTTACACGCATTCCTTTTTACATTTTTTGCTCTCACTGGAAACAAAACTATTTATTCATTTTAAAACATTTTGTATGAAATCAAAAATTTACACGGTGCTTTGCGCAGCACTTTTTTTATGCGCAAACTTTAAAAGCTTTAGCCAGGCTAATACCAGCCTTTCTAACCTTGCTGCTAATACAGCAGTTAATCACAGCCTTGTTCCCGGCACATCTAATTTTGTTAGCCTGGGTTCAAGTTCCATCACATGGAAAAGTCTTTACCTCGGTGGCATCATTTACATCAATGGTGCACCATCACTTTACTCACCTTTAAACTCCAATAGTTTTGGTGGTTATAATGCAGGCAGTTCAAGTGTTACCGGCATTTTTAATACGGCCTTTGGTTCGCAGGCTTTAAGAAGTATTACTGCAGGTGGTGCCAATACTGCTTTAGGTTATAATGCTTTGTATAATAACACTGCCGGTTATTCTAACGTGGGCATTGGTGTGGCTGCTTTATATAAAACCACCACTAACAATCATCTTGTTGCTATAGGCGATTCTGCGCTTTATTTTAATACTGATGGTGCACGAAACACTGCTATAGGTTCACTTGCTTTGTATAAAAACACAATAGGTGATAACAATACCGCTGAAGGCTATGAAGCACTGTACGCAAACACTACAGGCGCAAGTAATATCGCCGCAGGCTTCCAGGCATTATATACTAACACAACAGGAAATAATAATGTTGCTAATGGTACAAAGGCATTGTACCTGAATACATCCGGTTATTCAAACATAGCATTTGGTATAAAAGCATTATACAGCAACACAACCGGTAACCAATCTATCGGCATTGGTGATTCTGCTTTATATTTTAGTACAACGGGTAATAACCTTGCCATTGGCAGCAAAGCTTTGTATAAAAACGTAACCGGCAATTATAATGTCGCGATTGGTTATCAAACCTTATATAACAATACAGCCGGCTTAAATACGGGTGTTGGTTATCAGGCATTACTTTCTAATACTACAGGTTATTATAATGCTGGTTTAGGTTACCAGGCATTGTATGCTAACACTACGGGCGGTTATAATACCGGTACAGGATTGTATGCTTTACGCAACAATACCACAGGAGGTGATAACACTGCTAACGGAACATTTGCACTGGAATCAAATACCACAGGCAGCAGCAATACTGCTTATGGAACGCTTACAATGGAGAATAATACAACAGGTAACGATAATACTACTATTGGTTACGCAGCAGCCATTTATAACAACATTGGTTATAGTAATGTTGCCATTGGTACGCATGCTTTATATTTAAACACTGTAGGCAGCAACCTGGTTGCTATTGGCGATTCTGCTTTATATAATCAAGCTGCCGGAACCTTCTATGTTAATACAGCAGTTGGCAGCAAGGCGTTATATACAAACACTACAGGTTATTCCAATACGGCTACAGGTTACCTTGCTTTAACAAACAATTCTACAGGCGCTTATAATACAGGGTTAGGCGGCTTTGCGCTTACGTCTAATTCTACCGGTTCTAATAATACAGCGGTGGGATTATCTGCACTTTATGCAAATACTACAGGTTATGGTAATACGGCGATAGGTGATCAGGCACTCCGTAACTATGCTACCGGTACTGATAATACAGCACTTGGACAAAGTGCTGATGTTAACCAGGAAGGATTAACCAATGCTACTGCAGTTGGATATGATGCAATTGCTACAGCCAGCAACCAGGTTATGTTAGGTAACACTTCTGTAACAGCTGTTGTTGCAGCAGGAAGCACTTATCTTTATTCTGATGGCCGTTATAAGAAAAATATAAAAGAAAATGTGCCAGGCCTTGAATTTATTAAACAATTACGCCCTGTTACTTATAATTATGATATACACGGAATGAATGATAAAATGGGCATAACAAATCTGCAAAATAAAGAAGTAAAAGCTGGTGCTCAATCTTCTGCAAAAGTCTCAGCATCTGATAAAGCAAATCAAGATGCCATCACTACAAAAGAAAAAAAGATATATACAGGTTTTGTAGCACAGGAAGTGGAAGCAACTGCTAAAAAATTAAATTATGAT
>CAHJWK010000017.1 GCA_903642275.1 Chitinophagaceae bacterium
CTTGTTGATGAACCTGTAATCGTAAGCTTTTGTTGTTGTATAATTTTATCTTCCTGCTGCGACACATATTTAAAACTGTTGCCATCCTGTTGTATCACGGTATGCCATTCTTTTTTTACAACAGCCACCTGCACAGCCGCGTTTTGCACAGCTTCATTTTTATCAAGCGCAATCAAACCAATTTTTACAGGCACTCTTGTACCCACGTATTCATTCGCCGTTTTTATACCGATGAAAACCGGTTGCATGTACACCGTAAAATCCTGGTAGCGATGCACAGGTCTGCCCGTTTCATCAAACACGGTTGCCATAAGATTACCTTTTAAAACGCCGGTGTTGGCAATATCAGTTGGAATGGAAAAATCTTCGGTAGCTGCGCCGTTTGCATTTACTTTTCCATTGCGTTCATCCGTATTAAAACTGAAATTATTGGTAACCGTAAAATCGTAATCACTATAATTTTTTGTGGTGAAAACATCTTTGCTCAGATTCATTTCGCATTGATAATTGCGGTTAGCTGCAGGCGTTCCAAATAAATTATCCGCCTGTATCAAACTATGAATGCTATCGCCGGGATGAAACTCCTGTTTATTGATATTGAAGTTCACTTTAATTCGGTCAGGCATAAATTCTTCAATGCTGATATCATACGTATTCAACAACACATCATTGCCTGTTAAAACTTGTAAAGTATAAGTGCCGGTTAACGCCGTTGATGGCATGTTGAATATGGTTTCGGTTGAACCTTCTTCATTCAGAATTTTGCGCATCGTTGCAAACTCTTTTCCATTCGGCATAATGAGCTTTAACTTAACCGGCACTTCGCCCGGATTGTTCCATTGCTCATCTCTTATCACAGTACTTACATGAATGGTTTCGCCGGGGCGATATAAATTTCGCTCAGCATATATCATCGCATTCAACCCGGTTTTATTAGGTGTGCGACCACCAACATTAAAACGCGATGTTTCAATTAAACTATTATTCAGCCATACAAAACTGAACTCGCTGTTTTTCTTTGCGGTAACCATTCCCACATCAAAGCCAGGTGAATGTTTACTGATGTCATTAAACACCGCGACGCCGCTGCTGTTGGTGGTTGCCGCATATAATTTTTGATTGTTGGTGCTGATGAATGAAACATCAACGCCGCTCATGTTGGTTGCATCTTTTATAGAGTTGGCAAACACATACATGTTATTATTATCTTCTTTTACGATGAGCCCAATGTCAGACAAGGAAAGCACTTTTGATTCCTGTATCCAGTAATGTTGTTTTGATGCAACCGTGATAACATAAATGCCGTTGTAATCTTTTATCTTATCTGTAAAATCAAGATGCAGGATTGAAGCAGCATTTAGCTTTGGAAGCTTTGACGTATTATAATCCTGTTTAAATATTGTATCACCCAAATTCTCTGTTTCATAATATTGATAATCGCCGCTGTTGTAATCATTATCATTGCCATTGTTATCATTGCTTTCTTCATAACCGTAACCATAGTTCTTGTCTTTCCGCAAAAAGTTTTCAAGGTTATTTTCATATACTTTTATAACGGTTACCTGTACTTGCGGAATGTTCACAATATTCAGCGCAAGATTTTTATAACCCTGTGAAGAAAGATACATGCCTTTTTGATTGATGAATGTAACCGATGGCTTGAGTTTGCCAAAGAACACAGAACCTAAATAATCCGTTTTCATCTTGCCACCAAATGCACCTTCCAAACTTGACGCAACCGTAAGTTGGTAAGTTTGCGTTGGTGAAAATTTTGCGCTTGTAATGGTGAAGCCTGCATCGCTAACACTCACTTCAAATGGCACCTGCGGCTCAATGGTTATTTTGTTTCTAAGATGTTCTTCAGCCACTGGTTCAGATGTGTTTACGGTTACCGTTCCTTCAGTTCCGTTGTGTTGCGCAACAATGTTTGTAACCGACAGATTGAACCTTGATGGAATTGCCGCCGTTAAGCTTGTATCGTTTGCAGAAATATATTTACTGTGATTAACTGCGATGCCTTTTTGCATTCCTATTTTCAGCGGCGTTTCATCTTTTGAATCATTCACCGGCATAAACTGCAGCGACAATGTTTTGCCTGCACCTGCATTTGCAGTCATCACACTTATTTCATTGCCATTCGTGCTGAGTTTTAAATGTGAAGCGGCATCATTCAGCTTTACTTCGTAATTAAAATTCATGTCCAGCTGCACCATTACGTTGGCAGTGTTTTTTCCTCTTGTATAAGAAATATGCATGTTGGTTATGCGCAAAGGCGCTGTATGAAAATAAAAGACTTCATCGTTCAACGGATATTTCTTTATGCATCGGTTTAAAACATTCGAAGTAAGCTTCGCCGTGTATTCTGTTCCTGGCTGAAAGCCATCCGCAGGAGAGAATGTAAGCTCACTTGAACTGTTCCATTTAAATGCGCCTTTTACTGTTGGATTGAATTGAATATAATCTGTGCTGTCCCACGATTGCAGCAAACTATCAGGATAAATATCTTTATTAAATGCAAACACCAGGTTTTGCTGCTGCTCAATCTCGCCATCAAAATTTATATGAGTAACACTCAGCTGATTTTTTTTTGTGGTGCAGGTAATGCATAAAATACAGCCCGTTATAAGCAGCAGTCGTTTGATAGTTAAATTCATAAAACAGTATGAATAGTATAATTAATTTACAGACTTATTTAAGCAGAATTAAAATGTAATGCATAGGGCCATAAAATGATCTATCTGGTTAAAAATAATAAAAATGAGCCACTTATAATATTTTAGACTATTGGTAAGAAACACAAAGCAATTAAACTGCTTTTTAAATTTCAAATGAAAATAAACCGAAACTACCGAGTATATTTCGGTAATTCCGGATTTAAAAATAACTGTCAAGAATCTATGAAAGTTTAAAAAGATCTATTAAAAAAAGGTGCAAGTAATAAAACTTAAATGCCTTATTAAAATGTGGTATGTGCAAAATTTTCAATAACAACTAATCGAAACTTCGTGCAATAGTTACGGTCAATTGAACAAAGGCACAATAGTCTTTACAATGTATCGGATTATAAAATATAAAATGATAAAGTCAGCTGAGATTATGTTAGAATAGCAAGGAATTAATGATAAATAATAAAATAGTTCTGCGAAATACTCTCATAAATTAATCATTATTTTACTGATTGAAGCGAATTATAAAGCCAACGTAGAAACAATTTATCCGATTTGTATTTATCTTTACTTAAACTAAAGTTTTTTGTGTAATGCAAATATAGTTTTGAGTAAATCGTGTACTTAACGGGCTTATCAAACTTTAACTAATTGATTTTTAAGAATATAGAAGGGTGGTTTGAATCCCTAACTCTCCGCAAAAATCAAAAGCCTGTAATAATTAAGATTGTAGGCTTTGTTATAAATAAAGAATTAAATAAATTAACTACGAGCTTAGTTTGCATTCTTCTTTTTAAAATAATGCCTTAATAAAAAATTATGCTGTGCTGCTTCAAGATCTTCATCTAATTTCTGGCTGCTGCTTTCCAGGTTTTTAATTGTTTGTTTTATTGATGCGGCTGTTTCTTCATCATTTAATAAAACACCGATAGCATTATTTTTACTATGCAAACTGTCACTTAAAGTTTTTAAATTATCAGTTATTGCGCCTGCATTTAATGTAACGGCATGCAATTGGGATACAGAATTCCTTAAATCTTTATACATGCTTGTATCAGCAATAAGATCATGTACAAAATAACCGGGCGCATTTAATTTATCAGTTAAACTATTCAGGTTTGCAAGCACAGCTTTGCTTTTTGAAGATGCAGCTTCGAAGTTGCTCATTGTACTTTGCAATTCGTTTACTGAAACAGCAATCTTGTTAGATAAATCTTTATTATTCAACAAAGAGCCCAATACACCTGTTCCGCTATCAATTTTGTTGGTGATGCTTTTAAAACTGCCTGTAATGGCAAGCAGGTTTTTATTATTTGCCTGCAGTGTTGAAAGCATATCTTCTGTGCTAACAGCTTTCTGGGCAACAAGAAAATCATTGTTTGCAACCTGCGGCACTGATTGTGTACCACCAAGTATTACAACAATCTTGTTACCAATCAACCCATCAGAACTAATTCTTGTTAATGCATCTTTGCGAATCATTGGTTCCAAAGATTTTTGCAACACCATCGAAACCTGCACACGTGTATCTGCTAAAAAATTTATCTTTTTCACTGTTCCCACCTTTACACCAGAAAGCCAAACATTGTTGCCTTCCTGCAATCCATTTACATCATTAAATATTGTGTTTACAGTAAAGCCTTTTACAAAAGATTTCTTTTGTTTGCCCAGCGAAAAAACACCTATCACAAGTATGGCAAGCCCTAAAATAATAAATATGCCTACAATTACAGAACGACTATTTCTTTTAGATTTCATATGCTTACCGATTAAAGATTATGCGTTTTATACTTTGCTTCATCTGCAGTAAAATTATAATTATAAAAACTTTCTACTCTTGCATCAGGATGGGCAAACACTTCTTCAAAACTGCCCTGTATTAAAAATTTTCCATCCAGCAACATTGCTAAACGGTTACCTGTTGAACGGGCACATGTAAGGTCATGTGTTATAACAATTGCGCTGGTATTAAATTTTTCCTGTACACGGTTAATAAGATTATTTATTTCCATACTGGTAATTGGGTCAAGGCCTGCAGTCGGCTCATCATATAACATAATTTCTGGCTTAAGAATAAGTGTACGTGCAATGCCAATACGTTTACGCTGACCGCCAGATAATTCAGCAGGCATTTGATTGATTGCCTGTAATAAGCCAACATCTTCCAGTACTTCTTCAACACTTATATTTATTTCTGTACGGCTAAGATTGCGTTTGTTTCTTATTAGAGGAAACTCGAGGTTTTCACGTATCGTCATGCTATCATATAAAGCACTGCTTTGAAAAGAAAAACCAATGCGCAATCGCAACCAGTTCCATTGTTTCGCGCTCAGTTCATTTATATCACTGCCTAAAATATTTACAATACCATCGTCTGGCTTCAATAACCCTGAGATAATTTTAATCAACACAGATTTACCCGTTCCTGAACGTCCAAGCACTACTACATTTTCACCTTCAAAAACATCAAGGTCAATACCGTTAAGCACAACAAGACTGCCAAAAGATTTACGTAAGTCTTTTATATGTATAACTGAATTATCGTAATTAATAACTGGCATCTTTAAATTTCACGTTACCTTATTGCATTTACAAATTGCACTACAATCATTTCTTCAATAAATATTAAAAACATTGAAACCACTACGGCGGAATTTGCTGCTTTGCCAACGCCCTGTGTTCCGTTTTGTGCATGATAACCCTGATAACAGCCTGTAATACCAATAGTGAAACCATACAAAAGCGACTTGAAAACAGATGAAAAAATATCTAAAAAAGATATAGTAGTAAAAGCATTTTCAAAGAAGGCGCGAAAACTTGTTTTCTCGTTTGCATATATATTTATAAACGAACCCATCATACCTACAAAAGCTGAATACATCATTAATATAGGTTGCATTAAAGTAATGCTAAGCACACGGCTTACTACTAAAAATTTAAAAGGATTACTGGCTGAAACTTCCATTGCATCAATCTGTTCTGTTACTTTCATAGAACCAAGTTCCGCACCCATATTTGAACCCACTTTACCCGCAGTTATCAGGGCTGTAACCAACGGAGCAAGTGCACGTATTACAGCAATAGAAATAAGTGATGGCAACCAGGAACTCGCACCAAAGGTTGCTAATGAAGGCCTGGATTGTTTTGTAAAAACAATACCGGTTATAAAACCCGTAAGTGAAATTAATGGTAATGATTTATAACCAACCTCAAAGCATTGTCTCATAATTTCACTACTCTCATATGGAGGCGTAAAAGCTTCTTTAAAAAAGCGTGCTATAAATTTATAAACACTATAAGTGTTGGTAAAAAAACCGTCAACTCCTCTTGAGATAAGATACTTTTTTGCAGGTTTGCTGCCTGCATCGTTTGAATTCATGCTTGTAATAAGTTATACGTAATATAAAAACTATTTTAATGCCATCTTTTTAAAAAAATTATTTCACGGCAATATCGTTATTAAAATCAGCAACAGGTTTATCAAACAGGTAAATAATAAATCCAACCAGTAAAATACCAATACCAATTGAACTTTCAACCGGCCTGTCAATGAAAGTAAAAATCAATATCCACGTATTAAACAAAAGAAAAATTATTTGCAGCCAGGGTTTAAAAGGTGTTTTAAATGTGCCTGGTGAACGGTACTTTATAAACAGGCTTGTTGCCACAGTTAATGAAGCCATCAGTTGCAAAACAAATCCTGCATATAATAATAATTTTTCAAACGAACCGGAAAGCATAAGCACAAGGCTTATGGCAACATGCGCCCAAACAGCTTTAACCGGTATGCCATTTTGGTTTGATGTGCCAAGCGCTTTCCATAAATTATATTCTTTCGCCATGGCATGTGTAACACGCGGGCCAACCCATAAATAAGAACTGATGGTTGCTATTAATTGTATGGCGATAAAGATGCTTATCCATTTGCCGCCTGTTAAGCCAAGCAGGTTTGTAAACGAAATAAAAGTTACTTCTTCTTTGTTTTGTAATTGCTGTACGGATGCATTTTTCAGCAAAACATATTGAAACAAAACATACACCACCGATACAAATAAAGTGCTTGCAATTAAAGCATACGGCAGGTTACGCAGCGGTTTGTTTATTTCAGCGGCTACGTAAGCAGCAGCGTTCCAGCCGGTGTAAGCAAAACTTACATACACCATGCTCACAGCAAAACCGGGTTTTAATAATTCATGTTTCCAGGTATTAGTAAGATTGATTGAATTGATATGCTGACCGGGTAATATCAATCCAATAAATATCAATATAACAATAAATAAAACTTTTATAAGCGTGGTATAATTTTGAAAGCGGCTGCTGCTTTTAATGGTGAAACTGTGCATGCAGCCGATGATTATAATGATACCTGCAGCCAGCCATAAATTATTCTGCAAACCAAATGGTGCCAGGTATTTTGTAAAAGCCATTGTGGCTAAAGCAACCGGCGCAGAGAAGCCAACAATCAAACCTGCCCATGCAGAAAGATAACCGAGCATTGGGTTAAAAAGGCGTGATAGATAAATGTAATCGCCGCCGCTTTCTTTAAAATTAGTACCTAATTCGGCGTAAGCAAAAGCGCCAAATAACGCAAACAATCCGCCCAGGCACCAAAGCAATAATATGCTCCAGGTGTTTTGTATGGATGAAAGCTGGAAGCCGACACTTGTAAAAACGCCGGTGCCAATCATGTTGGCAATAACAATGGAAATGGCTGTGATAAGACCGATTTTCTTTTTCAATTCATTAAAAATATTATTGAAAGCTGAGATTTTTTAATTTGACAGAAAGAAAGGGATTTGATACGTTCGGATATTCCTGATTGACTTAAAATATGTGTTTTGATACGTTCGGATATTCCTAATTGACTTAAAACAAGTGTTTTGATACGTTCGGATATTCCCGATTGACCTGAAACATGTGTTTTGATACGTTCGGATATTCCTGATTGACCTAAATTACTTTTTACATCAACAAGTCTTGTTTAAATGCAGGCGGCTTACGCATTTTTGAAGCCTGCTCATATGCATAAGCAAGCGAAATTATTTCCGGCTCTTTATACGCTGTTGAAAAGAATGAAATACCAACCGGTAAATCATGCACAAAACCCATCGGCACCGTTATATGCGGGAAACCGGAAATTGCAGCCGGTATTGAAAAAGAAAAACCGGTATCATAATCCCCATTAATCAAATCAATACAACAGGCCGGCCCATTGGTTATGCCGCATAAAGCATCCAGTTTGTTATCGTTCATGATATCATTGATAATTTTTCGGGATGATATTGTTGCTGCAAGTGCATCCGTATATTCTTTGCTTGTTAGATCGCCTTTTTCATTTGCTTCAATCAATGTTTCCTGTTTAAAATATGGCATTGCCTGCGCTTCATTCAGTTTATTAAAATCAATCACATCTTTTAAAGTTTTCATTTTGCTGTTGGCAGATGCGAGGTAACGGTTAACACCATCTTTAAATTCATACAGCAAAACAGCAAACTCTTCATCACCCACATTTTTTATATCATGAACGGCTTTCATCAGATCAACTTCAACAATCACAGCACCTTTGTCTTTCATTTTTTGTACGGCATCATTATATAAGGCAACAACACCTTCATGGCCTTTTAAGTGCGATTTTTCAATGCCGATGCGCTTATTATTTAAACCATTTTCTTTTAAAAATGGTGCATAGTCTTTGTAAGATTTTTCGCTGCTGCCGGCAGTTACTTTATCATTTCCATCAACGCCTGTTAATGCGCCTAACAATATTGCCGCGTCTGTTACAGTTCTTGCAATCGGACCAGCCGTATCCTGCGTTGCTGAAATAGGAATGATGCCGCTTCTGCTCCACAAACCAACCGTTGGTTTTATGCCCACAACACCATTAACGGATGATGGCGAAACGATGGAGCCATCTGTTTCTGTGCCGATGCTTATTGCACAAAGATTGGCTGCGGTTGCCGCGCCTGAACCGGCACTTGAGCCAGATGGATTACGGTCAAGAATGTAAGGGCATTTTGTTTGCCCTCCCCTGCTGCTCCACCCGCTGGTTGATCTTGATGAACGAAAGTTTGCCCACTCACTTAAATTTGTTTTGCCTAATAATACAGCGCCTGCTTCTCTTAATTTTTTAATGATGAATGCATCTTCACCGGCAATGTTTCCGCTTAATGCCAACACACCTGCGGTAGTCATCATTTTATCACCGGTATTGATGTTATCTTTTATTAAAACAGGAATGCCATGAAGCTGGCTGCGCACTTTGCCCTGCTTCCTTTCTGCATCCATTGCTTTGGCAATAGTTAATGCGTCAGGGTTAATTTCGATAACAGCGTTTAAGCGTTGATTGCTTTTATCAATTGTTTGAATGCGTTGTAAATATTTGTTTGTTATATCAACAGAAGTTAAAGAGCCGCTTTGCATTTTTTGGTTAAGCAGATCAATGGTGGTTTCATTCAAATCAAAATCATCAGCATAAAAATTCTTACTTGTGTTATGTATGTTGATTGAAGTGTTGGCTGATGCTGATAGCAACAATCCTGCAAGAGAACTATTACGCAGAAAATTTCTTCTTTTCATGAATCTGTTTTGATTCATGCATATTACTTCAATTTATTTATTTCATCTTATAAGATTGAACTCAACAAAAGAAATAATTCTTTGAATTTTAGTTGATAACTTTTAATACCTGTTCAGATTGTTTGATTGAAGAAGGAGTTGTTGAATTGGCTTCTTTCAATTCGGCTTTTGGCTTTTTTCTTTTGTAAGTAAACAGGAACCATAATGCGTGATTATGAATAAACAAATTATAAATCATTACAGGCAAAATTGCGCCGGTTACAATGCAAAAACCTAAAATGATGAAAGGATTATGAATTGCTAAAACATGCGTAAGAAATATTCTTGTAAAAGCAGCAATCATCACATGCATTACATATATGTTTATGGAATGATAACCTAATATGCGCAGCCATGAAGCAGCATTCCACACTTGCAGCCTGAATGAAAATACAAGCATGGTAAAGCAACCTGTAAGCGCAATAATAAGAAACTCGGCACGCATGGTTGCGGTGGTTTGATAATACATGTGATTGCCGAGATAAAACATTTGCGCAGCAACAAAAAAAGGTATAGCAATTAAAAGTGTAAGTGGTTTCTTAAAAAAATCCTGTGCCTTATCATGAAAAAATAATTGTGAAATAGTATCGCCGATTGCAAAGAATATATAAAATTCCATCCAGTCAGACAGCATGCTTATATTTTGAAGGTAAGGTGATAAGAAATAAAATCCTAAAGCAATCAACAATAAAGCCCACCACTTTTCAATGATGTGCTTTTTTATCAATACATACACAACAGTTGCATTAAATAATGCGGGCAAATACCAGAACTGGTCAAGGTTGCGTGGCTGATAAAATATGTATGTATAATCAATAAAGCTGCGGTTAGAATTTGTAAAGCCTGATAAAACAATCTGCAATGTTACTTGTATAATTACCCAAACAAAATATGGATATATCAATGTTTCAAACTTAGAACCTATATAACGTTGCACAGACCTTTTCTGCAAGCTTAAACTGGCAAAAATTCCTGAAAGCATAAAGAACAATGGCATTCTAAAACTAAAGAAAATAAGATTAGCATTTTCAAGATAAGCAGGCGCTTTAATACCGCTGCTTTGTATGCCAAGCAATGAGTGCCTGTACACCACCAGTATGATTGCAATACCTTTTAAATAATCAACCCAATACAGCCGGCTTTTTTTTAGTGCCGGAAGATTAAAGGCTCTTGATATAAAAGATTGTTTTTTAACCGGTAAGTTTTCCATCGGGAATTTCTTTTAGAACAGGTATTGAATTTTGTATTGGCGGCTCGTAAGGCACTTTATCTTTTGGCTCCAGACTAAGCTTATCTTTTAAGATTAAGAATTTTGACTCGAACAAACGGAAACTTATTTCTGCAACGATATATACAATCAACACATATAAAGGAAACAAAGCTGTTTTCAACAATAAATTATTTGTATGAAATAAATGATGATAGAAATACACTACAATTACCCAGTGAAATACATACATGCCATACGACACACGACCAATTCTTACTACCCAGTTTGTTTCTAGTTTATTGCAAAGCCATTTTACAAATGCAGTTTTATTATCGCTTACCAGCAACAATATAAAAGATGCAAACAAACAATTCAGCAAAGTGTAAGGCCACACATGGTCGTATAAATTTGTTTGCCCATGATGATAACCAAAATCAGTAATGTATGGATTGCCATCTTTTACATAGATATAATTGATTAACCCGGCAACAAAAACGATGATAAGGCTTGCGAAAAAAATGAGTTGCGGCTTTTTTATTTTCTTATCCAATGCAAGAACAGGTATAATACCACCCATAAAAAATGCATCAAGATGGCTAAATGTATTCCAGTAAACTGAACTGGCTACAACATTATCAACAATCCCTTTACTTTGATACCATAAACCCAAACCATAACGAATTAATGGGCCGCCAATGATAATTGCAATCATCAGGTTTCTTGTAAATTTTGGCTTGCATAAAAGTATAATGAAGGGAAAGAAAATATAAAATTGTTCTTCTACTGAAAGCGACCAAAGGAATGTAAACACAGGCCCGATTATTTCAGGTAAATAGAGGCTGTAATTAAATGTATAAGTGAGCAGGTAAGGCAGGTATTCAGGCACCGTTGCAGGTGAATGAAATATTACATACGATAAAACAAGAAAAGCAATATAGCCAAAATACAAAGGAAAAATACGTAAGGCTCTCCTTATCCAGAATTTTTTAAACTTGTATGCAGTTGGTGTTTGCGCAAATTTTTCGCGCCATAAAATACCGATGATAAGATAACCGGACAGCACAAAGAACAACTGAACACCCATCCAACCAAAGCGTGTGATTTCTGCATGAAACGTCATTACCAATACAATAGCAATGGCACGCACACCATCTAAGCTTTTGATATAATTTTTATTGGCATTCATTATCAGTAATAATCAAATTTTACATCTGCCGGCAACTGTTTCTGATAGTTAATAAGATTTGTTTTTAATTTTGCTGTATACCGGGCTTTCAATGCGTAAAAACTCACAATGCTATCTCCGCAGATAACATTATTATTTATTTTCCATGTTGCAATTTTTTGCCAGTTACTCAATAGCGCTTTATTAAACCAGCTATCATACACCACCGCAACCTTTACATTTTTTTTATTAGCCAGGTTATTTAAAAACGCCGGGGTGCTATAATTATTTCTTTTGCTGCGCGCAACATCAATATCAGCCAAACCCCACATATCAAAAACACCGCCTTGTTTAAAATAAGCGACGGCGCCAATATCATTTAAAGCCACTGCGTCTTTATTATAATATTGTTTAATGAAGTTGCCCATCTGGTATTGCTGTTCATAAATATTAATGCATGCCTGCTTTGCTTTTGTAAATGCAGCAGCGCTTCTTAGTATTAATGGAAATAATAAAATCAATGTAACAAAAATCACAGCAGGGAAAACAATTTTATTTGTCGATGAAAAAAACAATCTGCCGTATTTATAAACAATTAATGAAACAATTACTGTTGAAGATAAAACCAGGTATGCTTCATAACGATAAAACCAACCTGTTGCAGCAAACGTGAGCTGCAGCAATACGCAAACTGTAAGAATTAAAATTACTTGTGTATAACCACTTTTATCACCTAAAAATTTTCTAAATAACAAATAAGTAAGCGGCAGAATTAACAGCAAACGCTGTGTTGCCAAAGATGTAATTCCGTTTTTTGCAAGTGTTAATTTATCAACCAGGATATTATTTATTGAACTTATAAAACCACCTGAAGAAACTTCAACAGGCGTTGCTTTTAATAAAACTGAATTAGGAAAAAAATAGCTGCCTTTTGAAACTGAATAAAAACCAAAAATTATAATTGGTAAAACGGATATAAATCCCAATGCAAATACAGAGACGATTTTTTTATTAAACAGTAATATGCAACAAACAATGGCTACAAGAAATAAACCTTCATATCGTATCGCACAACATAAAAACCCGGTTATATAAAGACCAAGAGGCAGCTTGTGTGAAGCATCACTTATTGCCGCATTGTACCAATCATAAAAAATAAAAATAAACAGGAAAGAAAACAGGCACTGTAATGTATGCTCCATTCCGCTAATGATTTGCGCAGGCAATGGTGTAAAAAAAATCACTAGTAATATAATAATAAACTGCCAGGTGTAAACAACCTTTTCCTTTTGCAATCTTCTTTGAATAACGATAATTAATATAATGCCTGTAATGATGTTTATAACAAAAGGCATTAAAACATTTATTGAAAACAGCTTAAACAAAACAGCTAATAAAATACTATATAAAATAGATGAGGATGCAGCAGAAAATTGTTGTGGGTTAATTCCCCACGTACCAGTTTGTGCAAGATTTTTTGCAATTGACATGTGTATGTACGTATCATCTAAAGGATAACTTAGCACACCATGTGTGAACTGCATCAAACTATGTTCAGTAAAAAAAACCGGAACAAACAATGCACTTAATGCAAGAATAACAACAAGAAAGCCTTTCAGCTTAAAATTGTTTTGCATGTAAAATATTATTTAAAAATATCTTCCATGTGCCTGCCTATTAGCCTCTCAATCTCAACCTTTATAAGGTCTTGCTGTAACTGCAGGTTTATTGTTTTAACAACATCATCATTGTATTTTGCCGATGCATCATTATAGGCTTCAAGTGTTACAGTTCCATCACTAAACTTTTGCTGTACAGCCAAAAAGTTAGTCTGTGCATCATCATTAATCTGGCTTTGAATTGACAATAGTTTTCCGTACGCTTTATATTGCGTATAATCACTTAATATGTTTGCTTTGATTGTTTGCCGCAAATCAAGTTCCTGGTCTTTTACAATTTTCGCATTTTCGCGTGTAATTTTTATGTCACTGTTATTTGAAAAAATCAGGCCCAACGGAACAGTTACTCCAAAAAAATACTTCGGATATACATAAGCAGTTTGTGTATTGGTTTTGCCGGCAAAGGTTTGATCATTATAATTAAGTGATAAACTTAATAAGTTGAGCCATGCTTTTCTTTGCTTTTCTAATTGAAGGTTTGTAATATTTCTTTGTGATGCAGCTTCATCAAGCTTTGGTTGTTGTAAAGCCAATTCTACCAGCCGGTTTTCTGTAATTGAATCGGTTGCCCTTTCATTCTTTGTGTAATTCTCAGGCAGGTATTGCTGATTATTGTTTGATTTAAACTGAATTGTATCTGTCTTTAAATTATCAGGCAATGTATCTGTTCGTGTAGTTTGTGCATGCAGCTTAAAAGTAAATGCAAGCAATATCAATATCAAAAATTTCCCATCAGTGCGTTTTAGTTTTTTCATGTTTTTATAATAAGGATAAATAAATAATTTAATAGTTTTCATGCGGATTTATCCTTTGCTCTTTATCAAAATATCTCAATCTAAGTGTTAGTGCAATTAATGGATAATAAACAACGGTATCTGTAATCTGACCAATTGCATCCTGAGCAAAATAAGCTATATAAAATGAAAAGATGCTTCCGGCGCAGGCGGCATAAAGAACTTTAGTATTGTCGTTATTTGTTTCAAAATATCCTCTTATCATGTTTTTCATAACTGTAAAATACAGAACACAAATTATGATGAGACCAATCCACCCGGTTTCCAAAGCAATTTTTAAATAACCGCTATCCGGCGGAAAACCTGCGAGGTAACTTGAAGGATTATACAACGTTCCCAAAGCGCCTGTGGTACATAAACCACCACCAATGGGATGCGTATAAATATATGGCTGAATAAACGCACGGTTTGTTTCTCTCACTTTATATGATTCATCATCTGAACCCTGGAAAGTAGTTCTGAAACGGTTGATAGTTGAATTACCATAAATAGGCGCATACATAATAAATATATAAGCAAGCACTAAAACAACCGCAAAAATTTTTGTTGTTTTTTTGTTGAGTGTAAGTAATATAAACATCACAAAACCGGCAGCAGCCATAGCATTTGCTGTTCTTGTACCTGAGTAAGCCATGCCTAAAAACATAAAAATCAGGCCTCCTATTAATACAGCTTTGGTTCTTTTATTTTTTTCGTGTATTGCAATTATTGAAAATAAAATACCACATGATGCCATGATAATGCCAAACGCTGTAGGATCAGACATGGTAGAAAATTTCCTGAAATCACCATCAATAAAAATTAATCCGAAACGTATTTCATCAGCCATAACCCATTCCCTCTCTTTATCAAATAACCCATGCCATTGTTGTATGCACGCATAAATTGCGCAAATGGCACAAAGAATAAATAATGTTGTAAGAAATCTTTTGATGGCTGGTTTATTATCCAGCACTTTATAGGCGATGAACAGCAAAAATAATGTATCAAGATATTTTCTAAAGGTTTGATACCAGCCTGAAAATGAATGGCCGTATGGATTAAACATTTCAATAATCAGGTAAAACAAAATCACCAAAACAGCAATTACTACTGGTGTATGTATGAACTGATTTAGTGTAGTTTTTAAATTAACGCGCCTGACAAATAAACTAAAAAGTGTTGCCACAATCAGTACATCTGATATAACACCGGTTGGTAAATCAGCATAAAAAAATCTCATAAATGCAGCTGCAAAAAATGAGTAAATCATGTTGACATATAAACCGGCTTCTGTATTTACAAAACATAAAATTAGAATGGAAACGCCTATTAAACCGCCTGCCAAACCTATACCCATTATTGTTTGTTGCGCAAAGAGGTAACCAAACAATATTGCCGCAAGCGGGAATAAAATATAACCCACCCAATTGTTTAGTTTCTGGTCAATAAAATTTGTGTACCAAAACTTTTCTATGCCTGATATAACAGCACTGCGGGGCATTTAGAAAAAAAGGATTTTTAAAAATATGCAAAACAGTATTGCTGCAACTGCAAGTGTTACAAGTTTTTCATGTAATGAAATTTTCTTCCCTGATTTTAAATTATACATCATTTAAATTTTCTAACTCAACCATATTTAACACAGAACCGGTAAACTTACCGTTAAGGCCTTTAAAAAAATTAATTGATTCTTTATCTATCTGTTTAATAATATGCCTTGCAGAGAATATTGCTACCACGCCATCAACGTATTGTGTTAACTCCCGGCTGTCTGAAAAATCGTTTAGCGGCGGCCCTTCTAAAAAAACATAATCATACACTTCTGTAAGTTTTTGCAAATGCATTAGTAAATGTTTTGTAGGCAAAATTTCAGAAGGTGTATAATCGCCGCCGCCACAACCAATAACAAATACACCCTGGTGTACACCAACGGCAGCATTTTTAACATCCTGCAAAAGCAGCTCACTTTTATCCTGAGCTACAATTTGTTCCAATACCGGTGTTCCATGTAGCTGAACGGTAAGATCATTGTTACAGAAATTAGTATCAACAATTAAAATTTTCTTTTTACTTAAACTAAAACTGTAAGACAAAGCCTGTATCAATGTTGTTTTGCCCTGGCCTTTTTTAGTGCTCGTAAAAAGAAAAACCTTTTTACCACTGTACTCAATCTCATAACGCAGCTTGCGTAAAGATTCCCTGAACACGTTATTCCTGTTTTTCTCTTCATGATTTTCAGGTGCTGAAGTATTTGCTATAACATCTGTAAGCATTTTGTTTTTAAGGTTCATAAAATTCACCATGCTCAACAACTTCAGGTTAACTACCCGTGAAAATATAAATGGTGTTTTAATAGATGAATCGAGGTAAGTAAGAAAAATAATTACCAGCACAGAAACAACAAATACAGCACCGCCTGCCATACCAACAACAATAAATCTTTTTGATGGCAGTGGTTCAATAGCAGGCTGACCAACTAATATCTGATGAAAGTTATTGATTGACGCGTTATTAATATCCATTGCCGTAGAATATTTTTCCTGTGCATTGGCATATTCTTTTTCAGCAATGTCTGCATCTTTTGATGCTATTTGTGCATTGGCACTTTTGTTAGATTGGGATTGCATTTCTCCCTGCAATGTGGTTATTTGTGTTTGCAAATAATTTATCTGAACATTGGAAGCCTGTATTTCTATTTCATCATTATTTTTCTTTGCAAGCAATGCGCTCAAATCAATTGTAGAATTCTTACTCCTGTTTACACTTAATAATTTTGTCTGATATTGATCTCTTAGTTTATTATATTGATTCAAAGCATTTTGATCTGCATTGCCACTTTGTATATATTGACTGTACGCAATGTTCATCTGATTTCTTATGGCTACCAGGTCTGCATTACTATTTGATTGATCTGTAGTACCTACAGCTGCAAGCTGACCGTTTACCTGTTGCAATTCAAGTGTAGCCCTTGTATTTTTAGCTCTCTCATCAGACAACTGAGCCTGCAGAGTTGCAACCTGATCATATATAGTGCTGCTTTGCACATCATTTGATAAACCGCCGGTAGATTTTACAACAGCATTTTTTTGTTCACGGTCTTCCTTCTTTCGTTCAAGCATATTCTGAAGCGTATCTATTGACACTTCATTTCTTTCTGTACGAATAAATTTGTAATAACGTACAAAATCCTGGAAAACCGTATTTACCATAAATGCAGAAAGCTCCGGATTCTCAGAAGAAAAATTAATCTGGATATAATCAGTTCGTTCTACCCTGTATATATTCAGGTTTTGCATGATTGAATTATAATCATATTTATACAGCTTTATAAACTCAAGCAATTTTTTTTCGTTTGGTTTATAAGATGTAAGAATACTCATAGAATCAAGCTTATGCCGTAACAGCGTTTTAGCTTCTTCTTTATTTATTTCCCAATAAACCGGTGATTGTTTCTGATCATTTGTAAGCGTTCGAAAAGGCTGCTCCGGATTTTCTAAATCATGCAGCATTGTGCTATAAGATAAAAGGCTGATAACTGTTGGAGATGTAAACGTAACAACTACATTGTTGAACTTGGTATCCGTTTCATAAAAATTACTTTCCTGGTTCAGCTTAACAATATCATTAGTTGTAAACCCGGTTGATACCTGTGATATTGAAAGATATTCCTTTTTCTCGTTTCTTGTTAGGAACCAGGCAATAGCGGCAGCGATTATTGTTGAGCCAATTATTATCCACTTTCGTTTTGATAAGACCCTCAACAGGTATACAAAGTCCATAATTAGTTTTAAATAAGATATTATTGTTTTACGACCTTCAAGATTTTAACCTGCCCTCCGTTCTCTGAAATTAATCTAACAACATAAACGCCGGTAGCAGCAAAATTAGGTTGAATTTTCAAAGTATTTTCTCCTTTAATCAAATTATAGAATTTATTTACATATACAAGCTTGCCTGCCATTGTGTACATTTCTACATTCACATTTTCATTCTGGTTTGCGTTTACATACAGGTTATAATTGTTTATAAACGGATTTGGATAGGCTTTTATTTGTATGTCTTTAAAATTTTGCTGTAAGCCTTGTTTTTTTGCTGCGTTATCTGTACGTGCAACTGCGATACTTTGCAAAGCAGGTGCAACAGGTATTGCCAGTGAAGCGGCATCAAAACCCTGTATTACAACCGCACCAATAAGTGCTGATATAGCTGTTGCTGTGCCTGGCGCTACAATAATATTTACTTCGCCATTTGAATCGGGAACCACATCATACATGGTTACTGTGCCTTTTGTGTTTAATGATGCATCCAGTAAAACGGTTTTGTCATTAATTGTATAAGCTGAATTAATGTCTCCCGTAACCTGTGCGCTTCCTGTAAATGTGAAATTGTATTTCATGTTTACATTTAATCCGGTAAGATTTAATACGCCTGACTGACCTGGAAAAACAATATAGCTTTCCGCCAAAACAGAATCAGGATAAACACCTGAATTATTGCCTGTATTCATGCCTTGATTATAATCACCTGCAAATTCGGTTTCATCAGTCATGCTCAAACTGGTCTGATGATCTGTTTCATCATAAAAATTATTGAACATTAAACCAACCTGCGGCGGTGCATCGGTATTGTTCCATGGAGAATGTGCCAGCTTAGCAGCAGTAAAGTTTACATATACAGCATAAGCTAACGTATGCCCAACTATTACATTTGAGAAATTAGAACTTACCGAACCGGTAACAGCTTTAACCGTATAATAGTAAGATTTGTTTGCTGTTAAGTTTAAGTCTTTATAACTTACCGTATTGGCTGCAACGGTTTTTAATAAAGCATACGTACTGTTGCTGTCATCTGCACGCCATATCTGGAAACCAGTTTCATTGTAACTTCTATCCTGCCATTGCAGGCTTACTGCATTGCGCTTAGTGTCAGTAATACGTAAATCTGCTGGTGATAGAATACTTGCTGAAGCATCATAAGACTGAATAACAAGTGAACTTATAAATGCATAATCGGCACCACTGCCTTTTGCAACAGTTATAGCAACCTGTCCGTTTGCATCAGCAGAAATATTGTTTATCTGCACTGTTTTATCAATATTATAAGTGCCATCAACAGAAACCGTTTGACCGTTTATGGTAAAATTGGTTAAACATTTCAATCCATCTTCATGACTATTAAAAAAAACAAAATTGTATTTTTTGGTTGTTGAAAGGCCATTAATCCTGAGGGTTCTTACAGCAGTTGTGCTTTCATACTCTCCTGCCCGCAATACTACTTCAGGGTAAACAGTTCTGCCATTTCCAGGCCGCATACCCGTTGAAATAACACCCTGGAAACCGTTTACAAACGTTAAGCTGATGCCTGTTGCAACATTATCCTGGTCAACAATACCTGTAGCAGTTGCACCCGTTGATGGATATGTGGTGATATTATTCCAGGGTTTGCCTGCGTTTGTGTTTCCGTCAGAAAAATTAAGATATACAGATGAGGTTTGCGCATCTGTTACAGTTATATCAAAACTTCTGGATGCAGAAGAATCACTATTATCTTTTGCTGTAACGGTTATACCTGAATAATAACCGATTGTTCCGCTTGTTGGCTGAATAACAAACTTGCCCGTACCATTACCGTTATCTGTAAAAGTTACAAATGGTGGCAGTTGTGATGCTTTTAAAGTAACATGGTCAGCCGCATCATCGGTTGCGCTAACGTTAACTGTTAACTGCTGGTTGTTTTTTATAACAATGTTATTAATAGACGCAATAGCAGGCGCCTTATCAACTACAAACACACCAAGAACATTTGAGAATGCTGAGTTACCATACTTATTAGAAGCCTGCAGCTTATAATAATATTGTGTGTTACCATTTACCGTTATATCTGTATATGTATTTACATTAGCTGCTGTAGTATCTATTTTTGTATAAGTTCCTGACAAGCTGGTTGACCTGAATATTTTATAGGATGATTCATTGTAAGCTATATCCTGCCAGCTTAACTTAACACCATTACTTTGGGTTTGTGCCGAAATAAGCTGAGGCGTTAATGGTGCTGTTCCATCATCATAAACAGAATTTAAAACCAGTGCATTAATATACCCTATAGATGCATTTGACGCCTTACCCATTTTGAAAACAATTGAGCCTGTTACATCCGGTTTAACGTTATAAATAGTTACGGTATTTTTTGTATTGTTTTGTACATACAAAGAAACTGTTGTTCCGCCTATAGTAAAAGTCGTGTTGCCGTTATCAGTTATTCCTGTACCTGAATATACGCTGCCTGCATAAAAAGTAAGATTGTATTTAAGCGCTGTATCAAGCCCGCTTAATTTAGCTGCTACACTATCCGGGCCACCGAATATACCAAAATAATAATAATCTTTAAGCACAGCATCAGGATAAACTCCTGAATTATTGCCGGTTTGCGGACCGCCATTATACGCAGCCCACCATGTTGTTTGTAATGTAAGGCTTACATTAGTTGTGCTGTTTGAAGCATCTTTAAGATTATTGGTAGTTGTAGTTGTAATATTATTCCACGGTGTGCCAATTGTATCATTGTACATAAACCTTGCAAAGATTGTTTTAGCCGGATTTTTATCGTTTACTGTAAGGCTAAATTGTCTTACAGCAGTTCCTCCATTGCCATCATTTGCAGTTATATCAACAAGGTAACTTCCGGAAGAAGAATAGCTGGTGCGCAAATGCAATGTTGCAGTATTGCTGCTGCTTTGCGTTAAAAAAGAATTTGCAGGCGCACCGGTAACAGACCATGTTAGATTATCGTTATTCTGGTCATGACCTGTTAAGCTTACGTTTAAGCTATCGGTTTCAGTAATTGTATAGTTTGCTATGCTGTCAATTATAGGATCGTAATTACCACTTACAGTTAGTGTGAATGCAGTCGTATCCTTTCCATTATTTCCATCATTTACAATAATTTGAGTGTTGTGGGCACCTGTTTGAGCCGAGGTAGGGTTTAGTGTAAGCGTCGCTGTTTGTTTATCACCATTATTAATAAGTGTTGCAAAGGCAGGTTTATTTAATATTGAATAAATAAGTTTATCACCATTTACATCTGCAGCGCTAACCTGGATTGCAGTTGCTATTCCATAACGTACACTTCTGCTGGCAATATCAGTTATAACAGGAGCATCGTCTTTAGTCTTACCGGAAACAGTTGGTGATTTGGCTAAAGTGCCACCAACACCAAGTACAGTTATTTTATAAAAATAAGTAAGATGAGCAAACAACCCTGAATCAAGATAGTTTGTACTGTTTATTGGTAAAGATGTGGTAAGCTTATAATGTAACGTATCGCTTAATGATCTGTATATACTGTAGCCGGTTTCGTTTGTTGCATTATCTGTCCATGAAAGCGAAATAGCTGAAGATGATTTCACTGTTACTTTTACATTGGTTGCAATAGCAGGTGGAGCGGGCAATGCAGATGTAGTAGCAGATTTTTGCGTAGCTAATGCAGAACCGCCATATTGATTTATTGATTTAATCTTATAATAATAAGTAGTTGATGGCAATAAAGCTGAATCATTAAATAACGTTGCATTTGCACTGGTTGTACCAACTATCACATAAATACCTGAAGCACTTTCAGACCTATATATTTCGAAGCCTGTTTCATTATTACTATTGTCTGTCCAGCTTAATTTTATTCTTGCATAATCCAATGGGGCGGCTGCAAAATTTGTTGGTGCAGCAGGTGCAGTACCAGCGGATGTGTAAGTATCATTAAAATACTGGTCAGCAATCTGGTGGCGATTATTATCTCCGAAAAGCGCAGTGCAGGTCCAGTAAAGTTGCATAACCTCGCCGCCACCCTGTTCGAAAAATGCAGCCGAAATAGGGTAAATACCGGGCTGCAGCATAACTGTTCCGGAAACATATTGTCCACCATGCAAGCCATCATTATTAATAAGCGGCGATGCAGTTGCATCATATTTTCCAAGCCAAATTTTACTACCATCATCCGAGTATGTTTCAAATTTATAAGTGCCTGCAATAGGAACTTTAATGAATCCCTGCCATACAAAACCAAACTGGTCATCCCTGTTTCTTACGCTTATATCAATGTTTGCTGTGTTACCTGTTTTTACAGGTGTGAGTGCGTTAAAATCGGGTAAGGTATTCCAGCTTCCTTCATAATATTTATAACTAAATCCCTGCAAAATTGTGGCTGCGCTAACCTGGTTACTTTGTGTTGATGTATTGCCGCTTACATCCCTTGCTTTCACATAGAAGTAATATTGTTGTAAAGATTTTAAGCCCGTAACAATAAATGACTTTTGTGTTGTAGAATTTGTTTTTATTCCGTTTACAAAAACATCATAGGCAACAACACCTACATTATCCGTTGAAGAATCCCAGCCAAGTGTAACAGAATTATTTGTTGTTGAAAGAGCAATTAAATTCGCCGGAGCAGTTGGCGGAGTTTTATCAGATTGAGTTGAGGCTGATGCTTCATTTGAAATTGCTGCAGCACCATTATTATTTATTGCTCTTACTATATAAAAATATTTTATGTTCGGTGTTAATCCGCCATCCGTGAAAGTAAGGGTATCCGCAGGCACCTGGCCTATGAACTGGTATGAAGCGCCCTGTATAGTTGAACGGTAGATTTCAAAAGCTGTTTCATTAAAAGCCGGTGAAGGATTATTGGCCCAATCTAATTCAATCTTTGTATTAGAAAGTGTAAGCGCAGTTAGGTTCTTCGCCGGTTCAGGCGCATTTGTACCATTAGCATTTATAATATGGAAAGCCGGCGAATAAATACTGGAACAACCATATTGTTCAGTTACAGAAACAACATAATCGCCAGCTTGTGTTACCTTAAAAATTCTATCTGTACTTATTATACTACTATTGCCAACTTTTTTCCAGGCATAAGAAACATAACCATTATCAGGCACTTGCAGGTTTACATAATTTTTACCATCCGGTGCAGGAATAGCAGTACTCATTAAGCCATTTACAGTAATAGGAGGCGTAACTGTTGGCGCTTTTATTTTTATGTGTGCAGGTGTGCGTGACCAATTAGACCAAACAGTACCACGTCTTACTTTTGCTGAATATGTTCCGGTATCTTTTACATTTATGCTATCTGCTGTTGCCCCACTAATAATTACTCCATTGTTACTCCATAGATATTCATCAAAGCCTGGGGGTAAACCAATAGTTACATTAATTGCATCACCGGCACAAAATTCTGTACGTCCGTATAAGGTCCAAGGATTGGATGCATATCCTCTAAGCAAAAATGGCCAGAAATCAGGTTCCTGCCAAACCCTATCCCATGTACCATGACCAAGATCAGGATATTCAGTATATGTGAAATTTCCACCGGCGGCAAGTATATAATTTCTCACCTGTTGAGAAGTATAGGGGGCTGGCGAACCATCAAGACCACCCTGAAACAACCACATGGGCGTAAATTTTATAGTATTAACTAATGTGCTGTTTTCATAAGTAATAGATGAAGACGACATAGGCACAGAAGCGCATATATAAGTTGGATGATCTATCAGCATGCCCCATGTTGCCTGCCCGCCATCTGACAAACCATTATTGCTTATCCAAAAAGGGTCTAATTTATTATTTGCAACCATGTAATCAATAATCTCGGTTATAGCTGTGTAAGAATGAGGATCCCAGTAATTCAGGCTTTGCATGCAAAGAATATAGCCATCGTATTTGCCATTATCTACAGCATCCCTGAACACATCGCCACCATGATATAACTGGTATTCGTTATCATATATAGTTCCTGTTTCGCCAAGGCCATGAAAGAATACCATCATAGGATATTTCTTACCATCGTTAGCAGTTGGATTATATGTTTTCGGAAATTTTAAACGGAAAGCATATCCTTTATATATATATGCTTTGTAAGAACTTGTATTCCACGATAACCTTACTGTTCTTACCCATTTACCAATTTGCCCGTACGCAGGCTGTGTTGGAGGAGTACTTGAATTATATGTAACAACAGGATCTGTAGGGTCTAAAACAGATTGTGAGAAAACAATACTGCTGTTAATTGCACATGATAAAATAAGGGTAAAAATGTAAAACTTTTGCATATACATCTTGTTTTATAGGATAATAAAAAATAAGCCGGTGAGCGTTGTTAATCAAATAATTATTATGTATTCTTTGTGAATACAAACTTGCTATAGTACTGTTTCAATAACGATACGAGTCAATTCAAAATTACTTATATAATGGTTAGATTAAAAACTATACGCTAAATGTTTCGGATGGTCGTTGTACTTTTTCCCACACTGCCGATTGTTTTTTAGAAATATATCGAAAAAAACCGAGTATCACAGAGTAATTCATAAAACTAAAGTAACCAAAATTTTTTAAAAAATTAATTTTAGATTCAGATGATATAAACTGCGATAAATAAGCAGTCGTATAAAAAAATATCTGGAGAACAAATATGCCTGAAAAGAATAAATCTTTTTGAGTTACTGCTAATACACCATTTGAAGTGAATAGGAATATAAGACAAAGCGGGCTTAGCGTCCAGCGTAAAACCCGGTGTGATATGTACAAAAAAGTAAGCCGCGGATGTTTCCAGAAATATAACAATGGTAACAACATATACATAGCCTGAAAACCGCCGGCTGCAATTCTTACTTTTCGCTTTTTTTCTTCTTTAATGGATATAGAGGGCAACTCGCTGGCATACGCTTTAGGTTCATACATTATTCTAAATCCCTGTTGCGCGGCTTTTAAGGATACAATAAAATCGTCCAGTATTACTGAGTCTGGTAGTGGTTGATACAAGTTTCTTCTTATTGAAAATAATTCACCTGCCGCTCCTACGACTGAGTAAAATTCGGAATCTATTTTCTTTAAAAAAGATTCATATTTCCAATATAAACCTTCTCTACTGCCAACTCCCTCAACATCATTTATTGTTGATAATACTTTCTTTTCTCCCGCCACGCCCCCAACTTTTTCAGAGATGTAGTGAGACGCTATATAGCTAACAGCATCTTTATTTAAAAAAGCATTTGCATCGCTCATTATTAATATATCATTATTTGCGGCTGCAATTGCCCTGTTAAGAGCAGCCGATTTACCTTTTCGTTCAGAATTATGTAGTATTTTTATCTGAGGATAATTTTCAATAATGGATACCGTTTTATCAGTTGAACCATCGGTGATAAAAATAAATTCGATCTTTGACAAGGGATATTCCTGCTGAATAGAATTAATAATTTTTTTACCTATTACTGTTTGTTCATTATACGCAGCTACAATAAATGAAACAGAAGGTTTGAAAGAAACAACAGCAAATTGTGCAGACTTTCGCTTTAATTTATTTATTAAATAAACAATTATAGCATAACCAATATAATTATAGATTATAATTAATATTGATGTGTTAAAAAGAATTTTCCAAAAAAGCATATTGGTATAATAATTAGACTATCAAATTTACGCATTTACATCAGCCGTTTATTATTTGCGTTTACGAGCATTTTTTTTACGTTTACCAACTTGCAGCTTTTGCTGATTTTTGAGTATCTTAATTTTATGTCCTAATCAAAAAACTATTTAAAATCCTGAAAAAACAAAACGTATGAAACATAAAATGCTACTCGTAGATGATGATAAGGTAATGCTTCAACTGCTAAAAAAAATATTTGAAAAAGAATATATTGTTTTTACAGCAAGTGATGGTGCAGAAGCTTTACATTACTTATACCACGGTGTTAAGCCTGACGTTATTGTAAGCGACCTGATGATGGAAAATATTAACGGCTATGAATTTGTAAAATTGCTTTCAACCAGTGTTGCATTTAATAAAATTCCTGTTGTAATTTTATCAAGTATGGCAGAATCTGAAGCGACACGCATGTTTCCTTCAGTAAAATCAATAACCAAACCATTTGATCCTTTAAAACTTTTAAGCTATATTAACACCCGCGTATTAAGTGCAGATGCACAGGTGTTTTCCAAAAACTAAAAACTATGCGACAAATTACCAATATCCCAGACGAACAACAAACCAATAATCAACAGGTTAATACTGATGCTGAACTCCTTAGCATCAGCCTCAGTAAAGCATTTAATATGAAAATTTTGATGGTTGGTTGCGATGAAGCAACCAAAGCTAAATTTATTGATGGCGGTTTTGAAATAGCTTGTGTTCGCAACATTCATGAAGCAAAAAAAAGCATTCACAATATTCCCGATGGAAGCCTGTTTTTTGACGCCGTTATCTGTGATGCACTGATAGGTAAAAAAAGCATTCTTCATTTTGCCGGCTATTTATCTTCTACAAAAGTTTTAAATACTATTCCGTTTATTCTTTTTGTAAGCGATAACCAGTTTGATTCTGATATATGTACACAATCACAAGGTATTGATGACCTTATTTCCATAGAAACACCTTTAAGCGATCTTTCTGATAAAATCTGGATATTAAAAAAGTATAAAACTTTACAAAGTTCCATGCCTTATTCCATTTCTTCTGAAGAAACATCAGGTTTAAACAGGCAATTTGTATTAAAAAGAATTATTGATATTATTATTTCAGGCCTTGCACTTATTATTTTATCTCCTCTAATTATTATTATCGCTATCTGTATAAAAGTAGAATCAAAAGGCCCGGTTTTTTATAAGTCCCTGCGTGCCGGTACCGGTTATAAAGTATTTACTTTTTTCAAGTTTAGAACAATGGTTGTTAATGCAGAAGATATGGTAAAAGACCTTAAGCATTTGAATGAGTATAAAGGTTACAAAAGCAGTTATTTTTTTAAGATAAAAGATGATCCGCGGGTAACAAAGGTTGGCCAGTTTTTGCGTAAAACCAGTCTTGATGAAATACCGCAACTGATTAATGTGCTTATCGGCGATATGAGCCTGGTTGGCAACAGACCACTTCCACTTTACGAAGCTTCAGCTATTACAGTTGATAAATCTGCCAAAAGATTTTTAGCACCTGCAGGTATTACTGGTTTATGGCAGGTAAAAGGCAGGTCAAATGCAGATTTATCTGTTGATGAAAGAATAAACATGGATCTTGATTATGCCGACAAGCAATCTCTTTTGCTGGATATGAAAATTCTACTTAAGACACCAAAAGAGTTAATATTAAAGAATAATGTTTAATCAAGTTTTACTTATCCTTTTTTCTATAGTATTTATTTATTGTAGTATTTCAGTAATATATTTATTTGTGTTTTCTGTTGCTTCAAAATTCTATAAAAAAACTATTCCGGCAGCTACTTATCTTCCACTAAAAAAAATTGCTGTATTAGTTCCGGCTTATAAAGAAGATGAAATTATCATATCAACAGCGCAAAATTTATTAAGCCAGGATTATCCATCCGAATTATTTGATGTTTATATTATAGCAGATTCGTTTAAAAATATAACAATTGAAAAGCTAAGTACACTGCCTGTTCACGTTGTAAAAGTTGCTTTCAAAAATAGTTCTAAAACAAAATCGCTTAATGAATGTTTCAGGCAAATAAAAGATCAATATGATGTTGCTTTAATATGTGATGCCGATAATATGTTGGGTAAAGGTTTTTTAAAAAATATTAATAGCGCTTTTCTCAGCGGTGCGCAAGCCGTTCAGGGAAGAAGGGTAGCAAAAAATAATGATACCCCTTTCGCTTTGCTTGATGGTTGCAGTGAAGCAATTAATAATAATATTTTTCGTAAAGGCGCAAACGCATTGGGTTTATCGTCTTCAGTAATAGGCTCGGGTATGGCATTTGATTTTGAAGTGCTCCGCGATGCATTAGCTAATATTTCTGCCATCAGCGGTTTTGATAAGCCTTTGCAGTTAAAGATTGTTCAATCAGGTACAAAAATTACATACCTTGATGATGCGTTAATTTTTGATGAGAAGATTGATAACTCTGACGCTTTTAAGCAACAGCGTAAAAGATGGTTATTAAGCCAGTTTATTTATTTAAAAGAATATTTTTTTAGAGGGTTTAGCTACCTGTTAAAGGGCAACATTAGTTATTTTAATCTTGCTGTTGCCAACAATATTGTACCGCCAAGGGCTTTCCTGATTGCAGGTTTACCAATATTATGCGTAGTCACTTTTTTTATTAACCCATTAGTTTCTACTGTATCAGGTTTAATGTTAGTTGCATATATAGCAAGCCTAATAATTGCGTTACCAAAAGAATTAAAAAATAAATCTCTGCTTAGCGCATTAATACAATTGCCTAAGGCAATATCCTTAATGATTTTTAATATATTCAGGCTTAAAAAAGCTAAACAGGTTTTTATACATACAGTTCATACAAAGAGCGAGATAACAAATCCGCTATATAAAATACATGGAGAATAAAAAGCCACTTATATCAATTGTCACAATTAATTATAACAACACAGACGACACATGCGACTTTCTTGAGTCGGTGCTTTGTCTTGATTATGATAATCTGGAAGTGATAGTTGTTGATAATGCTTCAAAAGAAAATCCATCAGAAAAACTTAAAGCGGTATACCCTGCTATAAATATTATATTAAGCGAAAAGAATCTTGGATTTGCAGGCGGAAATAATCTTGGTGTAAAACAGGCGAAAGGTGATTACTTATTTTTTGTGAATAATGATACAGTGATGATGCCTGATATAATGGAAGGCTTGATTGAGGTGTTTGATAAATATGCTGATGCAGGTGTTGCCTGTCCTAAGTTTCACTATTATGATTCACCGGGCACCATTGAATTTGCCGGCTATAATAAGGTTAACAATTTCAGCGGAAGAAACAGCATGGTTGGATGTAAAAAGAAAGACCATGGACAATATGAAGAAATTAAAGCCACGCATTATGCACATGGTGGCGGCATGATGGTTTCAAAAAAAGTGATTGAAGAAGTTGGACCAATGCCCGAAATCTATTTTTTATATTATGAAGAGTTTGACTGGTGCGAACAAATAAAGAACAAAGGTTTTAAAATTTATTATCAGCCAAAATCTTTAATCTATCACAAAGAGTCAATGAGCGTGGGCAAGAAAAGCACTTTAAAAACGTTTTATTTAAACAGGAACAGGATATTGTTTATGCGCAGGAATGTAAAAGGTTTAGCCTTTTTTGGTTTTGCACTTTATTATACGCTAATAACAATCCCGAAAAACACGTTCACCCTTTTGTACAAGAAAGAACCACAGCATTTGAAAGCTTTCTGGAAAGGTTATCTATGGAATCTTTCAAACAATAACATAAAAAAACTTGGCTCATGTGCGGTATAGCAGGCTTTTGTGATTTTAGTAAGCGAACAGATTCTTCTGTTCTTAAAAACATGACGGACTCATTAATCCATCGTGGGCCGAATGATTCAGGTTATGAAGTGTTTGATACACCAAACGCCTACATTGGTTTAGGGCAAAGAAGATTGTCAATAATTGATCTTTCAAGCGGTGGCCATCAGCCAATGCATTTCGAAAAACTTAGTATTATTTTCAATGGGGAAATATATAATTACCAGGACATAAAGGATGAGCTGGTAAAGCAGGGTTATACGTTTACGTCCGGTTCAGATACAGAAGTGATATTGAAAGGATATCATTGCTGGGGAGATGCTGTTGTGCATAAATTCATCGGAATGTTTGTGTATGTAATTTTAGATGAAGAAAAGCAGGAGCTTACCGTTTGCAGAGATAGAGCCGGCGTAAAACCCTTGTATTATTACTGGGATGATAACGTGTTTTTATTTGCATCAGAACTAAAGGCTTTGCATGAGCATCCGATGTTCATTAAAGAGATTGATGTAAATAGCCTTTCATTGTTTTTGCAGTATAGTTATATACCTGCACCTTATTCTATTTTCAAAAAAACATTCAAATTAAATCCGGGTCATTATTTTAAATTATCGCTCAATACAAAAAAAATTACAGAGACTAAGTATTGGGATGTGTGTGATTTTTATGACAAGCCTGAAATGAAAATTTCTGAACAAGATGCCATTGATGAAGTGGAACGTTTGCTTATCTCCTCTTATAATTATCGCATGGTAGCTGATGTTCCCGTGGGTTTATTTTTAAGTGGCGGATATGACAGCACAAGTGTCGCTGCCATTTTGCAAACAGGCAGAACAGAAAAAATAAAATCATTTACTATTGGTTATAAAGAGGCTGCGTTTAATGAGGCACCTGAGGCAAAAAAAATTGCCGAGTATTTAGGAACAGATCATCATGAATGGTATGTAACCGCTTCAGATGCTGCAGATGTTTTTCATCATCTTCCTGAAATTTACGATGAGCCTTTTGCAGATAATTCTGTTGTGCCTACAGCATTGGTTAGCCAGCTTGCAAGCAAGCATGTAAAAGTATCTCTTTCAGCAGATGGTGGTGATGAAGTCTTTGCCGGTTATAATAAATTTAACCTGTCAATAAAATACACGCAGTCTGTACCCTATTTTATGCAGGCTGCATTTAGCAATGTGATGGATCTCATCAATCCTGAAAACATACCTTACTTCAGCAGCAAATACAATTTTGCTACGCGCTATGAAAAAATGAAAAAGATCTGGGCAGATAAATCTCCTCTTACTGCATTAAAATATATAAGCCAATATATAACAGAAGATGAAGCGAAAAAATTTATCGCTTCAAATTATGAACGTTATAAAACCAACTTTGATAGTGCCAATAATTTTTCTTCTGATGTGGATGTATTAAATAAAATGTTGGCTGTTGATTATAAAACTTTCCTGGCAGACAATAATCTTGTTAAGGTTGACCGGGCAACGATGTCTGTTGGCCTTGAAGGCCGTGAGCCAATGCTTGACCATCGCATTATAGAATTTGTATCACAGTTGCCTGCTGACCTTAAAATAAGAAATAAAACAAACAAGTATATCCTGAAAAAGATTGTTCATAAATATGTACCGAAGGAATTAATGGATAGGCCAAAAATGCCCTTCATTGCTCCTTTAACCATATGGTTTAAAGATGAATTAAAAGTAAAAATTCATCATTATTTAAGTGAAGAAAAGTTGAAAGAAACCGGTGTGTTCAACAGCACGCCTGTCATTAAATTAACTACAGATTATTTACAGGGCAAACAGGTAAATTATCAGAAAGTCTGGAACATTTTGGTATTTCAGTTATGGTACGATAAATGGTTTACTAAAGCTGCATGATTATGCAAGGCTCAAAAAAAATAAGAGTGTTGCAAGCAATAAGGCAGGGCAAAGTTGGCGGTGGAGAAACGCACATTTTTGATCTTGTAAAACATTTGGATAAAGATTGCTTTCAGCCGGTTGTATTATCTTTTACTGATGGAGAAATGATTGATAAGTTAAACGATATTGGTATTGAGAACAAAGTAATTTATTCTGAAAAAGCTTTTGATTTCAGTACGTGGAAAGAAGTTAAAAAGCTGATGCAGGATAAATGCATTGATCTGGTTCATATACATGGAACAAGAGCGACCAGTAATGTGTATTGGGCTGCAAAAAAACTTGGTTTGCCAACTGTTTATACTATTCATGGCTGGTCTTTTCATGATAATCAATCGCCATTAGTAAAAAAGGCAAGAGTGCTTTTTGAAAAATGGATAACTAATAAAACAAACCGTAATATTTCTGTTTCTGTTTCCAACCAACAAACCGGGCATCAATATATATCCGGCTTTACGTCAGATGTTATTCATAATGGAATTGATTTGGCGAAGTTTAATCCTGACTCGGCTGAAAGTAAAAATTTACGTAACGAGTTAGGCATTGCAAATGATGCTTTTGTTATTTGTTCGATTGGTAGAATAACTGCGCAGAAAGATCCGATGAATCTGATTAAAGCTTTTAAAGAAATTTCATTACAACATCCAAGAACAATATTGCTAATGGTTGGTGATGGTGATTTAAAAGAAAAAGCAATTGCATTGGTTAAAGAACTTGGTTTGGAAAAATCAGTAGTATTTCAAAAATCAAGAGCAGATGTTGCTGATATTTTATATTCATCAGATATATTTTGCTTACCATCATTATGGGAAGGTTTTCCAATTGCTTTACTTGAAGCTATGGCAATGCGTAAACCTGTTATTGCAACAGAAGTAGATGGTTCAATGGAGATAATTCAGCATAAGAAAAATGGTTTACTTATTAAACCAGAAAATATTACGATGCTGGTTAATGCAGTTGTAGAATTAATAAATGATGAACAATTTAGAAACAGGTTGGCAAGCGAAGCACATCAAACTATAATCAATGAATTTGATGTAAAAAAGATGACAAAAAAAATTGAAGACGTTTATAACAATATCCTGCATAAAAATTAATATCCATGGAAAACAATACAACAACTTACGAATATGACAGGCTTGCAGACAGAAAGCGGCTTGATTTTATAACAAATTTTCTCCAGGCATCTTTACCTAAAGGAGCAACAATTCTGGATGTTGGTTGCGGCAACGGTGTTATAAGCAGGCATCTTGGAAAATTTGGCTTTAATGTTACCGGCATTGATGTTAGTGACAAAACAATTGAAAAAGCAAATGCTTTGAACACTTTAAGCAATGTAACGTTTGTTAAAAAAAGTGCCGAAGAATTAATGATGACTGGTGAACAATATGATGCCATTATTTGCAGTGAAGTTTTAGAACATCTTGATCATCCTGAAGCATTACTGGAAGTACTTAATAAAACACTTGCAGGCAATGGCAAACTAATTATTACTGTACCCAATGGTAAAGGCCCAAGGGAAAGCCTTGTTACTAAACCTGTTTTAAAACTTAGAAATAAAAATAACTGGTTGTGGAAGCTGGTTGTCAAGATTAAACAAATGCTTGGCTATAGCGGTACAACCACGCAATCTGCTGCAGATAATTTAGATCATGTACAGTTTTTTTCCAAGAGAGATATTCAGCAATTATCTGCAAAAAATAATCTAAAGATTACAAAGTTTGGCAAAGCAAATTTTGTAGAAGATGTATTTCCTTTTTCATTTTTCGCAAAGCGTATTAAGTGGCTTCAAAAAATTGATTGTAAAATAGCAGATATTTTACCATACAATTTTACAGGGGGATTCTTTTTTGTGTGCGAAAAAATTAATAACACGTCCAAATGAAAATAGCTTATTTATCTATTAGTGATCCGCTGAATAAGAAGGCATGGTCAGGCAATGTCTATCACATTGCTAAAGCATTGCAGGATTATGGACATGAAGTAGATTTTTTTGGTCCTATACATTTACCCTCACTGCTTGATAAATTTTTAAGAGGATTTGCAAAATTTAACCGAGTAATATTTAAAAGAGAATATTTAGCTAAATGCAATCTCATGTTAAGCTGGTATGCAGGCAAGCATTTTACAAAACAATTAAAAGATAAAAATTACGATTGCATCTGTGTGCCTTCAGAGTCTTCAGCAATTGCATTTATTAAAACCAAAACACCTATTTTTTTTATTACAGATACAACTTTTAAACTTATTACCCATTATTATAACGAGTTCAAAAAAATTCCTTTTATATCAAAGCTTGAAGGAAATATTATTGAAAGAAAAACATTGAGGAAAAGCAATTCGGTTATTTATACTTCTATCTGGGCTGCTGAATCTGCCGTAAATGATTACAATGTGCCCTCAGAGCATATTTTAATAACACCAACAGGCGCTAACATTGATAAAATTCCAGACCAAAGCTTTATATATAAAAAGCTTGAAAACAAAGAACTCACACTTTTATTTTTAGCTACTGAATGGGATAGAAAAGGTGGCGATATTGCTTTTGAAACATTAAAGTTTCTGCAGTATTCGCACGGCATTAAAGCTAAACTTATTATATGCGGATGTGAACCGCCTGCGCAATATAAAAGCCCGCTGATGGAAGTAATTCCCTTCTTAAATAAAAACAAAAGAGAAGAAGCTGAAAAATTAAATGAATTATTATGCAAAGCTCATTTTCTTATTTTGCCTACAAGAGCAGATTGCTCTTTAATTGCAGCCTGTGAAGCAAATGCATTTGGTGTTCCGGCAATTACAACTGAAACAGGTGGTGTACCTGAAATTGTTAAAGATGGTATAAACGGATATTGTTTACCATATAGCGCAAATGGCAATACTTATGCAGCATTAATCGCAGAACTATATATTGATCAGCCAAAATATATTGATTTAATTGTCTCAAGCAGGCAACGCTTTGAACAATATCTTAACTGGAATAAGTGGGCAGAAGGCTTTGGCGAATTATTTGAAAAAAATACAGAGCTATCCATTCCCTTTGACAATACATATCAAAAAGTTGTTTAACACTACTTACTGTATCGGCATTTTTTAAGATTGATTTTCCCTGAAACAGATACATAATGCTGCCTTGCATATAAACCTTAAATTTGGCTCTTTGGTACTCTTTAAAAATTTTGAGAATGGAAGCAGCTTAGCTGCAAGTTGTTTAGGCATGATTTTTTAGTGTACCCCACCATCATACAAACAACTTATTAATGCATTGGGAAATAATTAAGAAAGCTGAAATAGAATCATGGAATGAAAAACTTAAGCAAACCGATGCAAGTTCATTTCAGTACCCTTATTATTTAACCGGAGAATATTCTTCTTCATTTTACAATAGCCTTTTTATAAGATATATGCATGGTGATAAAGAGCTTGCTTATGCAGGAATAGTTGAAATAGGAATTTTTCCATTTAAAGTAGGCGTAATTGATGACGGACCTGTTATATTAGAAGAAAATTTTGATTTGCAAATGATGCTTGAAAATTTAAAAAAATTTTCTGAGAAGAAACGTTATATGCATTTGCAAATAAGACCTGTTGATGATGCATTTGAAAATTTACTGAAAAATGATGCAAAATTTGAAGATGAATTGTTTTTCCCTTTCCATAGAAAAGAAGATGCCGAATGGAATATTTATAATCAGCCCGAGGATAAATTATTAGCCAGTTTTAAAGTACAATGCCGCCGAAAAATTGTGTTGGCGGGCAGAGTGCCATTTGAATTTATTAAACTAACAAGTGAGTCTCATTTAAGAGATGTAAAAAATCTTTTTCAAAAAGCTGGAAAAACAAAAGGATACAAGTATATTTCTTTCCCTGCTTTGCTTAGAACATATAAAAATGGAAAGAAGTATAATTTATGCGATTTATATGGCGTGTATTTGAATAATGAACTGATAAATGCTGTTCTTATTATAAAGGATGCACGAAGCTTTTTTCATTTTACTAGTGCAATGCTGGTGAAAGGATATAAGCAAAATGAATCACCTCCCGCTAAACTTCATCTTTTTATAATGCAGGATTGTTTTTACAATGAACATAAAAGTTTTTATAACATTAGTTATGGAGGTACAGACAACCTGGTAAGATTTAAAGAATATTTTAATCCTGTTGAGATAAAAAAACCGCCTTACTATACGTTTATTATTCGAAAAAGAGCTATCTCCTTTTTTCAAAAAACCACGCCTGACAAAGTTGTTCAAATACGTGCAGCTATTAAGAATATACGACAACAATTAAACTCATCGAAAGCCACTTCCCTTACATTTATTTTTAGTGCTTTGTCATTTTATCTTTGATAAAATTATGACTTTTTACCACTTAGGATTTTTACCGCTTCTGCATAAACAATTTTATAAGAGTTAATTATGTGACTACCTACATTTGAAAGATTAATATCAATTAGTTTTTTCATAGTAAAATACCATATTAAGGCATTAATAACACACGTAATAAAAGTGCCGATAGCTGCTCCATAGAAACCAAAAATTGTTAAGCATAAATAGTTTAAGCCAAGGTTCATAAGCAAGCTTAAAACATCAAGTTTAAAAACATATTTTGCTTTACCTATTGAATTTAGAGTATTGGCTGCCTGATTTTGCATGGGATTTATTAAGTTAATAATCATATACAACTGTAAAATAGGAACCGCTGCTACATACTGTGAACCTGCAATTACTGTTATAACAAATTTTGGAAAGATGATAATAAATATTACAATGGGTAAAGTAAAAGAAAGTAGAATGCCGGAGATACGTTCGTAGAGGTACTTAACCTTTTCACTACCTTCTTCTACTAAAGCCCGGACTGTTTTTGGAAAAATTATTTGGGCGGCAGCGTAAGATGGTATATCTATGAAACCATTTATACGCAAGGCAACATTATAATATGATACATAATAACTCGACATAAATGTGGCTGTCATCAACTGGTCAAAATTTATAAAGATGTTTGAAATAAGGCCGGAACCAAAAATGTATTTTCCGTAACCCAAAATTTTATTAATCCATTCCTTCTGTATATTAAACTGATAGAGCAAATATTTTTTGGTATATATAAATAATACAATTGCTCCCAAGAAAACACTTACAGATTGATAAATTGCCAGGTATTGTAATGAAAAATCTTTATGCAGAAAAAGGCTTGTAATAATTAATATAAAGAAAATAAACTGGCGTACCAGGTAGCCTGCAGATACTCCTTTAAAATCAAGAAAAGATTGTTGTATGGCTTCAAAGTGAGAAAAGAAAACCATGCATATTAAACCAGGAATAAACCATTTAAGCATGACACTTAAATTTTCGCTGGCATGAAGTAACATGCTCAACCAACCAGAAAAAAAAAGAATAAAAATTATAAATAACAAGCTGATGACAGTATTTATAATAAAAGAAGCAGATGCGATTGCTGACTTTTGATATTCATCGGAACTTGAATTTACATACATGATATGTGCATTCTTCAATAAACCACTTTTTGTAGCTTCAAAAAGTGTGGTTACGGTTAAAAATAATGCCCACGTTCCCATTTCAGCTTTCGTTAGTACTCTTACCAGTACCATAAAATTCGTTAATCCAAAAATTACAAGAGAAAACCGCTGAAGGACGGAAAAAAAGGCTGACCGTATCCAGTATGAAGAGAGATATTTACGCAAAATACCGGAGTTTATTTTTTTTAAATTGATGTAAACTCAATGATTACTACCAACTAATTAGTTTGAGTCTTTACCAGGAATAGTTTGAGTTTTTGATAAAGTTCAGGATAAAATTCAACGGCATATTTAAAAGTATGCAATAAGTTTACTTTCAGTTCTTTTCTTAAAATAATCTGCCCAATAATAAAACCAATAATGGTGGCTGATAAAGTAGCATAAGCTGCACCAAGCACTCCAAACCTGTGAATAAAAAGATAGTTTAACCCTACATTAATCATAGCTGAAATAAAGACAATAAAAAAAGTTAAGCGCGTTCTTCCCATTGAATCAAGTAATACACCAAACTGCCTTCCATACGGTACAAATAAACAATAAAATACGGTTACCTTTAAAATAGGAACTGCATCTATATATTTTTTGCCTGCAATAAAATGAATTGAAATTGCAGGAAAAAACAACAGGAATAATAAACCCGGAAGTAATATAGCGAGCAGTGTACCAACTGATTTTTCATAAAGATACTTTACAGCGGCAGGCCCTTCATTGCCAACGCGTTTCGCGCTTTGGGGAAATACAATGGCTGCAATAGCTCCGGTAGGTACGTCAACAAGGTTTGTAATTCGTACAGCAATATTATAGATACCCGCAGCAGCTGCCGATAAATAAGAGCCTAACATCATCTGATCTATACTGCTGAAAATTGTAGAACTAACAGAAGTACCAAATGCAAATTTTCCATAGTTGAATAATTTTTTCATCCAACCGGACTGTATCTTAAATGAAATCTGCAGATATTCTTTTACAAAAAACCACGATGCAACCATGCATGCTATAACACTTGCTATTTGAACATATACTAAATTAATAAGCAGGATGTGTATATGATGAACGGAGCAAATAAAAATGTATAGAAAAAAAAGTCCCTGACGTATAAAAGTGGTTACAAAGATGCCATTGAACTGAAGATGCGCCTGCATAATAAACTGGAATTGCGTTACCACGCCGGAAATCAAGTACACAAAACTATACAGGTAGAACATTTTTTCAAGCTGTGGAGAATGCCAGCTAAAGCTGATATAATGCGCAAGTAACAGGTTAAGAAGTATGCATGCAGCTGTAAGTATGCCACTGTTTGCAAATGATGCTGAAATTATTTTATTGTGTTCTTCAACAGGCGATAAGGAAAGGAATCGTATAAGCGCATTTTGTACAAGACCGTTCCTAATATTTTCAAGTATCGCGGTTGTGGTCATGAACAGCGCCCATGTTCCAAAATCGTTTGTGCTGGGTAATATTCTAACTAAAATATAAAAACTGCCAAACCCAAAAATTACATTGAAGAAATTTTGCAGTAGTGAGAAGAAACCTGATTTAATCCAGTAATGATCTTTTATTTCAATCTTACTCATTTAACTAATTTAATTGCGCACATAATGTTGCTCAATAAAGCCTTTTACTTCTTCGTCAGTTTTCGCATGTAAAATTTTTGCTCCTGAAAGTTTGGGATACAATTTTTGATAACAGTTAAAATGATGCTCCGGTCCTTTTTTTGAAAGAATTAAATTAACGCCTTTAAAGTAACTTGCTAAAGTGCCGGTTCCTCCATGTGTTGATATAAAATAATCTGCGTTGGCATATACCATTAACTGCAAGTGATTAAAGTTTTCAGCTCCACTTTTATTTTCTGTAAATAAATCTTCCATCAATAAAACTTCCGGATGGTTTTGTTTCAGCCATTCAAACTCATGCAAATCATAAAAATCGCTATCATCCACTGAAATATTTATTGTTCGTGGGCGGTTATAAATAAGTGTATATGATTGCTTTAGTTTTTCAATCATGAAATCTAATAATTCTATACTGAAAAAACTTATTGGCGTCCCTTCCCATTCCGAATTGTACCTATTAGCAATGATAAGAATGGGATTGTTATAAACATAAATATCGTTTTTATAAGTTTCTTTTAAAGGCACCTGCGCCCATTTGCGTATATTATAATTCTGACTGTATAATATTCTTGGTATTTCATAATTATAATTGCCTTCGTTAGTGCGTCTGGCAATTGCTTCTTCATGATTTGGTGAAAAAAAATAAAACTGTTTGCTAAACTTAGTAGAGTTTGTGCTTTTAAGCGTTCCATTTTTATAATGCCAGTAAGCAAAAGGCAATACAAATTGAAGTTCAGGTGCAAACTCGCCGGAAAAAGAAATTTCTTTATATGGTTTTTTAAATACGTAATCCCTGAAAAAGTATTTCAACTGAACCAATTGACAATAATAAGTATGCCTGTAAAAATAACGTACGTTCTCAGGCAATCTTCCATAGCGTAAAAGCACTGCCAGGCTTAAAAGTTTATTTATTATTTTAAAAAGCATTTAGTTTTCGTTTCTCTGCTAAAACGTACAAAACTAAAAAAATGTATATAGTCTTATTTGTTATTAAGTTAGTTGAAGTACTTTATAAAAATTGCTTTAACCTTTTCGTAAAGGTATTAAATCAGGATATTGTTTAAGATTTTTTACTTTATAAAAGCTTTTGAAATAAGATACTACTGTATCGTAACCAATATAAATTCTTTTTACAGCAATGCCATAGTCAAGTATTCCTGGATAAAAATCATACTCGTACAATAAAGCGTATGAATCGAATAGTTCAGAACGCATTTTTGTATAATCAGTATGCGGTAACCAGATAACATCAGGTTTGTTTTTTTCGATTGAATATAACAATGATTTTTTTTGAAAGATATCATTGTTGTTTAATTGCGAAAGATCGATAATACGCATACTAATATTATCACTTGCTATAAAACCATCCTCACTTGCTGCTACAACTGTGGTAACGGGAAGTTTTTTCAATAAACTATCAAAAATTAATATTGAAGGCCACCATTCAATTTCAGGTAATGCATTGGCAGCAAAAAGATTATTATACAGAGAATATTTTTTTGCCTCTTTTGCAGCATGTGTATACAATCTTGTATAATAAGCATCACTGCAATAACCAAATATTCTTATAACAGCAATAAAAGATAACAGCAATAAAATTCTATTTTTAAATTCTGTTATCGTTAAAACATCTGGATCTTTATTTAGTGAAAATGAATAGGTAAGACTTACTGACAATCCTAAAATAAAAAAAGGAACAAACGGCAAATAATATCTTGAAGCCATACCCATTACCTGCACCACCGTATAAAAATATCCATAAGTAAGCAACAACGGAAACCAATAAACAAATGCTTTTTTAATTGCAGGTTTTTTTATAAAGAGTATAAAAATTATTATCAATGCAAAAAAATAAATAAAAATATCGTAGAGATATTGTGTAACATTCCATTTATAAATTCCCAGGTAGCCATCGTATAAACCAAATGATTTTATATAGAAAGGAAGGGGAATAATATAGCCAAAGTATAAGTATTTAGTAACCGTATCAATCGCCATACAAACAAAGATTATGGAATAAACGATGATAAAAGGCTTTAGCTTACCCGCTTTTTTCCATAAAAATAATGCCGGGAAAACAATCATACAAATACCATTATCAGGCCGTATAAAAAAAATAAAATAAGATGATAACGCTGCTAAAAAAAGAAATAAAAGCGATTGCTTTCTATTGTACTGAAGAAATAAAAAAATCATAAAAGAATCACCAAATAAAGACATGGTGGTATCCATCCCGCTAAAGAGATTATTAATAAACACAGGCATAAATAATATTAGCAGGGTAATAAGTTGAGGCCAATAAACTTTCTTAAGCACAGAATTATTTGTAACAATCTTTAAAGATTTGTACATATATACCAGTGCAAGTATTCCCCAGAAAAAAGAAGAAAACTTTAAAACAATTTCATCACCCGCAAATGATTTGGGAAAAATTGATTCTATAAAAGTTACAAAAAGCATATAGCCAATGCTTGTACAGCCATAAGTTCTTTCACCTGCATTCCATCCAAAATTATGGTTAACAAGAAAGTTTTTTGCATACCGGGTAAACATATATGCATCATCAAAACTAAGTGGCAGCAATGCCGCTTTGTAAATGAAATACAACACTATTAGCAGCATCAGGCCAAAAAAAAATTTTACAATAATGTTTTGGTACGAATAACTTAAGGTCATCGGATTAATGTTGAATAATAGGTACTAAACAAATATATACTTTAATTAATAAGATTTTTTGTATTAAACGCTGCAATCACAGCTTGAATAAGTGGAGATATATTGCAGTAAAGTGTACTTTGATAAGCGACAATAAAATTATTAATCAGCAGCAGCGCAGCTTAGGGTTTATGGTTAATTTTAATAAACCATTTATTAATCAAACAATGATTACTTTATCTTTCACCTCTGCTAAAACTAAATTAATATCAAAAAATTTTTATCAATTTTATTTATAGTTTGGGCATATACAGCATTCACACAATACGGAAATCAGCATTCAATAGTTATTCCCATTTCTGACACCCGAAATGCAGTTGCCCTGGTACATCTGCCGGATGATTATAAAACAGATACTATTACCAAACATCCACTTATGGTTGGATTAGTGGGTGTGGGAGAATATGGAACGTCTCCAAAAAAACTTACGCAGGCAGGATTAGGAGAAGCAATATATAAAGGCACCTGGGATGGTAATGCGATTAACCCACTAACAGGTATTAAAGAAAAATTTACAGCAGTGTCTATATTACCTGCAAGTGCTGACGCGCCTATAGATTTTTCGCAAATAAATTATGTGCTAACATGGTTATATGCACACTACAGGATAGATACTAACTGTGTTGCTTTAACAGGTTTAAGCCGTGGTGGTGGTACAACAGTGTATTACCCTTCACATATTTCCTATGTTAATTATACTGATCATTACATTCATGAATATAGTAAACCAAGTCACATGTTAGCAGCTATAATACCAATGAGCGCTGAAAATAATCAAAACGATCCGGTAGATTCTTTAGTAAGCGACAGTGTGCATGTATGGGGTTTTGGTAGCAGTGAAGATATACATGGCATAAGCACACACATGTTTGTTGATCACGTAAATATTAAAGCACTACTTGCAAGATTTACTGAATACAAAGGCGGCCATTGTTGCTGGGAACAATTTTATAATGCCTCTTATAAAGAAATTATTAATGGCTTACCCATGAACATTTATCAGTTCGTTCTTTATCATCGCAGGCACTAAATGAAAGCGATGTTTGCTTAGTAATTAAATGATAAAACTTTTATGGTTATTGCATTACCTCTTATTATTTTTTAAATTCAGAATAAAAAGCAATTTTTGATGTTTATTTAAGCAACTGTTTCCAATGCGTTACCATTTAACTGCTTTTTTTAAACATTTTTTTATTTTTTCAATAGTTATCTTTTGTGTAACACTCGTTGAATTTTTTTATTTAGGGAAGCCCTTAACAGGAATTGATGATGCAAATATTTTTTTAAACTATGCGCATCATTTCTCAAATGGAGAAGGTTTTGTTTACAATACGCACGGTGAAAGAGTAGAAGGCTTTACATCTATGCTTTGGGTATTAATATGTGCAGCGTTCTTTCTCTTATCTGCGCATCCTGAATTTATTCTGCTTATTATATGTTTCTTACTTACCGTTACAACCGTAACATTCGCTTATGAAGAAGTAAGCAAAGATGTGAAACAGCTAAACGAATCTTTTTATAAAAAGCATTTTTTATGGCTGTACACCGTTTTTCTAATATGTATCGGCCCTCTATATTTTGCCTGGTCAGTGTTAAGCTTAATGGAAAATGCCTTATGGAATTTTCTTTTTACAACCCTTGTTATTTCAATTCTTCAATACAGTAAAACAAATATTTCTTTACTCAAAAAAACAATAGTTTGTTTATTAGCCATTTTACTGGTACTTACAAGGCCGGAAGCATATGCATGGAATATTTTATTTTTTTTCCTGTTTATAATTATAACCATAAAAAATAAAAGAAGCGTTCTTTTTTCATTAGCTTATTTAATTCTTTCCATAACTGCCATACTTTTTATGGCAAATTTTCGAATACACTATTTTGGTTATCCTTTACCCAATACATATTATGCTAAGGTATCTCCTGATAAATTTTATAACATTAAGGAAGGTTTGATTTATGCAATAAATTTTATTACCGATTCTCACCCTGTAATAATTCTTTTTATAACTGCTTTACTTGTTGTAACGGTAAGTTTACTTCTAAACAAAAAATTTAAGCTGCAAAGCCCGACTGAAATCGGAATTTTAATAATTACTCTGATAATATGCATTTCGTTGTGTTTGCCGCTTACTACAGGTGGAGATCATTTTGCAGGCTTCCGGTTTTACCAGGATATTATATTATTATCTGTGTGGGCAATACCTGCCATGCTTATTATACACAGAGATGCAGTTTTTAACAGGTTTAAATATGCAATTCTATCCTGGCAGCTTATTGCAATTATTTTTTTTGTATTTATTGGCAGCGGAACGCTTTTTAATTTGAAACATCCTTTGCAAACACAATTAAATTATGAATTTGATTTTGCAAATACTGAACGCATTATGGGTGAAGACATGAATGACGTTTGGCGGGATTCTGCGCAGCGCCCTTCAGTGGGTGTTATTTTTGCAGGTGGCTTTGCATTGAAATATAATGGAACTACAATTGACTTAATGGGTCTAAACAATACTTTGATGGGTCATAGCAGCGGAGATAGAATCGGAATAAAAAATCATGCAGCGTTTAATAAGTTAGTTTTTTATAAGTTAAATCCGGATATAATTCTTCCTGAACAGGTAACAAGCGATAAACAAGCTTATATTGAATATGTACAGTTGTTAAGTGAAGAGAATTTTTTTAATAAAGCCATGAAAAATATTTTTAATGATCTTGCTTTTCAGCAGAATTATTATCCTGTTACAATCACAAATAAATTAAACAGAAATAAAATTTTCTTGTTTGCCAACAAAGATTTTTATCAAGAACTACAGAAAAATAATTTATTGCAACTCAAAAACCTATAAAAATTTATTATTTAATATTTAAACTTTGAATCACTTAATATTTATAAAAAAGTTTTTCTCTACAACCATATTTATTAAAGTATCAAAATTTATTATTGCTTTCATTTTTACAATACTTTTTTACAGCTGTTTCCAGCAATCAGCAACAGGCAATCAGGATATCATCACAATACCTGTTAATACTAAGGGCAGTTTAACACAAGGATTATTATATCTGCCAGAAAATTATAAAAAAAGTTTAGTGCGCTACCCGCTTATTATTAATTTGAATGAAGAAGCGCAGAACGGTGCAACTGTAAAAGATATACTTTCCTATGGCTTGCCGGCAACCATTGCGAAAGGAATACATCCTAAAATAGTATCGGAAGGAAGAATTTACGAGTTCGTTGTTTTTTCTCCGCAAGTTTCTAAAAAATTATACAGGAATAATGAACTTGGATATATACTTTCTTACCTGATAAAAAAGTACACAATAGATACTGCAAAAATTTATGTAACTGGAACCGGTATATACACTTCTACCATAACTGCAGATTCAGTATTTACAAAAAAAATTGCAGCGGTTGTTGCAGTAAATCCTATTACTTTAAATTTTTCACAGAATAAGAATGCACAAAATATTATCAAACAATATCCAGTACCCTTATTAAACATCTACAGTGCAAGTGATACAAAGATTATAAGTGAAGCAAAATTTAACGCATCTGCTAATGCTGTTAACCTGGCTGTAAAATATAAATCTATTGGAGTTGTAAATGTTAAGCATGCAATAGAAGATATTGCCTTTAATCCTGCATCAACATTTGGTTCTTTTGGAATTAATATTTATCAATGGATGCTTCAGCATTCTAAAAATTCTTTAGATAAGCCTGCGGAAACTGTTACATCAAATTGCAAAGGCAAAAAAATTTATATCGTAAAAAATTCTGATAATAACGTTTACATTGATGGTAGATCATTTAGTTATAATGCAGGTGATACGTTTGTTTTAAAAGCGTCTCAAAATCCGTATGCATATTTTGAGCTGGCATATTTCACGAGAGGTACAGACAGTTGTCCGCTTGTTATTATAAACGAAGGAGGAAGAGTTAAATTAACTACTGGTTTTAGCTTTACCGGCTGTCGCCATCTTAAAATTACAGGCACAGGCACAGGCACAGCAGATAGGTACGGCTTTTATATTTCACAGGATCAGGGTTATGGTGTTGGTATAAGTGCACAGGGCCGTTCATCAAACATAGAAATAGAACATCTTGAAATTTACAATAAAAATTATGGCGTTTGGCTTAAGCATGAGGCAGATTGTACTGACAGCTTGCAGTTTCCGAATTGGATTTTGCATGATGTAAGCATTCATGATAATTACATTCATCATATGCTCCAGGAAGGTATGTACTTGGGCTCTACCGATCCCAATGGTATAAGAACAATTGAGTGTGATGGTAAGCCTTTGTCACCCAAACCGATGCGGCTTGGTAACATTCATATCTATAACAATATTATTGATAGCACCTGGAGAGGTGGAATACAGTTGAGCGGTGCTGACAGCGGATACAACGAAATAAATAATAACACTATCACCAATTGCGGCTTTGAATATAATGGGGAGCAGGGGAATGGAATTATTATAGGCGGATATTCACATGCCGATATTAATGATAATTATGTAAGAACAACTTTTGGCGCAGGTATTTTTTCACTGGGTGCCGGGCTTGTAAAAATTCATGATAACATGATAGATAGCAGCGGTTTTTTGGGTGGAAAAGGCAAAGGTTCCAGTAATATTATGGTTGACACACGCCCTACGAATTTTCCATCCCCCGGACAGCCTAATCCAGTACTTACAAAATTTTATATCTGGAATAATAAGTTAGGTGCAAACACTGATTACAACATTCGTATTTATAAAACTTTTAATACTTACAAATCCGGAAACATCATTTATAATAATAATGGCAACACCTCAATTGCTATTGGAATTAAATGGACACAAAACCCAACCGGACTAAAAAAATAATTCCATTTAATTCAATTATTCCTGAAACAGATAATAATTTATTAAATAATAATAAACTAAAAAATCATGTATAATTATCTCCCCTTGGCATGATTTTTCGTTAGCATTCGAAGTTATTATCGACTACTTTTTAGCAACAACTTTTATTTTACATTGATTATTTAAAGGGTTTCCTATTGATACTCTCTGTATATATCATTGGCGATTGAGTTAGTTGATAAATCAAATTCCTATTTAAAACCATAAAAATTCCGTAATGAAGAAAGTTCTACTCTTAGCGCTGTGCGCTTTAATCGGCATGTGCAGTTATCAACAAACAAATGCCGGTAACAAAAAAAGTTTTCAAAAAGTAAATTTAAACCAATTGGTTACAGAGGGTGTGCCTTATGTCGGCAAGAGAATTTACATCACGAAGTCCTCTGGTAATAATACAATTGGCGTGGATGGGTTTAATGGCTTTCAGTATCATGCAGGAGATACGATTGTATTAACTGCAGCTCAGAATCCTTATAGCTGGGCTTTCTTTACAGGCTTAGATTCCGTTACAATTATTAATGAAGGCGGGCAGGTAGTTTTAAACTGGTTTGATAATGGTGCTATTACAGGCGGTTTTCAAATTGATGACTGCAAGCATCTGCATATTACAGGAACAGGCACGCCTGGAATAAAGTACGGTTTTTTAATTACAACTCCTGCCAACAGGGGCGTTGGAGTGGATGTTCATGGGCGCTCTGCATGGGTAGAAATTGATCACTGCGAAATGTATAATAAAAACGCAGGATTATGGATAAAAGAAGAACAAGCTGATAATGGTTGCCAGGATAGCCTTTCTTTTCCAAACTGGGTTCTTCATGATTTTAAAATTCACGATTTATATATTCATAACACTTCTGCTGAAGGCATGTATTTAGGTTCAACTGCGCCTAATGGATTTGAAGGCTCTCAGCATCCATCAGTTTATTGCAGTAATGGAAGAGGTGATAGTTTGTTACCAATGCGTTTAGGTAATTTTCATATCTATAATAATATTTTTGATAGTATAAGCCGTGGCGCTATTCAAATAAGTGATGCTGACAGCGGAGAAAGCGAAATAAATAATAATCAAATTTCAAATATAGGTTATGAATATAATAATCAACAGGCGAATGGAATTGTTTTGGGAGGTTACACACAGGCTTATGTGCATGATAATGTTATATGGAATACTTATGCAAGTGGTATTTTCTCACTTGGTGCAGGCCTGGTAAAAATTAAAAGAAATAAAGTTAATTATACTGGTTTTTTAGACGGTCATACATCAAGCGGTTTCGCTAATATTGAAGTAGATACCCGGAATACTACTAATCCTTCGCCTGGCAAACCCAATCCTGAATTCTTAACTTTCATTGTGAAGGATAACCAGTTGGGCAGCAATACAGATTGTCATATAAGAGTATATAACACTTACTTAACTTATAATACAGATAACTTAATTTGTAACAATACAATAATTCATACTCCAAATGCTGCTACCTATGCGGTGGCATCAGGTATTGTTTATACTACATGCTCAAGTCAAACAAGTACAATTGCATTTAATGAAAATACTGCCAATGCAAGCGCTTCAATTCTTAATTCATCTTATCTTTTCCCCAATCCTGCACGTGATTTTGTTAACATTAGGTTGAATAACAAAACAACCGGGAAAATTGAATTAAATGTTTATAGTGCGACAGGTGGTTTGTTGCAATCCAAGACTGTAAATAAAAACAGTGATTTATTATTAGAAACGATTAATGTAAAATCTTTGAGCGCGGGTTTATATACTTTGCAAATATTGAGTGATGAAACGAAAGCGTATTTGAAGTTTATCAAGCAATAACAAGGAACCGAGATAATATTAAAAAGAAAGGGAGCTTATAATGCTCCTTTTTTTCATTACAATTATAATTAATAAGCTTTTTTACGGAATGGTTTATAAAATTTATGGGTTGATAAAGCAAGCATCGGTAAATCACCTTTTGTATCGCCATAAGCATAAATATCAGAGTAACTGTTAAGCTGGTAGTTGTTTGAAATGTGATTAACTTTTTCCTGTCCGTAACAATTACGACCAGAAATTTTACCTGTTAATTTATTATTTTTTATTTCAAGGCAGGTTGCAATACAATCTATATTATATTGATCACACCAAGGCTTTACCCAATTAACAGGAGATGCAGAAACCACAACAACTTTTGTCTTGTTTTCAATATGATCTCTTATTGCCCTTAATGCTTCTTTTCTTAATAATGATGGTAATTTATTCTTTGTAAAATCTTCGCAAATTGTATTAAAGTTTGGTAGTAACATGCCTTTAAAAAAATAGCGCAGCATTATTTCTTTTGCCTTGTGATTTGATAACCACTTAAGTTTATAAGCAATAATTACAGGAGATAAAATAATTAATCCGGTGTAATAAGCAAATTTACCCTTAGCAAATTTTATAATCTCTGCAAGCGTATCTTTTGATGTAATTGTTCCATCAAAATCAAAAAAAGCAATTGAAGGTTTTGAATTAATGTTATTCATATTTATAGCCTAAGCTTTTTAAAAAAGCCTTCAGGAATAGTTTTAATAGTAAGCATAATCCAGCGCCACATCCATTTTACATAAATCACATTTTTTTTATTTTTTATAGCTGAAGCAACGGCATCAGCAACCACTTCCGGTGTTGCAGTTAGTAATGGTGGAAGTTTTAAGTCAGCTGTCATTTTTGTATAAACAAACCCAGGCAGCACTGTTATTACATTCACACCATATTGATGCATGCTGTTTCTTAATCCGGATAAATAAGCAGTGAAACCTGCTTTTGCGCTGCCGTATATATAATTACTTTGCCTGCCTCTTTCGCCTGCAACAGAACTCACTCCCACTATGACGCCGCTCTTTTTTTCAGCATAGTAATTTGCAACAATATTTAAAATTGATACAGCACCAGTATAATTACTGTTAATAATCTTTGCTGATTCCTGCCACTCCTGTCCTGCAACTTTATTATCACTCATATAACCAAAAACGCAGATAGTTATATCTGGTTTAACCGGTAACGATTCAAAGAAAGATAAATGCAAATTAAAATCTGTTGCATCAAACTCATGAACAGTACAGTCAATGTTATAGCGCACTTTTAAATCAGATTGCAACGGAGCAAGCCTTGCTGCATTTCTTGAAGCAAGCTGAATATTATTTCCCTGCGCTGCCATTTTTCTTGCAATGGCAACAGCCATATCAGAAGTGGCGCCTAACAATAAAACAGTTGACATAATTAAAGCTGTGGTGTTAATAACCGGTCTGATTGAACAGAGCGGATTTTTCTTTTCGGATTGTATTGGTCCACAATTTTCTTAAAATCATTAAGACGTGGGTAACCAGCCTGCAAAACTTCCGGTTTCATGCGGGCGTCTTTACTCATGTATAAACGTCCGCCATATTTTAAAACGATGTTATCCAGTTCATCCAAAAATTCAAACAAGCCATCCCTCACAGGAAAATCGAGCGCCAGTGTATATCCTTCTGTTGGAAATGAAATCATACTTTCCTGCTTTCCAAAAACCTTTAGCACTGCAAGAAAAGAGCCGAGACCTGCATCACTTATACGATGCAAGATTTCAATCAGGCCTTGCTTCGATTCAAGTGGTAATACGAATTGATATTGAATAAAACCTTTTTTTCCATAACCACGATTCCAGTTAAGAATTGCATCTAACGGATAAAAAAAAGGTTCATAACTAACTACATTTTTTATTTCTCTTTTAAAATTTTTGCCATAATATAAAAAGTTGAAAAGCTTAACTGTAAAACTATTCAACACCCATGAAGGCAGGTTAATTGGAAACGGAATACTTTTTTTTGCAGGCAACTTTAGCGGATCAATTTTAAATTTTTCAGGCAATTCATCAACTTTTGCATGTTCACCTAAAATAAGAATGCTTCTTCCAAAGTGTTCACCTTTTTTTAAACAATCAATCCATGCAACCGAATATGTATAATGACTGTATTCATCAAACAAACGAATAACCTCATCAAGATTTTGCGCCTTAATTTGTTTTTGTTTGATGTATGAAGTTTCAATTTTCTTCAACCTGAATTTTATTCTTATTATTAAGCCGGTTAAACCCATTCCGCCGCAGGTTGCTTCAAACAAATCAGCATGTTGTATTGATGAACAAATGATAGTACTGCCATCAGACAATATCAATTCCATCTCAACAATATGATTTGAAAATGATCCATCAACGTGATGATTTTTACCATGAACATCACTGCCAACAGCGCCACCAACTGTTATAAATTTTGTGCCTGGAGTAACAGGAAGAAACCAGCCTTTTGGAACAATAAACTCCAAAATTTTATCAAATGTAAGACCACTTTGACATTCCAATACACCATTCTTTGTATCGAATGAAAGCACCTTATCATATTTAAGTGTGCTGATTGTTTGTTCAGATAAAGATGCATCACCATAACAGCGGCCATTACCTCTTGGAATAAAATGATCGCTTTCTTTAACCAGTTTTTGTAACTGATCATCAAAACTAAAAAGTTGTTCATCACTTTCCATTACCGGGTAATTACCCCAGTTCGCAATCTTTTTTTTCACGCTAAACTGTTTACTTAAAAATAGAAATATCAGGAGTATAAATAATTACATAAAAACTTAAAACCCAAAGTAACAATGTTATTTGCAGAAACCTGTCTTTATATAAAAGCTTTGTAGGTGAACCGGTGTTATTTTCAACAAATGTTATCTGTAGGTAACGAAGCAAACCAGCAATAACAAATAGCGCAGTATAATATAAACGATATGTTTTCCAGCGCTCCATCACCTCAGGCGAAATTGTATAAATTAAATATGCTACAATTATGATAGCTGCAAGCAAAGACATAACAACATTCATAAATTCAAGATTATACCCTTTGATTGATTTACGCATATCCTGACCTGATTGTAATTTAATAAGCAGGTCATCTCTTCTTTTTGCAGCAGCCATAAAAAATGCAAGCAGGAAAAACATGATCATTAACCATTGAGATACTGCGATAGATGTAATAACACCACCTGCTTTTACACGCAATACAAACCCGACAGATAAAAGAATGATATCAAGTATTGAAATATTTTTTAAACCAAGTGAGTAACCAAGATTTATAAAGAAGTAAATAAATAAAACAAAGATGAATTTTGGCATCAATAATAATGATATGCCAACACCGGCAATAAAACAGAGTATACACATCACTATTCCAGCTTGTTTTGATATTACACCTGAGGCAAGTGGCCGTTTACATTTTTCAGGATGTATTTTGTCTGACTCGATGTCTTTATAATCATTTAAAATATAAATACAGCTTGCCATTAAGCTGAATGCTAAAAAACCAATGCCTGTATTTAATAATTTTTCAATGTTGAAAATTTCTCCGCCAAAAAATAATGGCAGGAACAAGAACAGGTTTTTAATCCAGTGATGCGGCCGCATTAATTTTATATACGGCAATGGTGACTGCACCCTACTTTTATGTAATTGGCCTGAAATAAGCATTTGATTTAGTTTGATGAATGATATTGGATTTATATAACATCGCTTTTATAAACGATATTAAAATATTCTTTTTTCGCGCCGGTTATTTTTTCCCAACTATCCGTTTCAGGATTATACTGTTTAATAATTTTTGCAGGATTACCCGCAACAATTGTAAAAGGTGGAACATCTTTCGTAACCACGCTCCCACCCGCAACTACTGCATGTTTGCCAATAGTAACGCCGGAAGTAATTACAACGTTGGTTCCAATCCAGCAATCATCTTCAATGACTACTTCTGCAACATTGCATTTCTGGTCACGAATAGGTGTATGTACATCTACATAGCCATGATTCAAACCTGATATACCAACATGTTGTGCTGTGATAACATTGTTGCCGATTGTTACAGGACCAGTTAAAACACTGCCAATACCAATCATGCAATTGTTGCCGATTGTTACATCTCCCATGCCATTATTAATGCAGCTAAAACTTTCAATGATTGTTTTATAACCGATGGAAAATTTTCTGAAAGGCATTACATCAATTCTTGTGTATCGTCTGATTTTTGCGCCTTTACCTTTCTTATGCATGAATGGATTTAAAATATTTCTTACCCACCATCTTGGCCGTGCAGAACCTACAGGCATTAAAAGATTAAGTGTAAAATTTTTTAACCGCGGATTGCTTTGTATTTTTTCTTCTAATTTCAATTTGATAAAGTTTTATTGATTGCAGCATAAATTCTTTCAACGGCTTTTTCCCAAGTATGGGATTCAGCCAATTGAATTCTCTCCTCTTTTAACGTATCACTATCAGTGACCAATGCTTCTGCAATTGCTTTTGGATAATCTGCTGGCTTTTCAGGCAGAAATACATTTCCACGAAACATTTCCATTGCATTAGTTCTTGTTGCAACAACAGGTTTACCCATTGCCAGGTATTCATCAATCTTTAAAGGATAGTTTACGATAGTTATATCATTAATTGCCTGCGGATTAATACATACATCAATCGCCTGCATATAAGAAGGCAAAGCGCTTACTGGCTTTTTGCCTAAGAAATATATATTTGAAAAATCATTAAGCTGATCTTTCTCTTTAAATAAATCATAAGGACCAACTAAAGCAATGCTATAGTCAGGGAAAGCTTTTGCTATTGTCTTAATTATTTCAACATCTATGCGTAATGATGTAAGTACACCAACATAACCAATGATTGGACGGTGAAGATTTTTCATATCCTCCGGCACATCAAGCTTCTTTCTTCCATCGAATAGTTCAATGTTGCAACCCATGCCGAAATAATGCGAGTTAATACTATGCTTTAGTGAATAATCAGTAAGTGATGTTGAATTTGCAACAGTAAGATCAGATTTTGCAATAAGTTCTGCTTCAAGCTGCACACCATGTTTCTTCCAGTAATCAACACCTAACAAATTATCACGGTTACAATAGATGTAAAGTTTTGGTTTTAAAAATTCTTTTAAATAAAATGATCTGAATATATCATTATCATTAAAAATTATAAAGTCTTTAAACTTCAACCTCTCAATCGCCACTTTAATATCTGCAGCAAATTTTTTATTATTTCTTTTATTGATGATTGAAAAAATGCTTGTTGAAGGTATCCAATTTATGGATTCTATTTTAGTGGTTGGATAATAGTTCCAGATGTTGTTTTCAACCTCAAAAAGTGTTTCACTTTTGTTGTTTATAATGTCAAGATGCTGTTTGATATTGATATCATCTTTACTATACAAAAGTGTTTTTCTGTCAAGCGGAGCATTCACATACAAAACTCTGTTATGCCTTGCAAATTCATGTGCAATATTTTTACAGGTGCTGCCAATATCAGTGTACCATTGTTGAGAGCTGACAATAATAATATCAGCACCATTAATAACAGGTGATTTTTTAATTGGTTTTCCTGGAGCTTGTACTTGCATGATAATACTAAAACAGCGGCATTAATTTTTTGCCTTATTTAAACCATGTAACAATATTGGTGGCGTAACCAACCTAACTGTTTCTTTTAAAGTGTTTAAAATTTTTGATTTTTTATCTTCTTTCCTGTATTTGAAAAGTGTGTTATGATCAGCTTCGCTTACTGATTGTTCTTCAACAGGCCTTCCATTTGTATAATAATATAAAGCGAGTGATTTTCTTGATCTGCCTTCAGGGCAATGTACAGTATTTGGATTGCCATGATAAGAAGTGCTTGTGGTTGAGAACATCGCCATACGGTTAAAAACGGGCAAAATAGATTTGCGGCAATCTTTCATATCAACATCCCACAACTCAAACTGTCCTCCATATTCTTCTTTCCAATCTTCATTTAAATATATAAGTACATTAAGCCTTCTGTCTAATTTTGTTCTTGGATGTTTATTAAAATCAGCGTGAATTTTTAACATGCCGCCCGGTTGAATCTGATGCATTCCGCCACCGTCATAATTAGGATCAGGAATAAGATTATCTATACCTGTTAGTTCTGTGAGAAATTCAAGAAATGGTTGAGAATTTAAGTAATGCATAAACTCTTTTGTTTTTTCACCAAAACGGTATTCACCTTTTGAGGCGAGCTTAACCTGGTTCGCATCATTGTATTTTAAATCAGGATTTTTAGACATGTCGGGAAACTCTCCAAGCACATCTTTCAACATCTGTTCATTAAAAAAATTATCGAAGTAAATGCTTGGAAAAGGGTCGGCTGTTGCATAAGCCGTTTTATATTCGTTGCCAAAATTTTTTAGTTCTTCAGTGGATTTGTTTATAAAGTTCATTGTAATTTATTTTAATTAAATGCGTTTTACGATACTAAATTAGCACTGATTACACTTCTGAACAAACGAGTTTAGTAAACATTTAAATTAATCTGCTGTTCGTTGGGTTTTTTTGGTTAAACGAAAGGGATAATTGAAATAAAAAACTTTTACGGTGATAATAAAATCTAATTCCTCTAAGCATTTCTGGCTGGGCAAAGCTGATATTTTCATCATTCTTGCATTTTGTTCTTTGCCTCTGTTCTTAAGCTTTCCTTATCGCGTGAACATTTTTCTATCATGGGAAGGTGCTTACAGGTTATATCTCGGCGAAGTTCCATACAAAGATTTTGGCTTGCCCATGGGTCTTATGTTCTGGGTAATGCCAGCCTTATTTTTTAAAATTTTTGGGCCTTATTTTTTAAGTCTTATAAAAGCGCAGGTATTATTAAACCTGCTTTGTTGCTTTTCCCTACGCGGAATTTTACAGAAACTTAAACTTGATAATGCACTGCGCATAATTGTAATACTTGTGCTTTGTTTATCTTATATATTAATAAACTTCTGGCCATGGTATAACAACACTGATATCATTTACGAGATTGCAG
>CAHJWK010000018.1 GCA_903642275.1 Chitinophagaceae bacterium
TGCAAAAAAAAATGTTTGATAATAAGATTGAAGGATTTGAAAATGCATTGCAGAAAACAGCTTTGCACTTTAATAATACATTATTACTGCATTTTAATTTAAATGAAGAAACTGAGTTTAAAACAGGCGAGCCATTAATATCAACAAAAAATACAAATTATTCTGTAGAAGCTGAAGAAAGTACGCTAGCAAATATTACAAAAGATGATGTTGAAAAGGCTGTTGCAGAAAAAAATGAGATCCTGACTTCAGAAGAAACTATATCTTATATAACAGAAGATATAGAAAGTAAAGTAATTGAGTTTAAAGAAGCTCATCCTGAAATCATACACATAGAAAATGATAAACAGGATGATGAAGTTTTTGAAGATGAGGTTGAAGATTCAACAAACGAAATAGCTAAAGAAGACGGGTTTGAACCGAATGAAAGATTAAGCAATCTTTTAAAAGAGCAGGCTGAAGCATTGGAAAAACCTATTGAAACAACTGTGCTTTCCATTGAAAACATCCCAGCTCATCGCGTAGATTATTTTGAATCACAGGGAATAAAACTTGATCCTGAAAAGGAAGCCAACGATAAGTTGGGAATACAGTTAAAAAGGTTTACTGATTGGTTGAAGCAAATGAAGCGTGTTAGCCCTAATTTAAATAATCTTGAAACAGATGCAGCCGGTGAAATACAGGCACAAAACATGGCTGCACGCTCAAACGATCCTAAGGAAGTAGTAACAAAGACGATGGCAGAAGTGTTGATTAAACAGGGCAAACCGGAAGAAGCAATTACTATTTATGAAAAATTAAGTTTTTCCAATCCCTCTAAATCCGCTTACTTTGCGGCAAAAATTAAGAACTTAAAGCTTAAATAATGACATTTCTTTTTTTCATAATCCTCGTAATTGTATGTATAATTTTGGGGTTGATTGTACTGATTCAAAATCCCAAAGGTGGTGGTTTAAGTGGTACGCTTGCCGGTTTCAATAACCAGTTTATGGGTGTTAAACAAACCACAGATGTGCTTGAAAAAGGCACATGGATATTTGCTTCAATACTTGGAGTATTATGCATTGTATCTGTTTTATTTATTTCAAATGTTTCTGGCACTAATGATAATAAAATACTGAAAGATATAAATACATCAACTGTTCCAACACAGCAGTCACCTGCAACTCCGCAGCAGTCAACACAGCCAAAAACGCTTAACTTAGGCAATCAACAAAAGAAATAATTATCTGTTTTCATATTGCCTGATAGTATAAGGGTAGTACATCAGATTTTGATTCTGAGTGTCTTGGTTCGAATCCAGGTCGGGCAACAATAAGCTACATTTGTGTAGCTTATTTCATTTAAATATTCAATGTTTTTCCACTTGTAAAATTTAATCAAATAAGTGATGGATTTTAATAACTTTAAATCAACTTTAAATTATTAAACTAAAACTATGAAACAGCTTTTACTTGCTTTTTTATTATTGAATTTTATAACACTAAATGCACAAAAAGATTCAACATCAACATTAAAAAGCATTCTTCTTGAACAACTAAAAACAACACACAATGTAAAAGACTGGTTTGTACCTGCTGATACTGCAATTGCAGGCTTAACAGCCGAACAAGCTAACTGGAAAGACAGCAGTGAAAACCATTCAATAGCACAGTTAACCACGCATTTGATTTTTTGGAACTTACATGCTTTAAAAAGTTTTACAGGTCAAAAGCAATCTGCATTTGATGGCGACAATAAAGAAACGTTTTCGCCGGTTGATGAAAAGTCATGGCCTGCAACTGTTACAAGGCTAGATAGTGTTTTAACAGCATGGGAAGTTGCTGTTAGTAACGCAGATGAAATTAAACTGCAAAAATGGTATGATACAATTGCGCACATTGGTACGCACAACGCTTATCATACTGGACAAATACTTTACATTAGGAAAATGAAAGGCTGGTGGAATGATGCGAATGGCGTAAAATAATCTGTATGAAAAAATACAATAGTATTGATGACTATATTACTGATAAACCTAAACATAAACAAAAGGTGTTACAACAGTTCAGGCAAGTTATAAAAAAAGCCGCGCCACATGCAGAAGAATTAATCAGTTATGGAATGCCCGCATTTAAGCAAAATGGTTTTGTACTTGTTTATTTTGCTGCGGGCAAAGAACATTACGGTTTTTATCCAACACCAAAACCAATAGAAGCTTTCAAAGAAAAACTTATGTCTTATAAAACTTCCAAGGGTGCTGTTCAGTTTCCTTTGAGTGAGCCGCTTCCTGAAAAATTAATTGGTGAAATAGTTAAGTATCGTGTGAAAGAAAATTTTGATAATATGCAGTTAAAGGAAGGATTAAAAAAATCAAACAAAAAAACTGTTTAACGCAATGGACTTGATGATAACAGATATGTCTTCGTTTCTTGTAATAAGTATTCCAATTATTGCGGCTGTGTTGATTTTATTCGAATGCGCAGAAAAAGAAATCGTTACTAGTTTATATAAACTGATTTTTTGTTATTGTTTTAAAGACCTCTTACCATATCATCTTACTAACAAATATTCTTTTAAATTTGTAATGCTACAAACCCGGGTCATCGCTTCGAGTTAATCGGGGAGGAAAGTCCGGACAGCATAGGGCAACTTACCATGTGTTAAACATGGCTTCTTATTTATAAGAAAGAGATAGTGCCGCAGAAAATAACCGTTCCGCTTGGCGGAGTAAGGGTGAAAATGTGAGGTAAAAGCTCACGTTCTGTTATGGTAACATGGCAGAAGGGTAAACCTTAGGTGCTGCAATGCCACATAAAGAAGCGTTTGAGAGCTGCCCGTTCAAGCTTCAGGGTAGGCAGCATAGATAAATGATGACTTAAACAGAATCCGGCTTACGAGGTTTGTAGTTTTTCAATTTCTACTTTTTAATTTCAATTTGCACTATGAAAAAATTTCAATCCATCTTTCCATATAATCAAAAATTAGTGGCAGAATATCCCCTAATGCCTGAATCAGAAATTGAGACCATGCTTGATGTTTCTGAAAATGCTTTTTATGTCTGGCGTGATAAAACATTTCAGCAAAAGGCGGATGTGTTTACAAAGCTTGCTCAGTTACTTAAAGAAAAGAAAGGAATGCTTGCAAAGCTTATGACAAATGAAATGGGCAAGCTAACCAAAGAAGCAATTGCTGAGATTGAAAAATGCGCAACCGGTTGTGAATATTTTGCTGAACATGCAGAGGCATTTTTAAAAGATGAAACATATCAAACCAATTATAAAAAAAGCTTTGTAACGTTTCAGCCAATTGGTGCAGTGCTTGCAATCATGCCCTGGAATTTTCCTTTCTGGCAAGTGTTTCGTTTTGCAGCGCCAACATTAATGGCCGGCAATGTTGGTATATTAAAACACGCTCCCAACGTTTGCGGTTGTGCGTTGGCAATTCAGCAATTGTTTGAAGAAGCAGGAGCGGAGCCTGGTGTGTTTCAAACTATAATTGCAGATGTAGATGTAACTGAAAAAATTTTGAAGCATGATATTGTGCAGGGTGTTTCTTTAACCGGAAGTGAAAGAGCCGGAAGCAGTGTTGCGGGCATTGCATCAAAGCTTATAAAAAAATCTGTACTTGAATTAGGTGGCTCTGACTGCTTTATTGTTTTAGCTGATGCTGATATACAAAAAGCTGCTGAAGTTGCAGTGGCATCAAGAATGCAGAACGCAGGCCAGAGCTGCATTGCAGCCAAACGTTTTATAATTGTAAAAGATGTTTTAGAAGATTTTACTGAAGTTGTAAAAAATGAAATCAATAAATTAAAACAAGGCGATCCATTTAAAGAAGATACAACTATGGCGCCGATGGCACGGCTTGATTTAGCAGAAAATTTGTTTAAGCAGATGAATGCTTCTGTTGCAAAAGGCGCTGAAATTATTATTGGCGGCGAAATGGTAGGTAGTAACTATCAGCCAACATTATTAAAGTATGTGCAACAAGGAATGCCTGCTTTTGATGAAGAAACATTTGGTCCTTTGTTTTGTTTGATTGAAGTAAATAATGAAACCGAAGCTATAAACATCGCTAATAATTCAAGGTATGGTTTAGGTGGCAACTTATGGACAAGCGATATTGATAAAGGAATTGCTTTAGCAAAGCAAATAAACAGCGGTGCCGTATTTATAAATTCGATGGTTAAGAGTGAAGCTGTCTTGCCTTTTGGCGGCGTAAAAAAATCAGGTTATGGAAGAGAATTAAGCAATCATGGAATAAAGGAATTTGTGAACATGAAAACAATTACAGTTTTATAACTACTTATCAAAATCATTCGTCCATTCTTCAGAAATCTTTTTTACTTTATCAAGCACTGATGCTTCTAACTGGTTTTTATAATCTCTCATTTTTGATGAAATATTTTCATCAAACGTTCCTATAATTTGTGCAGCAACAATACCTGCATTCTTTGCCGCATTTAAAGCAACAGTTGCAACAGGAACTCCATTCGGCATTTGCAGGATTGATAAAACAGAATCCCATCCATCAATAGAATTAGATGATTTAATCGGAACGCCAATAACCGGTAAAGTTGTAATGCTTGCAATCATTCCAGGTAAATGCGCAGCACCACCGGCACCCGCTATAATAATTTTCAATCCACGATCTGCAGCTTTGGTTGCATATTCAACCATACGCGTTGGTGTACGATGCGCAGAAACAATTGTCAGCTCAAAAGCAATACCAAATTCTTTTAAAATTTCAGCAGCATCTTTCATTATTTTAAGGTCACTATCACTGCCCATGATGATGCCAACAAGAGGAGTTTGTAGTTTAGCGGTTTCTTCCATCTTCAATTTGATTAAAATAAAACTATGCAATTACTTTTAACTTATTTTTTATCTCTTTCGCTTTCTCAACCAACTCATTTCTGTCTTTACTCATTACAGTTACATGTCCCATTTTTCTACCGGGCTTTGTTTGTTCTTTACCATACAAATGCACAAAAGTATTTTTCATCTTTAATACATCATTCAATCCTTCATATTTTGCTTTACCGCTCTGGTTTTCTGCGCCAATAATATTTACGATTGATGAAGGCATGATTGCGTTTGTATTACCTAAAGGATAATCCAGTATAATGCGCCACAACATATCATATTGACTGCAATAGTTGGCTTCAATTGTATGATGGCCGCTGTTATGAACACGAGGCGCTGTTTCATTCACCAGCACTTTATTATTTTCATCAACAAACATTTCAATGGCAAATAAACCTGCGCTGTTAAAAGCAGTTACCAGTTTTAGTGCAATTTTATTTGCCTTATTTAAAATACTCTTGCTTAATTCAGCAGGCGAAACCTGGTAATCCAATAAATTTAAATAAGGGTCAAAAACCATTTCAGTAGCAGGATAAACGGCCGTTTCTTTTTTGTTGTTCATTGCTACAATCACAGCTATCTCTTTTTTTATGGCGACCATTTTTTCAAGAATAGCAGGCGCATTAAAACCTTTCTCAATATCGCTTTCATTTTTTAAAACCACTACACCTTTGCCATCGTAACCGCCTTCACCAATTTTATGTACTGCAGGTAAAAAAGATTCATTATGTCTTAAATCATGTTTAGAATTTGTAACAACATAATCAGGAGTCAGAATTGCGTTCTGAGTATAAAAATCTTTTTGCCTGATTTTATTCTTTATAATTTTTATAGCAGATGGTGAAGGATAAATTTTTACGCCTTCACTTTCTAATTTTTCAAGCGCTTCAATATTTACAGATTCTATTTCAATTGTCAGCGCAGCCAACTGCTTTCCAAAATTGTAAACGGCATCAAAATCTTTAATATTTCCTTTTACAAAATGATGGCACAAATGTCCGGCCGGGCAATTTGCATCATCTTCTAAAACATAAGTTTCAACAACATAATTTGCTGCAGCCTGCAACAGCATTCTTCCCAATTGTCCGCCACCAAGAATACCAACTTTCATAATTGACACGAAGATAACATGCGCTTAAATAATTATACTAACTACACTTTATATGCGTTTTCAAAATGCTTTTGTTAGTTCAATTAATATGAATGTTGAAACTATTTTATGAATTATTTTCGGGGCGCATGAAAAAACTGATTGTAACAATAATCAGCCTTATATTTTGTATTGTGTTGATAAAAGCGCAGTCTTCATTTATTGATTATGAGCGCAATTTTCCACGTGTGGCAGATGCATTGAACAGAAAAACCGACACATTAAAAAAGCAATTTGCGGCGCTTGGTTTACAATGGCCGGCAAGACAGATTTATATCCGTTCTTTTAAGTATGACAGCCAGCTCGAAGTTTGGGTGCGCAACAATGCAGTTGAGCCTTTCAGGCTTTTTAAAACATATGCTGTATGTGCACTTGCCGGAACGATGGGTCCAAAAAGAATGGCGGGTGATTACCAGGTGCCGGAGGGTTTTTATTACATCAATGCGTTTAAGCCGAACAGCCTATACCACATGTCGCTTGGATTAAATTATCCGAATGCTTCAGACAAAATTGTAACTAATGGAACAGATCCCGGCGGTGATATTTTTATTCATGGAAGCTGCGTTACGGTAGGTTGCATTCCGATACAGGATTTACAGATTGAGGAGTTATATATTCTTGCAATGAGCGCAAAAAGCAATGGTGAAGATTTTATACCGGTACATATTTTTCCGGTGCGTTTTAATAATACAAAAAGTATGGCATACTTTGATAAAACAACAAAAGATCAGCCTGACGTGCATCAGTTTGCCATGAAGCTTAAAGAAGTGTATGATTATTTTGAAAAAGAAAAAAAGTTACCTGTTATTTCAATTAATGCAAAAGGTGATTATGAGATTATGAATTAATTAATTGCCGACTTTATTTATATGAATGAAAAAATAAGGATTGATAAATATTTATGGAGTATCCGCATTTTTAAAACAAGAAGCGTTGCCGCTGATGCCTGCGATAAGGGAAGAGTAAAACTGAACGGCACTTCGGTAAAAGCTTCAAAAAATGTAAATGTTAACGATGAATATGATATCAAAACCGAAGACAGGAAATGGGTTATCAGAGTTGTTGGCCTACTTGATCATCGCGTACAATATTCAGAAGCAATTAAATATTATATTGATTTAACGCCTGCAGAAAAAGATGACCCGGCACAAATACAGGCTTCCAGTTTTCATACCGGAAAACGTTTAAGTAAAATTGGCCGGCCCACAAAAAAACAGCGCAGAGATTTGGAAGATTTTATTGAATGAAATAACTGTTCTTTTGTTGATAATCTGATTTATCTTAATAATGTTATATCTCCTTTCTTTTCAAATACTGTATTATTAGTAAAAGTTATGCTTAACTTATAAGCATATACATCCTGTGGTTGCAACACACCTTTATAACGGCCATCCCAGCTATCGTTAAGGCCTGATGAAGTGAATACCCGTTTGCCCCAGCGGTTAAAAATATTCCAGCTCATTTTAGCAACACCGTAACCTTTTACACTAACTACATCATTTGTACCATCACCATTGGGTGAAAATGCATTCGGCACATCTGCCAGCGGTATCACAATAGCTGTAACCGTTTGGCAACTTGTATCAGTGCAACCATTTGCATTGTATGCTATAAGACAAACATTAAATGTACCACTGCTATTAAATAAATGACTGACAGGTGTAAGTATATTTGTTGCAATAAGCGTATCACCATCACCAAAATTCCATTTATATCTTACTGCATTAACTGATAAATTGGTAAACTGAAACGGTGTATTTTCCTGAGGCGCAGTTGGATTAAAGCTGAATGATGCAAGCGGCCCTTCTATCACGGTAATAGTTAATGAAGTATTATCTGTTGGATTACATGTTAATTTATCCGTTGCTGATAAATGAACAGTATAATTACCGGGACTTGAATATAAATGTATAGGAGATGGGTCAGTTGAAGTTGTGCCATCACCAAAATCCCAAGCAAATTGCTGACCACCTAATGATATATTATTGAACACAGCGTTGTAAGGTGTGCAGCCGATTGGTGGTGTAGTAAACTGAGCCACTAAAACAGATGCTACTCTTAATTGTGTTACCAGTGAATCAGGCGAATTGCAATAATTGGTATCATTGAGATATAACTTGACAAAGTAGGTGCCTGTAGAAGCGTAAGCATGCGTAACTGTTGGCGCATTGGATACCAATGTTGTTGCATCACCAAAATCCCATGTAAAATCATTTGCATCAAAAGGAAAACCTGCAGGCGCAACAGAAGTATTTGTAAATTGGTAACCTAAAGATTGACAAGGAGGTAATTTTGAAATGGCATAATTAATCAGGGCTTTATGGTTACCTGCAATTATATGTACATAAGCCGTGTCAGCGAGATTGCATGATGAAGAATCTATGCTGATAACTCTTGCTAAATAAATACCAGTATTAAGATAAGTATGACTTGTACTATGAAGTGTGGTTGTTACATCAGTAGAACCATCACCAAAAGTCCAGATATATTTTTGACCAAGCGCAATAGTATCAGTAAAATCAACGGTGAGCGGTATACAGCCAGTGCTGTCACCCGGCAAACCATTAATGCTTGGACGTATTGAAGCAATAACACCAGATAATTCAAATGCAATTTTAACGGCTGCTTCGTTGCAAAATGCATCTTCCTGCGAAGGATTAGTTGGGCTCCATGAACCTGTTGTGGTAGGAAAGGTTCCCTTTTTAAAACAATTTGCACAAACAGCCTGGTAGATAACGCCCCGCCGGTCAAAGCGGCTGGTGCCTCCATCTACATGATCCCCATAACCATCTGGATCGTTTTCGCCAAAGAAACTTCCAAATTTCTGACTTAATGCATTTTTTTCTAAAACAAAAAAATAGAAATCATTGCCATCTGTAAATCTTGATAGTGCATTGGCAGTTGTAGGCATTCCAAATAATGTATTATTTTTATTGTAGTCAAAATTAGCCTTGCCACCCCAACCTGAAACATATACATTACCACAGATGTCAACAAGAAAAGCAGTAGGTGAGATGTCAGGTGTTGTTGATGAATTTTTACCAAAATTTGCATTGTAAATAATCTGTGTAAGTTCAGGATTCATCTTGGTGATAAACTGTTTGGCATTTGCCTGGTTATCATTTGCATTAAATGGTGAATTGATTACCGGGAAAGTTTGTGTAGTTGTGCCTGTTATAAAAGGATATCCATATTTATCTGTTTGTACGCCATATACAATATCATTACCCGAAGTTCCAACGTACATAGTTTTGATGAGTGTATTAGCATCACTGCTTAGCTCACTAATAAAGCCATCGCATTCGCCGCCCTGGTAATTTGCATGAAGAATACCTTGAATTTCTTTTGCGTTAAAAGCAAAGTCTGAGCTGCTGTTAGTTCCGCCTGCGATATAAATATTGCCTGTGGCTTTGCTGATGTTCAGTACAAATGCTGCATCATCACCATTACCACCAAGTAAAGAACAATTATATATTGAATCAAGGTTACTGCTTGTTTTTATAAAAACACCATCCTGGAAACCGCCAAGACTTTTTCTGAATGCATTTGAAGTTGTAGGAAAATCAGATGACTGTGTGCAGCTTGCGAGATAGATATTATCACTGTTATCAACTATAACTTCGCTATGTGCATCATCACCATAATTTCTGCGGATAGATTGATTGATTAAAGATTTACCTGCATACTTGGGAGCAATATTTACTCCATCAGCACCAGAACCACCAAACTTTCTTGCTGCAAGCAAAGTCTTTCCATCAGCACTTAACCTGGCAATTACTATATCAAAAGAACCGCCACTGCCATACGTTGCTTCAGTTAAAGGAAAATCAACAGATGACGTTCTGCCTGCAACTATAAGATTTCCTTTGCTGTCAACAATTAAGCTGTGTGGCTGTTCATCTCCTTTACCACCCAAGTAGGTTGTATATAAAGCCAGAGTACCGATAGAGTTAAATTTGATAATAGTCATATCGCAGGCAAGACCTGAACCTTCGGCACCATCACCACCATTAAAGGTTTCATCATAACCACCAACACCGCCATGAAGAAATCCATTATCTTGTAATGCTATTCCACCTGCATAAAAATCGCCGGCATTATCATAAGTTGCTGTGTAGCCCCAATCATCAGAAAGAACACCCACAAAGCTGGAAAATATTTCGGTAGGATCTATGATAAGCGTTGCCTTTTTATCGTAATCACCCAGCTTAAAGCGAATGATATTATCCTTCAATATAAAACCGGCTTTTACTTTACTTCTTGTTGTTTTATTTACCTGGTAAGTTGATGGTATAGTTTGATAAGTTTCACCAACGGAAGTTTTTAGCGTGAGGTTACCATATTTATTTACGGATAAACTATCGAGGCCATCAATTTTTAAAGCTATTTTACTAATATCAGCGCCGGGATTAACTATCAGGTCATAACTAAGATTACCATTATCTGAGAAATAGCGTACATCTACATTCTTATATACATTTTTGTAGGTTACGCTATTATAAATGCGACAACCTGATGTCCATTTACTGCTGTCATTGCCTATAAAATAATTGTTGTATGTATTCAAGGCTTTCTCAGATACAATTACAGCATTTGTGTCAGCACCGATAAAACTTACTTTATAAGCATGTGAATGAAGGATAAATTGAGGAGAGGCTTTTTTTAAGTTAGTTATGCTGGTACTGTTTATTTTTTCTGCACTATCATGATGACCACCAATATATTCAGCAATGTTTTTAAACTGCTCTTTATTATGCAAAACAATTTTATAGCCACCTGGTTGTAATGCAATATCACCGCATTGAATGTGCGCTTTAAATTTTATTGATTGATCCCACTGACCTTTATTCTCAACAAACTGCAGGTACTGAGCATTTAATTTTTCATTAAAAAAAGCAAGCAAAAAAATGATACAAATGAAGTACTTGTTGTTCAATTCAATATTTTATGAATTATTGTTAAAACGAAGGGGTTTAATTTTTTGTTGTTATTAATGTAAAATCGAAATAATATAATCTCAAACCTTGAAGCTCAGTAAAAATAAGCGATTTACAATTTTGGTTTAGCCTGAATGCTACTGGTACACCGAATCCGATGTTTTCAGTTGAAGATTAAATATTTACATTATAACCGTCCATATCAACATTGGCAAAATCAACGTTAGCATTGCCAATGTTAATGCAAACATCTTCAATGTTGAAGATAACTGTTTAAATGCTGATGCTGACAATGCTAATGTTGATGCTGACAATGCCAATGTTGATGCTGACAATGCCAATATTGATGCTGACAATGCCAATGTTATTATTAATAATAATAACTGAGTTCGGAATGAAAGATTTGCCACTATTAAGTTTGTGACAGTGAGAATACAATTTTTAATTACGACAACTGAAAGAATTAAAAGCATAACCAGATAACTTTACCTGATGAACATTCATATTCTTACTGTTTTACCTGAATTACTTGAAAGCCCGCTAAATCACAGCATTATGAAACGTGCACAGGAAAAAGGTTTGCTGCAGGTAGAAATATTTAACCTGCGTAAATGGGCAGTTAATGAGTATGGGCAGATTGATGATTATCAATACGGTGGCGGTGCAGGTATGATTATGATGTGCGAACCATTATCAAAAGCTATTAATGAATTGAATAATCAACATCAGTACGAAGAAATTATTTATACGACCCCGGACGGCGATTTGTTTGATCAGAAAGAAGCGAATACATTATCATTAAAGAAAAACCTGCTTATTATTTGCGGGCATTATAAAGGTATTGATCAGCGCATAAGGGATCATTATATAACCAAAGAAATATCAATCGGAAATTATGTATTAAGCGGCGGAGAATTAGCAGCAGCAATAATTACAGATGCAATAGGAAGATTGATTCCGGGCGTTTTAAACAATGAAACTTCTGCTTTATTTGATTCTTTCCAGGATGATCTTTTAGCGCCACCTGTATATACAAGGCCGGCTGATTTTAATGGCTGGCAAGTGCCGGAAATTTTATTATGCGGTAATCAAAATAAAATAGACGAATGGCGCCATGAACAATCCGTTAATAGAACACAATTAAAAAGACCAGAACTATTAAAAGAGAATTAATTGTATCAAATTATATCTTCAAGTTTTTAACACTCTAGCTCAAATCAAAATTTAACCACGGGACATTTTACAGATTTGCCGAAGTTGGAGAAAACACCGTTTTTTACAAGCGATAATTCATAAGCACCTTGTGTTTGGCTATATGTACCCAGGGAAGAATTAGTAGCGTCATAACTTACTGTAATTGTAACTGAACTTACAGACACACCAACCATCGGTATTACTGCATCTTTTGTGCGGTAATATAATCCTCCTATCACCTGTAAATTACCATCGCCGCTTAAATTATAATGCGCATTCATACCTCCAACAAGCTCTGTTGATTTGCTCGTCAAACTAAAATAAACATTCGGATTAATTATCCATTGATCATTCAACTTTACGCTGGCATTAGCAAAACCATTATAGCGCATGGCGACTTTTGTATCGGCCGTATTGTTAGAAAAAAAGGATTCTTTTGGAGTGTTAATATGATCTACGCTGAAGCCTGCATTAAGATAAACATTATCTGAAGGGAATAGTGCATAATTTAAACCTGCTTCCAGGTCAAAATACCAAACAGATGTACTGTTAAAAGGTTCATTACTTGGAATAGTAACATCAAAAAATTTACCGTTCCATTCATCATCAAATGTAAGCTTGGTTATATCAATCCTTTTATTCACTGCGCCAAAGCCAAAGCCTCCGCTTAACAAGCTTTTATATCCAAGCAATTGATGATAAGCAACAGAACCATACACTTTATTGCTGGTTAAATTACCGCTGCCGGCTGCATCTTTCAATAATACCAAACCAACTCCTAACCAACCGTTATCAATGCGATTATTTAATAACTGTACATCGCCCCAGGCACTCATTGTTTTGTAAGGATTATTTAAAACACCTGCCCATTGATTACGGTAATTTATACCCACCCTGTAATCTGCATCAGGCTCAAAGCCAGTGTTGGCAGGGTTGGTCAACAAAGGCGAATTAAAGTATTGGGAAAAATGTAAATCCTGTGCATTTAGTTTTGCATAACAAATTATAAACAGCAAAAAATATTTAAGCAATCTCATTATATCACATTTCTATCTTAATAAAGTTATATCACCTTTCTTATGAAATACCGTGTTGTCAGAAAATGTTATATTTAATGTATATGCATACACATCCTGCGGTTGCAATACACCCTGGTAACGGCCATCCCAGCTATTGCTTATGCTTGATGATGAGAACACAAGCTTGCCCCAGCGGTTAAAAATATTCCAGCTCATTTTTGAAATGCCATAACCTTTAACGCTTACTACATCATTTGTTCCATCACCGTTAGGGGAGAAGGCATTAGGTACATCTGCCAGTGGCACTACAACCGCGGATACCATTTGGCAACTTGTATCTGTGCAACCATTTGCATTGTATGCAATAAGGCAAACTTTAAATGTATTACTGACATTAAATAAATGATTGACTGGTGTTAGAATATCTGTAGTGATTAGTGTATCACCATCTCCAAAATCCCATTTATACCGCGCTGCATTTGTTGAAAGATTCGTAAACTGAAATGGCGTATTTTCTTTAGGCTCTGTCGGGCTGAAGCTGAATGATGAAACAGGTCCTTGTATCACAGTAATGTTTAATGAAGTATCATCTGTTGGATTACAAGTTAGATTATCTGTTGCTGTTAAGTGAACAGTATAAGTACCCGGATTACTATATAAATGTGTTGGAGATGGATCGGTTGAAGTGGTGCCATCGCCAAAATTCCAAACAAATTGCTGACCACCTAATGAAGTGTTATTAAACACAGCATTATACGGTGCGCAACCAATTGATGGCGTTTCAAACTGTGCTACTAAAATAGAGGCCACCCTTAATTGTGTTACCAATGAATCAGGCGAATTGCAATAGTTTGTATCGCTTAAATAAAGTTTTACAAAATAAGTTCCGGTAGAAGCATAAGTATGTTGAACAGTCGGAGAATCTGTTACCAATATTGTCCCATCACCAAAGTCCCAGGTAAAATCATTAGTACTAAAAGGAAAGTTTGCCGGAGCAACGGAATTATTTGTAAACAGGTAAGAAAGTGACTCGCATGGTGGAATTTTGGAAATAGTATATTTAATAACAGCTTTATTGTTACCTGCTTTAATGTTTACATAAGCCGTATCAGCAATATTGCATAAGGAAGAATCAATGCTTATAACACGTGCTAAATAGTTACCAATATTCAGGTAAGTATGGCTGGTGTTGGGAGCAGTAGTTGTTACATTAGCAGAACCATCACCAAAAGTCCAGATATACTTTTTACCAAGTGCAATAGTGTCTATAAAATCAACAGTAAGCGGCACACAACCTGTGCTATCCCCGGGTAAACCGTTAATACTTGGCTTTATTGAAGCAATGACACCTGATAATTCGAAAGCAATTTTAACAGCAGCTTCATTACAATAAGCTTGTTCCTGGGATGGATTGGTAGGACTCCATGAACCTGTCGTTGTGGGAAAGACTCCATTTTTTCCACAATTAGCGCATATTGCCTGGTAAATAACACCCCTTCTGTCAAAGCGGCTTGTACCACCGTCCACATGGTCTCCATAAGCATTTGGGTCTCCTTCTGTACCAAAAAAACTACCAAATAACTGGCTTGATGCATTTTTCTCTAAAACAAAAAAGTAAAAATCGTTACCATCTGTAGTTCTTAAAAGAGCATTAGCTGTTGTAGGCATGCCTACAAGCGTATTGCCTTTGTTATATTCTAAATTAGCAGAACCACCCCAGCCTGAAACATATACATTGTCGCAAATATCAACAAGAAAAGCAGTAGGAGAGATATCAGGGTTTCCCTTTACTGTAGTACCTTTTCCAAAATTTGCATTGTAAATAATCTGGGTAAGTTCAGGATTCATTTTGGATATAAACTGCTTGCCATTTGACTGGTTACCATTTGCATTAAATGGTGAATTGATCACAGGAAAAGTTTGCGTAGTTGTGCCTGTAATAAAGGGAAAACCAAATTTATCTGTTTGTACACCATATACAATGTCATTGCCGGGTGTTCCAACGTACATCGTTTTAATAAGCGTATTTGCATCACTGCTTATCTCTGCAATAAAACCATCGCATTCACCACCCTGATAGCCGGCATGCAAAATACCCTGCACATCTGTTGCATTAAAAGAAAGATCAGTACTTGTAGTGCCACCTGCAATGTAAATATTTCCTGTAGCTCTACTTATATTCAGAACAAAAGCCGCATCATCACCATTGCCGCCAAGCAATGAGCAATTAATTACATTGGTAAGATTTGAATTTACCTTTAAAAAAACACCGTCCTGAAAACCGCCAAGTGCTTTTTTGAATGCATTAGAGGTAGTTGGAAAATCAGAAGATTGTGTACAGCTTGCGAGATAGACATTATCACTGTTATCAGTTATAACTTCACTGTGCGCATCATCACCATAATTTCTGCGGATGGATTGATTAGGTTCTGACTGATTTGCATATTTGGGTGCAATGTTTACACCGTCAGGGCCGGAGCCGCCAAACTTTCTCGAAGCGACCAACATCTTGCCATCAGGGCTTAACTTGGAAAGCATAATATCAAAATCACCCCCAGAACCGTATGTTGTGGCTGTTACCGGATAATCAGGTGAACTGGTTCTGCCGGCAACAACAAGATTTCCATCGTTACTAACAATTAAGCTGTGTGGTTGTTCATCACCTCTGCCACCTAAATATGTTGTGTATAAAGCCTGCGTGCCGGTAGGATTAAATTTTATAATGGTTATATCACAGGCTATACTTGAACCTTCCTTACCATCACCACCATTAAAAGTTTCATCATAACCTCCAACACCGCCATGAAGAAATCCATCACCAAATAATGCTATTCCGGCTGCGTAAAAATTACCGGCATTGTCGTAAGTTGCAGTATAGCCCCAGTCATCAGAAAGCACACCCACAAAACTGGCGAATATTTCAGTTGGATCTACAATCAGCGTTGCGTTCTTGTCATAGTCGCCTAACTTAAAACGAATAATATTATCCTTTAATATAAAGCCGGCTTTTACTTTAGTTCTTATTGATTTATTTACCTGGTAGGTTGATGGTATAGATTGATAAATATCACCTACAGAAGTTTTTAATGTTAAGTTGCCATACTTATTTACAGACAAATCATCCAAGCCATCAATTTTTAAAGCTATTTTACTTACATCAGCACCAGGATTAACTATAAGGTCATAACTCAAATTTCCATTGTCAGAAAAGTATCTTACATCAACATTCTTATAAATATTTTTGTATGTAACGCCGTTATAGATGCGGCATCCAGATTTCCATTTACTGCTGTCGTTACCAATAAAATAATTATTGTATGTATTTAATGCTTTGTCAGGAACAACTGTAGCATTAGTATCAGCGCCCATAAAACTTACCTGGTAAGCATGTGAATGAAGTGTAAGATTTGGGATAGCTTTCCCAGAATTGTTTACAGCAGTATTGATTGCTTTTTGAGAACTATCATGGTGCCCTCCGAAATATTCAGCGATCCTTTTAACATCATCTCTATTATGCATATTTACCCTGTAACCACCCGCCTGCAATGAAACATCACCGCATGAAATATGCGATTTAAATTTTATCGAGTTATCCCACTGACCTTTATTCTCTACAAACTGAAGGTATTGAGCGTTAGATCGTACAGTAAATAAAGCAAGCAAAAAAATAATACAAACGAAGTACTTGTTGTTCAATTCAACTATTTTGAATTATTGTTTAAACGATTTCCTCTTATTATTTGTTGTCACGAAATTGTGCTCCAGGAAATTTTTCCCTTTTGCGATAATAAGTACATTTTTAAAACACTGTTTTCAGGTTTTATTAATTCTTCATCATCTTTTAAAATTTGCTCGGCATAATATTTTGCAACATCAAGCAAGTCTTTGTCATTGACTATACTTGCCAATTTAAAGTTTAACATGCCGCTTTGTTTTGTTCCTTCAATTTCTCCTGGTCCACGCAATTCCAAATCTTTTTCAGCAATTTTAAATCCATCATTGGTGGCGCACATAATTTTCAGACGCTCTTTTGCTTCATTGCCTAACTTATAAGGCGTGAGCAAAATACAATAACTTTTGTCATTGCCTCTGCCAACCCTGCCTCTCAACTGGTGTAATTGAGAAAGCCCGAACTTTTCAGCACTTTCAATAACCATAACACTTGCATTGGGTATATCTATGCCAACTTCAATAACAGTAGTACCAACGAGTATCTGTGTTTTACCCTCTTTAAAACGCTGCATGTTTTCTTCTTTCTGCTGTGCATGCATTTTACCATGCAACATACTTAAGCTATACAAATGTTCAGGAAAAAAACTTTTCACCTGTTTATAACCTTCTTCTAAATTTTCATAACTTAATTTTTCGCTTTCTTCTATTAAAGGATAAACAAAAAAAGCCTGTCTCCCCTTTGCAATTTCCGATCGCACAAATTCCATCACTGCCATTCTTTTTGTTTCAAACCGGTGAACCGTTATAACCGGTTGCCTGCCCGGCGGCAATTCATTAATAATACTGTAATCCAAATCGCCGTAAGCCGTCATGGCAAGTGTACGTGGAATGGGCGTTGCCGTCATTACTAAAATATGCGGTAGTACAACTGCTTTTGACCAAAGCTTTGCGCGTTGTGCTACTCCAAAGCGATGCTGTTCATCAATTATTACCAAACCAAGATTTTTAAATTGTACTGCTTCTTCAATTACGGCATGTGTACCTACGAGAAAGTGCAGTGTTCTGTTTTTCAATTCATTCAATATAAGTTTTCTTTCTGCTTTTTTTGTACTGCCGGTGAGTAATCTTATTTCAACTGATGTTCCAGATAATAAATTTTTAAGATTATTATAATGTTGTTGTGATAAAATTTCTGTCGGCGCCATAAAACAACTCTGATAACCGTTATCAGCAGCCAGCAACATAATTAATAAAGCAACTATTGTTTTTCCGCTGCCAACATCTCCCTGCAACAAGCGGTTCATTTGATGTCCTTTTGCAGTATCACTCCTGATTTCTTTTACTACTCTTTTTTGTGCGTTGGTTAATTTAAAAGGCAGGTAATTATTGTAAAATGAATTGAAATAATTGCCCACTTTTTCAAACAAAACGCCTTTGCTGCGGCGATGGCGCTGCCCGCGAATCATACGCATACGCACCTGCGCAAAAAACAATTCTTCAAATTTCAGGCGATGCAATGCAGCTTCATATTGCTCCTGTGTTTTTGGAAAATGTACAGCCGTTATTGCATGAAAACGATTTACCAGTTTTAATTTTTCTATGATATTATAAGGAAGATTTTCAGCTATTTCTTTTTCTGAAACCTGTGCAAGCAAAGTACCGGTAAGTTTTGCAATCTGTTTAGCGCTTAACCCTTTTGCTTTTAATTTTTCTGTAGTTGGATAAACAGGCTCTAAAAATTTTGTGGTTGTTAATTCCGGCTGACAAATTTCAATTTCAGGATGTGTTATCTGCGGCTTATTATTGAACATGCCAGCCTTACCAAACACAAGATATTTACTTCCTTCCTGGATTATTTTTTGTATCCATTGAATGCTTTGAAACCACACCAGTTCAATTTCTCCACTGTCATCTTTAAGCAATGCACGCAAACGTTTTGAACTTCGTTCACCTAAAACTTCAATGCCTGCTATTGTACCAACAAGCTGTACATAATTTGTTTCATACATAATGCTGGCAATCTTATCAATTTTAGTTCGGTCAACGTGCCGGAAAGGAAAATGCAACAGCAGATCATTAAACGTAAAAATGCCTAATTCTTTTTTTAAAAGATCAGCCTTTAGCGGACCAACGCCTTTCAGATATTCAATTGGCGAGCTTAATATGGATGAAGTTGTTGTTATAATTTTTTCTAAGCAACAAATATCTGAATGAAAAGATAAGCTGCAACGGATGATAAAGTTGTGTGCATAAAGACTGAATGGAAAGACTATTTAATTTAAGCAGCATCATATTTATATTCAGATTATACCTTTTAACAAGAATGAATTGCTTTTACTAAAAAGCTTAAGCTTTTGGTTCAAATGCTTAAGCTTTTAATTGAAATGTATATGCTTTTGGTTGAAATGCTTAAACTTTTGATTGAAAAGCAAATGCTTTTGACTAAAATGCTTAAGCTTTTAGTTGCAATGTATATGCTTTTGAATGAAATGCAGATGAGTTTTGATTGAAAGTAGCTGGTTTTGGTTGCGCCTGATAAGCGATAAATAAATTCAAACAAGCATTAACTGCATAAACTTCAGGTCAAGCCAGCGATTAAACTTGTAACCAACTTCTTTAAAATGTGCCGTTTCAACAAAACCAAATTGTTTATGCAAAGCAACGCTGGCGTCATTATCTGCAACAATACCTGCAATAATTGTATGCAAGCTCATTTGCTTTGCGGTATCAATTAAAGGTGGTAATAATAATTTGCCAATCCCTTTGCCACGACAATCTGCTTTAACATATACAGAATTCTCAACTGAAAACTGGTAAGCCTGCCAGTTTCTGAATTGACCAAACGTACTAAAGCCAAGTATTATATCATCTTCTTCAGCAATAAACACCGGGAAATTTTTTTCCTGCTTTTCTGCAAACCATGCTTTACGCATTTCTAAAGTTTGCGGTTCATACTGAAATATAGCTGTACTATTTGCAATGATTTCATTATAAATATCAAGCGTTTGCTGCAGATCGTTTTCTGTTGCTTTACGAATCTTTATCATGTTTAAAGACTAAGGATATATAATAAATCCTGTTAATCCATTAATCTACTTAAATACTGATTAGACATCAGGAAATAATGTTGGAAAAAATGGTTCCGATAATCTGCGTTTAAATGTCTTTATTAATTCAATATCTTTTACACCTGGCGCCACTTCAAATTTGCTGTTTATATCAATTGCAAAAAGATCTTTAGCAACTTTTTCTTTTTCGAAAATTTTTAACTCCTCAATGTCATTTGGCCCAATTCCGCCAGCTAAAAAAAACGGCTTCTTAATTTCTACGTCTTTAAGTAACTTCCAGTCAAACTTTTTACCGCCGCCGCCGTACTTCGGGCTTTCCGTATCAAACATAAACATGTCAGCCACTTCATAATAATCTTTAATCTTCCATTCCACATTGTCATTATCAGATAAACGAAACACTTTAATTATGCTGATGTAGTTCGCAATCTTCTCGCAGTACTTTGGCGATTCATCACCATGCAGCTGCACTAAATACAAGCCGCATTCATCAACCGTTCTAAGCAGTTCATCAGGATCTTCATTTACAAAAATGCCGACCTTGTTTATTTTTCCGCGTATTTTTTTTATGGTGGTTGCAGGCATGCTTTTATATACATACCGCGGCGAACGCGGATAAAAATTAAACCCTGCAAACTCAATCCCAAGTTCATTAAGCTGGCGAACCTGGTTTACGTTAGTTAAGCCGCATACTTTAATTCTCATTTTAGTTTTGCCTTTAGCCTTTTCATAAAATCAGCAAAAGCAATCGCAGGACTTGGTTGTTTCATAAAATATTCACCAATTAAAAAACCTTTAAAACCAAGTTTGTATAATTCAACAATTGTATCCACATTATTTATTCCGCTTTCAGAAATAGCAGGTTTGTTTGCGGGCAGTTGTTTAATTAATTGTACAGAAGTTTTTATATCTGTTTCAAATGTATCAAGATTACGATTGTTAACTCCAACAATATCAATTTCGTCAGTTATGTAATCTATCTTTTCTTTTGAATGAATTTCAAGCAGCACTTCAAGCTTTAATTCTTTTGCTTTTTTTGCCAGCTCTTTTGTTTGTTGCTTTGATAAACATGCTGCAATTAAAAGTATAACATCTGCGCCATAACTTTTAGCTTCATACAACTGAAATTCATCAATAATAAAATCTTTTCTTAATAAAGGAATATCAACTTCAAGCCTTGCAATTTTCAACTCTTCAATATCACCTCCAAAAAAATCTTTATCCGTTAAAACTGAAATACCTGTTGCATGATATTCTTCATAATCGGGCACTACTTCAGAAATATGTATGTGTTCATTTATCCATCCTTTTGATGGCGATTTTCTTTTAAATTCTGCAATAATGCCTCCATGCTTTGTAATATTAAGAGCATCTTTTAATGAATAACATTGCCTGTCAAAATCACTGCTCATGAACTTCAGGAAATCAATATCCATCATTGCTTTTTTTTCAGCAACCTCTTTGTGCTTTTGTGCAATTATTGTTTCAAGAATATTCATTGCAGGCTGATTAATTTTTGTAAGCAATTATAAGCGCTTCCTGATTCTAAACTTTCAACAGCCGCAGCATAAGCATCTTCATAATGTGTAAAATTATTCGTACACTGTAATGCCATTGCAGTATTGGCAAGTACTACAGCATTCTGCGACCAAGTGCCTTCTCTTTTTAAAATGTTTAAAAATATTTTAGCTGATTCTTCAATGTTTCCACCACCATAAATATCATCCGGCGTAATAAAACGCTTACCTAATTCTATTGGTGTTTTTATGTGCTCGCCTTCATTTGTAATAACTTTTGTATCGGTTGTAAGCGAAATTTCATCGTATCCATCAAGTGTATGAATGATGGTAAAAGCTTTATTGCTTTGTTGCAAAACATAATTATAAATTCTTGCCATCTCTAAATTATAAACACCAATCATTTGATATGTTGGTGCAGCAGGATTAACCAGCGGGCCAAGCATATTAAAGAATGTTCTCAATCCAAAATTCTTACGTATGGGTGCAACTGTTTTTAAAGCCGGATGAAACAACGGCGCATGCATAAAGCAAATGTTCGCCTGTTCTAACTCCGTTTTTAATTTTGAATTTTCATTTTTGAATTTATAACCTAATTGCTCCATTACATTAGATGAACCGCTTATTGAAGTAGCACCATAGTTTCCATGTTTGGTAACTTTTTGTCCTGCACCTGCTGCAACAAAACATGCTAATGTTGAAATATTAAATGTATTTTTTCCATCACCACCGGTGCCTACAATATCAAGTGTTTTATAATCTTTCAAATCAACTTTTACGCAGAGTTCTAATAATGCATCACGAAAGCCTTGTAATTCTTCAATTGTAATGCTGCGCATTAAAAACACCGTAACAAATGATGCAACTTCTGTTTCATTATAAATACTCTTAGATATGTTCAGTAATACCTCTTTTGCATCATCCCGCGAAAGCGTTTTGTATTCAAATAAATATTGTAAAATTTTCTTCATGTTATCTTTTTAACCAGTTACGCATTATTATTTCTCCGCCAGGAGTTAATATGCTTTCAGGATGAAATTGCACGCCTTGTACATCATAACTTTTGTGTTGTAATGCCATGATATAACCATTCTCATCTTCAACTGTAATTTCAAGTTCAGCAGGAAAATTTTTTTCTTTGCTAATAATCCATGAATGATAACGGCCTGCGGGAAATGTTTCATCTAATCCATTAAATAATTGACTGTTGACTGTTGACTGCTGACCGATGACTTTCTTCACTTCTGTTGCCACACCATGATATACATTAGTAAGATTTTCAAGCTTTCCGCCGAATGCTTCACCGATTGCCTGGTGACCAAGACAAACACCAAGTATAGATTTTGTTGCTGCATATTCTTTTATCAACGGCAATAATAATCCTGCTTCTACAGGAATGCCTGGTCCAGGTGATAAAATAATTTTATCATATTGCCGAACATCTTCCAATGCAATTTTGTCGTTGCGAAACACATCAACTTTTTCATGTGTTATTTTTTCAACCAAATGCACAAGATTATACGTAAACGAATCGTAATTATCAAACACTAAAATCTTCATAATTTATAATTCATAACTTATAATTGCGTTGCCATTTCAATTGCTTTCTTCAATGCACCTAACTTATTATTCACTTCCTGCAATTCATTTTCAGGTTGTGATGCGGCCACAATGCCTGCGCCTGCCTGGTAATGCAATGTGTTTTGTTTACTTAAGAAAGTACGTATCATAATTGCCTGGTTACAGGTTCCATCAAAGCCCATAAAACCGATGCAGCCAGCGTAATAACCACGAACTGTTGGTTCATATTCATCTATCAATTGCATGGCTTTAATTTTTGGGGCGCCGCTTAATGTGCCTTGCGGAAATGTTAGTGCGAGTAATGTAAAAGGATTTGTATCATTACGCACATTACCACAAACTTCACTCACCAAATGAATTACATGCGAATAAAAATGCACCTGCCTGAAATATTGCACACCTACATCATCGCAACATCGGCTTAAGTCATTCCTTGCCAAATCAACCAGCATGGTATGCTCCGCATTCTCTTTTGCATCTTTCAAAAGTTGTTCAGTAAGTTGTTTATCATTTGCTTCATTGCCTGTGCGCTTAAAAGTGCCGGCAATGGGATGTACAATAGCCTTGCCGGTTTTAATTATCAATTGAGATTCCGGGCTCGAACCCATCAGCTTATAATCGCCATAATCAAAATAAAATAAATACGGCGAGGGATTTATGCTGCGCAAACCACGATATACATTAAACTCATCACCAATAAATTTCTGATTGTATCTTCTGCTTAAAACGATTTGAAAAACATCACCACGCAAACAACTTTTAATACCTTTTTCTACCATGCTTTTATAATCTTCATCCTGCATGTTTGCCGTTTCTGCATCCTTTATTTTAAAAGGATAAGCAGGAATATTTTTGCTTGTGATAAGTGATTCAATTAATTCAATTTCTCCTGGCAAATCTTTGATTACATTTTCACACAAATACATTTCATCTTTAAAATGATTTATTGCAATAACATATTGATACAACCGATAACGCATCAACGGAATTTCAGCATCATTAGAACCAGTTGAAGAACGTAACTGAATGTTTTCAAAAAACTGAACAGCATCATAACTGCAATAACCAAAAACACCTTGTGCAATTTTTACATTGTTATCATCAACGGTATTTAAATCAAACTGCTGCATAAACTGCCATAATATTTCAGGCACGTTTGTATTAATACCTAATAATTTTTTTTCAGGATTTTGATTAGGATATTTTAATTCGATGAGATGAAAATTTCTTATCTCTATTCCGGCAATTGCATTAATACCAATATAAGAAAAACTATTTTCTGAAGAATTATTATCAGCGCTTTCAAGCAAAATTGTGTCGCGAAACCTGTCACGTAAACGCAGGTAAATGCCGACAGGTGTATAAATATCTGACAGCATTTTTTTATAATGCGTTTCTATATGTATCTTTTTCATTTAGTAATAATTAAAAAAAAACCCCGACTTATGTCGAGGCTACAATACTATAAAAGCAATGCATTACAAGCCCCGTACGAAGTTTGAATGCCACCACCAATTGAAATTTAAAATTAATTTCGTCATTGCAGTGCAAGATGGATAACAAATTTGTAATAGCAAAATTTTAAAGTATTTAATTATGGAGTCAATAGTTTTTCCGCCAAAGGTTTCACAGCGGTTGCTTTCGCTTGATTTTATGCGTGGTTTTATAATGGTATTACTTGCGCTGGAAAGCACAGGTTTGTATGAACATCTTTCTGATGCATCAAACGGTACATGGCTTCATAATTTAATGCAGCAGTTCTTTCATCATCCATGGCATGGCTTGCATTTTTGGGATTTGATTCAACCCGGATTTATGTTTATGGCAGGCGTGTCAATGGCGTATTCATTAAGCAAACAACAACGCGAAGGTTATTCATGGAACCGTTCTTTTAAAAAAGTTTTAAAGCGATGTGCATTATTATTTTTTTGGGGTGTGTTGGATTACGCCGTAAGAGAATCAGGCTTATCATTTGAATTGTGGGATGTATTAACGCAGTTGTCTTTTACAACATTGGTTGCATTTTTAATTTTTGAATGGAAGGCAATCTATCAGGTATTATTTTGTGTTTTTCTTTTATTACTTACAGAAGCATTATACCGCTTTACCAATGTTCCAAACTTTAATCAGCCGTTTTCTGATCAACATAATTTCGGTAACTATATTGATCTCATTTTAATGAATAAAATAAATAGCGGTGGCTGGGTTGCCATCAATTGTATTCCAACGGCAGTGCATACAATAGCTGGTGTTTTAATAGGAAAATTATTTTTAAGTAACAGGAAAAATAAAATTAAATCACTTTTATTTTGGGCTGTATTATGTTTAATTATTGGCTATGGTTTGGACGCGGCTGCTTTAACGCCAATAATAAAACGTATAGCAACATCTTCGTTTACAATTGTTTCTTTAGGATGGTGTTTATTAGGGCTTTCATTTTGTTATTGGTGGATAGATATTCTTAATCATAAAAAATATCTCATGTTCTTTTTAATCATTGGTATGAATTCACTTTTCATTTATTTGTTTTTTGAAATTGTTGGATCACGCTGGTTTAACGATTATATAAATGCTATAACCGGCGGATTAATGCAGATAGTTCACGTGCTTGATATGCCTCGTGCAATCATTTCTTCACTTTGCATTTTTATATTAGAATGGCTGCTCTGTTATTTTTTATATAAAAAGAAGATATTTTTCAGGCTATAGTTTGTCATTGTTAAAAGAACAAAATTTTTCACTTTTCTTGGCTGCACTTAATATATTTCAGATAGGCATCTTAGTTATCTTTACCGCTCAACGTAATTTATCTGGCTAAAAAAATTCTGAAAATATTTCTGCGAGTTATAGTTAGCCTGCTGGCTTTTATTCTTTTGATATGGCTGCTTATTCAAACTTCACCTGTTCAAAATTACATTGTTAAAAAATTAATAATCAGGCTATCAAAAGATCTTAATACAACAGTTAAAATTGGCAGTGTTGATTTTTCTTTATTTGATAAAATGAATCTGAACAATACGCTTGTTTTAGATCAGCATAAAGATACTTTACTTAAAGCCGGCTCATTAAAACTGCGCATTACTGACTGGTTTTTTTTGAAGCAGAATATTGAACTTAAATATATCGGGCTTGAAGATGCGGTGATCAATCAATCACGTACAGATTCTGTATGGAATTACCAGTTTATCATAGATCATTTTTCAAAACCTAAATCAAAAAATCAGAGTAAAAAAATTGTACTAAAAATTCAAAAAATCGATCTTAAAAATGTTGTTTATAACAAGCATGATGCATGGCTTGGCCATAATGCAGTACTTAAAACCGGCAGCTTTTTGCTTGATGCAGATACTATTGATTTAAGCCAGAATCTTATGCTCATCAATTCAATTGATATGGATAAGACTTCCTACATAAATGAAAATTATATTGGTAAAAATACGGCTGTGCAGACAACAAAATCATCATTAAAAGATACTGGCTTGTATTTTAACGGTTCTAACATGCGGCTGCGGATAACATCTTTAAAGATGAAAGATTGTTCTTTTGGTACAGGTACTAAAAATGAAATACCACGCCAGGATATTTTTGATGGTAAGCATATCCTGTTTTCGAAAATTTCTGGCAATATAAATAACATCAGTTTTATTAAAGACACTATTAAAGCCAGTATAAATATAGAGACTGTTGAGCGCAGCGGGCTGAAAGTAAGAAAGCTGCAAACTGTTTTTAAACTCACTCCTCAGATAATTGAATTTTCAAAGCTGCTGCTTAAAATAAATAACAGTACGCTTACGGATTATTATGCAATGCAATACAAAGATTTTTCAACCAATATGAGCAATTATGTTACGCAGATAAACATGAAAGTTTTACTGCATAGCAGCATTGTATCTACAGATGATATTGCTTTCTTTGCGCCCAGCTTAAAAACATGGAACGAAAAGTTTTTGGTGAATGGAAAATTCAACGGCACAGTTTCTGACTTTACTGTTAAAAATTTATTCGTCCGCAGCAATGCCAATACGTTTGTTTCAGGTGATTTAGCTGTAAAAGGCTTGCCCGATAAAAATGCGGTTACCATTAATCTAGCGAAAGCGAACCTGCAAACTAACAGCCGCGAAATAGCTTTCATCGTTTCAAAAATTGCAACGGTTAAATCACCTGATCTTGCTGCTTTAGGCAACGTTCATTTTATAGGTGATCTTACAGGCTCACTGCACAATGTGATTGCTAAAGGTATGCTGGCAAGCGCTTTGGGTGGTATGTCTTTAAATCTCGGGCTTTCATTTCCTGCTAATGCAGAACCATTATATAAAGGCACGATAGAAACACAGCAGTTTAACCTTGGCAAATTTTTACTGGCAAACGATTTGGGTAACGTAAGTTTTAAAGGTGATGTTGAAGGCAGCAGTTTTAAGCTTGACAAAATTGCAACAAGGCTAAACGGCAACTTCAGCTCTTTAACTTATAAAGATTATACGTATCAGAATCTTACATTTAATGGTGCAATAAAAAAGAAAAATTTCCAGGGTGATTTTAAGTCAGCAGATCCCAATTTTATTTTCACCAGTAACATTGTAATTGATCTTAACGGCGAGGCACCTTCGTTTAATGTATTGGGTGATTTGGTTACTGCTAATTTAAAATCGCTAAAGCTATCAAAAGATAGCATTGCTGTAACAGGTTTGTTTGACCTTGATTTTAAAGGCCATAATATTGATGATTTTTTAGGTTATGCAAAAATTCTTAACGCAACAATAATCCATAATAATCAGCGGCTTGATTTTGATTCACTTACTTTAAGCACATCAATTGATTCTGCCAATCATAAAAAATTAATACTTGAAAGCAACGAGTTTGTTGTAGCGGTGGAAGGTCAGTATAAAATTCTTGAGTTGCCGCAAAGCTTCCAGGCATTTTTAAATCATTATTATCCTTCATATATCAATCCGTCAAAAATGGCTTTGAGCAATCAGAACTTTGTAGTAAGTATTAATACTGGCAATTTTGATTACTATGCAAAGTTGATTGATTCAAATTTGTCCGGGTTTGATAATGCAATTCTTTCAGGAAAAATAAGCACGCTTGGTGGCAACAAATTCAATCTTGATATCAACATTCCTTCAGCAAAATATAAAAGATATTCTTTGCAGGATGCAAAGTTTACGGGCATTGGTAATGAAGACAGCCTTTTATTAAACGGTGACATTGGAAGAATTTATCTGGGCGACAGTATGTATTTTCCAAACACAAAAATATCAGTGCGTTCAGCAAATGATCTTTCGCATGTGCAGATATCAACCAGTGCAAATAAAACTTTAAACAATGCAGAGTTGGATGCTGATTTGCAAACAATGCCAGAAGGATTAAAGATAAATTTTCACCCTTCGAGCTTTGTTTTAAATGATAAAAAATGGAATCTTCAAAACCAGGGTGAGGTAGTAATAAGCAAGCATAATGCTTCAGCAAAAAATATGAAGTTTACACAAGGCTTCCAGGAAATTGCTATTGAAAGTGTGAATGATAACAACGGTATGCCTAATACACTTGCAGTGCGGCTGAAAGATGTTGATCTTGGTGATATTCTTCCGCTTGTAGTAGCACGGCCTGTAATGGAAGGTATTGCTGGCGGAGATATTTACCTGCATGATATTTACTCACAATTTAACGCTGATGCGCAGCTGCATATTCAGCAGTTCAGGCTTGATAATGATTCTATTGGTATTGTTGATGTGGGCGCAAAATATAATAAAGCTGATGGTAAAATATTATACAATGTAAAAGCCAATGACCTGAACTTTGTTATGAATGCAGACGGTTTATATGACCTGAAAGATTCACTCAATAATCCTTTACAAACAACTATAAAACTTGATCATTCGAAGATTGGTATATTAAATACTTTTCTCGGAACCCTGTTTGATAATATTACCGGCCTGGCAACAGGTGAGCTTGTTATGCATGGGGATCTAAAAAACTTGCATCTAACCGGTCACGCACATCTTGACAGTGGCGCACTTATTGTAAAATTTACAAAGGTGCGGTACACAATTCCTTCGGCTGATTTTGTTTTAACTGAAGATGAAATAAATTTAGGAAGCTTTGACATAAAAGATAAGTTTGGCAATACGGGAAATGTAAAAGGCATATTGTATGAAACGGCTTTTAAAAACAACCGTTACGATATTAATATGTCAACAGATAGATTATTGCTGTTTGATACGAAAGCAAAAGACAACGATCATTTTTACGGTAATGTTATTGGTAAGGCAACATTAAATCTTACAGGAACAGAAGAAAACCTTCAGATGAACATAACCGGAGAAGCGGTTGATGTTTCGCATATCTATATTCCTACTGATAACAGTCGGCAAAATACTGACGCAGATTATATTATCTTTAAACAATATGGTTCACAACTGCAACCGGTTGCTGCATCTTCAACAAATCTTAGTGTAAATCTTGATCTTACTGCAACTAATAAAGCTGTAATTTCTGTGATACTCGATGAATTAACAGGTGATATAATTGAAGCCACCGGCAATGGAAGGTTGCAAATAAAAATTCCTGCACAAGGTGATGTGACAATGAATGGGCGTTACAATATTGAACAGGGAAATTATAATTTTAATTTTCAATCACTTGTAAAAAAGCCGTTTGAATTATTGTCCGATCAGAATAGCTATATTGAATGGAACGGCAATCCGTTTGATGCTAATATTAATATAACAGCACGTTATACTGCAAAGAATGTGGCTTTAGGTGACTTATTAAATTCCGCTTCTTTTACAACGCTTAGTCCAGCAACACAAGGCTATCGCGGAGATGTGTATGTTATTGCGGATCTCACCGGTAAATTAAGTAAGCCTGATATTAACTTCAAGATTGATTTTCCGCAAGGCAGTGCTATTAAGAATGACGACTACTTTAACCAGTTGCTGGCAAAAATTTCAAGTGATGAAAACGAAATGCTTAAACAGGTTACCTGGCTGATTGTATTTGGCACTTTTTCACCGTATGGAGAAATTGCGGGAAATGCCACACTGGTACAATCAACTGCATATAATACAATATCCCAAAAAGTAGCTGCTGTATTAAACAGTGCTGTTTCAAATTTTTTGTATAAGCTAACCGGTGATAAGAGCCTGCAATTTGATATTGGTGCTAAAACATATAGCAGCTCAAGCCTGATAGGTGGCACATCAGGCGGTACGTTAGACCGGCAATCAGTTAATCTGAAAGTAAATAAAAGCTTATTAAATAATAACGTAATTGTAACTTTTGGCGGCGATCTTGACTTTAATGTAAGCGGTGCTGCTGCAACCAGCAACAGCTTTCAATGGCTGCCTGATATTTCAGTGCAAATCATTCTTTCAAGAGATAAAAAACTGAGAGCTATTATATTTAACCGCGCCAGCTTAGGTGCTGTTGCAAATGAAAATATCGGTCGTGTAAGTAAACAGGGCGTTAGTATATCTTATACAAAAGATTTCGATAAAATTTTTGGTAAACAGCAGGATATATATTTTACACCTCCGCCAAAAACAGATTCATCAGCAGTTAAAAAAGATTAGCAATCAAATCCATAACAACCAAAAGGTTTAAATGAATTTTCAACTTTATTAAACTTTTAAATTAAACCATTGTCTATGCTGAAATATAAAAATCAAAATGAAAAAATTAGTCAAATCTTTCCTGCTGCCGGTGTGTGTGATGTTTATTTTATTCTATGGATGTAATAAGGATAACAGTCCCGGCAACAATACTGACACAGAAACCACTACTTCCGTAGATAATTCTTTTGCAGAAAATACCAGCGATGATGTTACAGCGGTAAGTACACAATCAGAAGATAACGGCGTTGCGGGAAGCCCGCTTGATTCAAGTTCAGGGATACATCTTGGTCATTGTGTTAATATAATACGTGATACAGTTTCTGTTCCACATAAGCTCACTATTGATTTCGGTACAGCAGATTGCTTTTGTTTTGATGGCAAGTATCGCCGTGGGAAAATACTGGTAAGTTATACAGGTCATTACAGAGATTCCGGAAGTACACATACTATTTCTTTTGATGGATATTACGTGAACGGTAATCATGTTGAAGGCAACCAGACTGTAACGAACAATGGTCATGATTCCGCTGGCTTTCTTAGTTTTTCAATTAATATAAGCACCGTTATTACTGATTCTTTAACAGGTAAAACGCTTACCTATACTTCAACCCGTACAAGAGAATGGGTTGCCGGTTATGATACATGGGGATTGCATGAATGGTCTGATGATATTTATAAAATTACTGGTAGTGCAAGTGGCACTAATTTCAATGGCACATCTTTCACATCAACAATTACAAAACCTTTAGTAGTTTCTTTAAGTTGCAGATGGATTGAAGCAGGCACAATTGAATTTATGCCCGATGGAAAGTTAACACGTACCGTTGATTTTGGTAACGGTGATTGCAATAACATAGCAACTGTTACAATTGCAGGAATAAGTTTCCCGATAACGTTGCGCTAAAAAATAATTTATAAAAGAGAAGGTTTGAAGTGATATAATTCGCTTCAAACCTTTTTTTATTTGAACTTAATAATCCTGATTGATTATAACTCTAAATAAGTTATTACTTGTTCTTCCCTTCAAGCTTGTCACAATATTCAACAGAGCCTAAACGAAACTTTATTGGAAAGCCAACTGCTTTTTGTACCTGTAATTCTTTGCCGCAGAAGAAAGGTAATTGCTTCGAATAAAAATTGCCGGAAACAGTATTATTATAAACAGGCGCAGGATAATATTTGCTCATCATTGTAACAGGCAAGTGTGTTGTATCATGCCTTGGAGTATCATGAACTGTTTGTGCATGTGTTGTTGTAACACACAACAGCAATTTAACAGTGCATGCAAAAATTGTTTTCTTTTTCAACAGCATATTTGCGTGTAAATGTACGTAATGTGATTATTTTGCGTTGCTAACATTTGATTAAGATTAAAGCATGGCATTAAGTCAATCATTACAACAAAAATTATTACAACGTTTATCTCCGCAGCAGATACAGTTAATGAAATTGCTGCAAATACCTACGGCAAATCTTGATGAACGGATTAAAGAAGAACTGGAAGAGAACCCTGCACTGGAAGTTACGGAAGAGGGTAAAGAAGATTATGACGAAAACCACCAGGAAGAATTGAGCGACAGCAACGAAGATGAATATGACGGCAGTGAAGATGAATATGATAACATTGATATCTCAGATTATGTAAATGATGGGGATGATGAAGTTGCTGATTATAAGCTGCGTGATGATAATTATGGTGATAACGAAGAGCAGAAAACCATTCCGCTGCGTGTGGAAACATCTTTACATGATATGCTGATTGACCAGCTTGGCATGTTATCGCTTGATGAAAGGCGATTTAAAATTGCCGAGCAGATCGTTGGCAGCATTGATGATGATGGTTATTTACGCCGTGAGTTAAGTTCTGTGGTTGATGACCTTGCCTTTCGTCAAAATATAGATTCCACACCAGAAGAAATTGAAGAACTTATTAAGCGCATACAGCATTTTGACCCGCCTGGTGTTGCTGCTAGAGACCTGCAGGAATGCTTAATGCTCCAGTTAATTCGTCAGCAAAAGGATGGGAGGGAAGTAACCCTTGCCGTTAAAGTGGTTGAAAAATATTTTGATGAGTTTACTAAAAAGCATTATGAAAAAATTCAACGCGGTCTTAACATAAGTGACGAAGAATTGAAGGAAGTAATTACCCTGATACTTAAATTAAACCCGAGACCGGGTGGTAACGTGGGTGAAATAAATAAGGCCGAAAGTTATATTATACCTGATTTTTTTATTTTAAATAATGCCGGAAAATTAGAGCTTACACTTAACTCGAAAAATGCACCTGACTTACGCATAAGTGAAGGCTATCGCGACATGCTGAAAGAATATGACCGTGGTGCAAAAAAAGATAAACGCCAGAAAGAAGCCGTACTTTTTATCAAACAAAAAATTGATTCGGCAAAATGGTTTATTGATATGATTAAGCAGCGCCAGAATACGTTGCTTAGCACTATGGGCGCCATCATGCATTATCAGAAAGATTTTTTTCTTACCGGCGATGAAACCACCTTAAGGCCGATGATATTGAAAGATATTGCAGAGATTACAGGGCTTGATATATCAACTGTAAGCCGTGTTGCCAACAGTAAATTTGTGCAAACAGAATTTGGTACCTACCGCTTGAAATTTTTCTTTAGTGAATCTTTAAGCACAGACAGCGGTGAAGAAGTAAGTACACGTGAAGTGAAAAAAATTCTCAGTGATTTGGTTGAAGCTGAAAATAAAAAGAAGCCTCTTAGTGATGAACGCTTAACAGAATTGCTACAGGAAAAGGGATATAATATTGCAAGAAGAACGGTGGCTAAATACCGTGAGCAATTGAATATTCCTGTGGCTCGTTTGCGTAAAGAATTATAATGTAATATGGCAGAAGCACTGATTGCAACTTACCGGGATGAATCCAAAATTTTACGCTTTATTGCAAAAGTTGTTTCTTATGTTTTGCATCCGCTGTTTATTCCAACATACATTTTTATATGGATTGTAAAAAGATTCCCGGTAGATTTTGAAGATATTACCCGACAAGGTTTATTGTTGAAAGAAATAAGTGTTTTTCTGAATGCATCTTTTTTTCCGGCTTTTGCGGTATTTCTTTTATACAAGCTAAAATTTATTGAAACTATTTACCTGCGCACACAAAAAGATCGTATCATTCCGTATATCATTACCATGATATTTTATTGGTGGATGTGGTATTTAAGCCGTTCATTTTCAGATCAACCAGCAGTGCTAAAGTTTTTTTATTTTGGTATCTTTCTTACAACCATTTTCGGCCTTATCATTAATAACTTTATCAAAATAAGTATGCATGCAATTGGTGCAGGAACCTTTGTTTCATTTATTATATTAACTTGTTTTGCCTATCAAACTTTGCTAGGTGCTGATATTATTATTGCCACATTTTTAGCCGGCACTATTTGCACAGCAAGGTTGCTATTGAATCAACATTCAAATACAGAAATCTATAGCGGATTAATAATAGGAATCGGTTGCCAGTTATTAGGTTTATGGATTGCTTTATAAAGAAAATACGATGAGATTATCATATTGCCTGTTGATTTTTATTTTTATTGCAGGCTGTAATACAAACAATGAAAATGATGGGAAAGATTCTGTTGAATTAAAGTATAAAAATATTACGGAAACAAGAGCATCTGTGAATTTTTTACCTATTAAAATGTATAGTGAAGTGATGAAAAGTTTTGAAACAAATGATACTTTCAAAGTTAATTTATACGAGACAAAACAAACATTTAAATATCTCATCAAAATAAATTATAAGCAGCTTGACGCTGAAGACACTTTAAGAATTCCAAACTTCGGCATCAACCCTCTGATTGAAATAAAAAAGGGAGATAAACGACCATCTTGTATTGTAGGATTTTTCGATGAGCATAAGCAGTTCAGGGAATCAAAAATGGTTTCCTATGAAGACAGCGAAATAAAAATTCACGTATTGAAACATTATGCTGTTACCACATATCAGGATACGGTTAAGTAATCGGAGTCAATTTTACAAAAGAACAGCATAGTTGCAATTTATTCACCTTAAACGCTTATTTTTGCCATCCTAAAAAAGTTTTATGGCAAGAGTTTGTGATGTTACAGGAAAAAAACCAATTAAAGGTCATTATGTTTCTCATTCAAACATAAAAACGAACCGCAGGTTTTTACCTAATCTTCAAACCAAGCGTTTTTATTATGCTGAAGAAGATAAGTGGGTTACGCTGAAAGTTTCTACAGATGCAATTCGTACTATTAATAAGCGTGGTTTGGCAACGGTTATTAAAGAGCTTAGGTTGAAAGGTACAAAAATTTAAAAATATTAAATAGCTTACAATGGCAAAGAAAGGAAGCAGGGTTCAGGTTATCCTGGAATGTACAGAGCAAAAAACAAGTGGTTTACCGGGTATGAGCCGTTATATTTCAGAAAAAAATAAAAAGAATTCTCCTGAACGTTTGGAATTAAAAAAATATAACCCGATTTTAAAAAAAGTTACTGTTCATAAAGAAATCAAATAATCATGGCAAAAGCAGCTAAAACAGCTATTAAAACAAAAGATCAGAAAGCCGCTTCTGACGCAAAGAACTGGAGTAAGGTTATACGTTCTGTCCGTAGTCCAAAAACCGGTGCATATACTTTTAAAGAAGCTATTGTACATAAGGATAAAGTCAAGGAATTTCTTGCACAGAAGTAATCAAATCTTTTAAACAATAAGCTGTTCACAATGAACGGCTTTTTTTTTATTTTCAATTCATTTGAGGGTCTAAGGGATAGTTTATTATTTGTTGGTATTTACTATCTAATTGTTTTATTGCTTCAGGCCAAATCTTCTTTATATCCTGGTTAAAAACTAGGTTTTGCGAACTATATGTTGATAGCCAGGTTTTTTCTTTAATCTCATTTTCTAATTGTTCTTTACTCCAGCCGCTGTAACCTAAAAATAAACGTATCTGTTGTGTTGTTAACGTATTGCGTTTAAGAAGTGCAATCATTTCATCGTACTCGCCTCCCCAATAAATTTCTTCAGTAATTTTTTCACCACCAGTAATTAACCCCGGGCAGCAATGAATAAAATGAACCGTATTTTGCTGTACAGGGCCACCATAAAAAACCGGGTGATCACAATTTTCGAGTTCTGTTATAATCTTCCCTGCTACATATTTAGACTTACGATTAGTTACAAACCCAAAAGCGCCTTCTTTATAGTCACATAAAAAAATTACTGAGCGTGCAAAATTTGGATCTTTTAAAAAGGGATCAGCAATTAGTAAAGTGCCTGCGTCTATCTTTTCCATGATGTAAAATACGAAAAGCATAAAATTAATAATATCCATGTGCCGAAAAAGCAGTTAAATTGCTTACAAAGATTTCGCTTAGTTTTTCATTTGATACATAGAAAATATCTTTGTTTAAATGAAGAAAGTTTTCCCGTTAATTATTGTTCTTATTTCTTTATCGCTTATCGGTATAATTGTTATACAGGTTAACTGGTTTAAAAATCAGCTGGTAATACAGCAGGAAAGATTTCTTGACCGCGCAGAGAAAGCCGGGGTTGACGTTGCATCAGAAATAAGTAAACAAACATCATCCAGTTTTTTCAACTTAAACAAGAGACAAGGGCTTGAAACTTTTCCCAACAATCTTTCCTTCAATATTATAAGGCCCATAATGGTTTCAGACAGGTTTACAACATCTGAAATATATGATAAATTTGAAAAAGCTTTAAATAAAGTAGGGCTGACAAATATCCGGTTTGAGTTTGCTGTTACTTCCAATGCCGACAATTTTGAATTTGAAATGCAGAGTGAGCATTTTCAGCAGGAGTCTTTCGATACACTTCATTTTCGTAAAATAATTATTCCAATCATTTCTGAAAATGCAACAGATATTCAAACCTTAATGGCTTATGAGCATTTATTTATTATAATCCCGGATTTTAAAATCCAGGTATGGCAATCATTATCCTGGATGATTATTTTTTCAGCTTTATTTTCAATTATAATAATTGCTGCATTTTTTATAACAGTTAAAACCCTGCTTAACCAAAAAAAGATGAGTGAAATTAAAAGCGATTTTATTAATAATATGACGCATGAATTTAAAACACCAATCGCAACAATTTCTTTAGCTGTTGATGCATTAAAAAATGAAAAGGTTTATACAGACAGAACAAAGTGGCAATATTTTAATAATATTATTAAAGAAGAAAACCGCAGAATGAATAAGCATGTTGAAACAATTCTGCAGGCAGCTTTAATGGAAAAGCAGGAATTCAGGTTGCATTTTGAGCCGATACATTTACATGCACTATTACAGAATGTTTTAAATAATTTTCAATTACAACTGCAGGAAAAAAAAGGACAGGTAGAATATCTTTTAAATGCATCAAACGATTTAATTGAAGCGGACGAAGTTCATTTTACCAATGTAATATCTAACCTTATAGATAACGCTATAAAATATTCAAAAGATAATCTTGTCTTAAAATTTATTACGCATTCAACATCAAAATTTACTGTATTACAGATCCAGGATAATGGCATTGGCATGAGCAAAGAAACCGTTAAGCGCATCTTTGAAAAATTTTACCGTGCACATACTGGCAACTTGCATAATGTAAAAGGCTTTGGATTAGGAATGAGTTATGTGAAGTCAGTAATTGATGAACACAAAGGCAGAATAAAAGTGGAAAGTGTTTTAGGCAAAGGCAGCACATTTACGTTAGAAATTCCACATAAGGAATCATAAATAAAATGACTTTAGAAAATGCGCAGCAACAGGTTGACGAATGGATAAAAACCATTGGTGTACGTTATTTTAATGAGCTTACTAATCTTGGTATTTTAATGGAAGAAGTGGGTGAGCTTTCAAAAATTATGGTGCGTGTTTATGGCGAACAATCATTTAAAGAAGCAGAAAAAGATAAGAGTTTAAGTGATGAGTTTGCTGATGTTTTATGGGTATTGCTTTGCCTCGCTAATCAAACCGGTGTAAATCTTACAGATGCCTTACAAAAAAATTTTGAAAAGAAAACATTGCGTGATGCATTGCGTCATAAACTAAATAATAAACTGCAATAATTTGGTTATCGATGATAATTGATTTTCATCTTTCTCAAATAAAAAACATTGCAGCGCAGCTTTGGCTGCAATATAATCAATCAAAAACCTGGGCTTTTAATGCACCAATGGGCGCTGGCAAAACAACATTAATACATGCGCTTTGCGAGGTAATTGAAGTAAGAGATTCTGTTAGCAGCCCAACATTTGCAATCATAAATGAATACAAAAGCCCGGTTGCAGGAATCGTGTATCACATGGATTGGTATCGTTTAAAAAATGAGGTGGAAGTTACAAACACAGGTTGCGAAGATTGCATAGAAAGCGATAATTTATGCTTAATTGAATGGGCTGAAAAAGCGCCTCATCTTTTACCTCAAAATACCATGTACTTAAGTATTGAAATTATAAACAGTACCGAAAGAAGATTAAAAGTTAATTTCCAAACACCTTAATATATACGTAATTTTATAATCTATAATCATTAAAATATGGCCTCTGGCAAACCACTTATAAGCACAGGATTTAGTTTTGAAACCCAGGAAGAAACGCTTGATATAAAACCATCCAGTGCAAGGTTAACTATTGGTATTCCAAAAGAAACAGTGTTGCAGGAAAATCGTGTTTCACTTATTCCGGAAGCAGTAAGTGTGCTGGTAAACAATGGGCATGAAGTGATAATGGAAACCAAAGCCGGGGAAGGCAGCAAGTATTCTGATAATGATTTTAGTGAAGCAGGTGCGCATATTGTTGAGAATAAAACAGAAGTATATAAAGCACCGGTGCTTATAAAAAGTGCACCGGTTATGGATGAAGATGCACCCTTCATGCAACTAAACCAAACTATTGTTTCGCCGATAAATATTTCCATGCTTAAGAAAGGCCTAGTAGAAAAAATGATGGCGAAAAGGGTTACGGCGCTGGGCTTTGAAATAATTAAAGATGACAGTGGTACATTTCCTATTGTACGCAGCATGAGTGAAATTGCGGGCAGTGCGGTAATGCTTATTGCAGGCCAGTATTTAAGTACAGCAAGTGGCGGCAGAGGTGTGCTGCTGGGTGGCATTAGCGGTATTCCACCAACAAAAGTTATAATAATTGGCGCAGGTGTGGTTGGTGAATTTGCAACCCGTACGGCTTTGGCAATGGGTGCATCTGTAAAGGTGTTTGATAATAATGTTTACCGCTTAAAGCGATTGCAGAATAATCTTGGTGTGCGTGTATGGACGAGTGTAATGGAGCCGCGCATTCTTGCCAAGCAATTAAAAACATGCGAAGTTGCTGTTGGCGCATTAACCAATGAAGGAGGTCGCACGCCGATTGTTGCAACTGAAGAAATGGTGCAGGCAATGCGGCGGGGCAGTGTAATAATTGATGTAAGTATTGATCGTGGTGGTTGTTTTGAAACAAGTGAAATAACCACGCATGAACATCCAACATTTGTAAAATATGGTGTAACACATTATTGTGTACCGAATATACCAAGTGGTTTTGCACGTACAGCCAGCCACGCAATAAGTAATGTGCTTATGCCTTTATTGTTATCTGCGGGTGAAGAAGGTGGCCTTGAAGAAATGGCATGGCATAATTTTAATCTGCGGCATGGGGTGTATTTATATAAGGGTCATCTTACCAATTTTTATATAAGCCAGCGTTTTGATTTAAAGTTTACTGATTTGAATCTACTTATTGCAAGCAAGCGATAATGCTAATAATTATCTTTTTAATTCTGTCATCTGCACATCTCTTACAAAACTTTCTTCCAGCGAGATGATGGTATCGGTACGTTCAATACCTTTTATTTTTTGCAGTTCATCATGTAAAAAAAGTTTTAGCTCGGCAATATCTTTACAAACCACTTCTGCAAACATGCTGTAATTACCCGTTGTATAATTAAGGCGTACTATCTGCGGAATTTTCTTTAATTCTTTTGCAACTGAATCATACAAAGAACTTTTTTCAAGGTAGATACCGATAAATGCAATTACATCATATCCAAGCAGTTTGTGATCAACATACAGCTTGGTACCTTTAATTACATTTAGCTGTTGCAATTTTTTTATGCGGACATGAATGGTGCCGCCCGAAACGAATAATTTCTTGCCCAGGTCAGCATAAGAAATGTTAGCGTTAAGCATCATGGCTTGAATAATCTGCAAATCCAGTTTGTCAATATTTAATTCTTTATTCATATTTAATACTTAATTAGATAAAATTTAATAAAGCTAATAATAATTAGATAATATCTATAATTACAAAAATTAACTTGAATAATTTCTATCAAACTGAAATATCTTATAATATTGCACCGGTAATTAAAGTTCTTTATACTGTGGGGTGATGAAATTTTGGCAGACATGCCCTCTCGTCTCGGGGGTGGAGATCAAAGGATAAACTGAACATAGAGCCGACGTAACACCAGTTAGGCCGACCGGGGTTGACCACCAGTCTTTGTGTTTGTGCTAACTTCTCCGTGGAGGTTCGATCCCTCCCCCTACAGCTAAATGTATTGACCTGCGGTTAGATCACCAACTTCGTTAAATAGGATTAACCAACGCTTTAAGTTAGCACTTACACCTCCTCCAGGATACTCATTTGTAGAAATGAACTTCTCATTTAAACCGGTTGATTAAGTTATAGTATAATTGCTGAAATATTAATTTGTCTTTATCATACGTAATGAACTTTTTTTCAAAAAAATATTGTGCAGTATTTATAGTATTTAGCTCTAATTTTTTTTTAGCTAAATCACAGCCTTGGCAAAACAATTCTGAAAAAAACAGCTTTGTTACTCATGCACTGGTTAAGAAATTTTTTGAAACACAGGCAAGCGTAAAATACATTTATCAATGTACCATAAATAAAAGCGCAACAGTAATTGCCTGGTGTGCAGATCATGATAATGGGCAATCAATTTATTTAAAATTAGTAAAGAAAAATGATTCCCTAATTCACATTACGGCTAATGATTCTTTAAATAAATTTTGTAATGAAAGCGAACCTCAATTCTCGCCGGATGGAAAGAAAATTGCTTTTTTATCAGATACAAAAACAAAAGGTCAGCCTCAGATATTTATCGCAGATGCCTTTACGGGAAAATTAATTTCACAACAACCAATTACAGATTTTGATGGGTATATTTCTCATTTACAATGGTCACCGGACGAAAAGTTTTTAAGTGTTTTGTACGTTGAAAAAGCAAGCCGTAATCCAAACCCTATGGCTGCTTTGAACAGGAATGTTGGTTTGATTGATTCTTCCATAAACAAAAATGTACAACGTATTGCGGTTGTTGATTTATCAGGTTATCAAACAAAAATTATAACGCCTTTGCCGCTATATATTTTTGAATATAACTGGTCGCCTGATAGTAAATTTTTTTGTTATACTGCTGCGCCGCCACCGGGTGATGACAATTGGTATATCGCAAAATTGTATAAACAAAATTTATTAAATTCAGATACTGTTTGCATATATAAACCACAATTTCAAATTGCGGTTCCATGTTGGTCACCGGATGGTAAACACATTGCATTTATTGAAGGTTTAATGAGTGACCAGGGTGGAACAGGAGGCGAAATTTATATTATTGATACAATCAAAAACAGCTTGCCTAAAAATCTGACACCAAATCGTAATTCAACGCCTTCTTGGTTTACATGGCAACCGGATGGAAATATTTTATTTAGCGAATTTGTGGGTGGCTCTGTTGCCATATCATCATTAAATACAAACACATTACTTACACAAACTTTATGGTATGCAGATGAATCAATACGAGCCGGTAATGAAGAAACAAGTTTATCTGTTACAAACAATAAAGCAGAAACAACTTTTGCATTAATAAGAAGTTCTTGGAACAAATTACCTGAAGTTTGGTATGGAGATTTTAAGAAACAGGCACAGGTTACACATTTAAATGATAGCATTCAAAAACCATTATTAAGGTTTGAAAATGTTACATGGACGAATGATTACAAACATGTACAGGGTTGGTTGTTATTTCCTGCAAATTATGATTCAACAAAAAAATATTCCATGCTTGTTTGTGTGCATGGTGGCCCGGCATGGATTGCAACGCCAACATGGGCTGCGCCTGATTTTAATACAACTGTTTATACTCAGTTAGGTTATTTTGTTTTGTTTCCCAATGCAAGAGGCAGCTATGGACAAGGTGAGAATTTTACCTTAGCGGATCGCAAAAATTGGGGCTTTGGCGATTTGCGTGATATATTAAGTGGTATTGACGCTGCTATAAATAAATATTCAATTGATAGTAATCGCATTGGAATTTTAGGATGGAGTTATGGTGGCTCCATGGCAATGATTTCAGTAACTCAAACAAACCGTTTTAAAGCGGCTGTTGCAGGCGCCGGTGCATGCGACTGGAAAAGTTACTATGGACAAAATGCAATAGATAAGTGGATGAACTCGTACTTTAATGCATCGCCATATAATGATCCGGAGGCGTATGAAAAGGTTTCAGCTATCACATATATCAGACAAGCAAAAACACCGACACTGGTTTTAGTTGGTGAACGTGACGGAGAATCTCCGCCACCACAATCTTTTGAATTCTGGCATGCATTAAAAGAATTAGATGTTCCAACTCAATTATATGTTTATCCTGATGAAGGGCATGAGTTTGAAAACTTTGATAACATGATTGATGTAAGTGTAAGAACGATTGAATGGTTTAACTTACATATGCCAGGCAGATAATGTTTAACTAACAGCTAAACTTCATCCCTAAAAAAAAGTTATATAATTGAAATGTGCAGAGTGCATATTTGCAAACACACATTTATTTATAAAACATTGCATGACCATACAGGAAGCGTTAGAGAAAACACAGCAACTGGGCACTTCAGATGAAACAATTAATCACATTAGAAATGCAGGTTTGCTTTCAGTTGTTTTACCTGGTGGGGTGCTTGATTTCAACAAAAAAAAATCACAGAAATTATTGCAGTTACTAAAAGCAGTTGGCGGCGCTGACCTTTCAATGGGCAGAATTTATGAAGGACATATTAATGCATTATATCTTATTCATCTTTTTGCAACGCAGGAACAAAAGGAAAGATGGTTTAATGATGCAGGCGAAGGAAATTTATTCGGTGTCTGGAATGCCCAGCCAGATAATGGCTTGCAAATAAATTGTTCAAACAATATTTTTACGCTGAATGGTAATAAAACATTTTGTTCGGGCACGGGTTATGTTACACGCGCATTAGTAACCGGTAACATTAACTCAGATACGGTAAAAGGCTACCAAATGTGTATAGTAAATACAGCGGCAATACCAGAAACCCAGATTAACAAGTCTGCGTGGAAACCACTGGGAATGCAGAGTTCAGACAGTTTTACAATAAATTTTGATAACTATAGTGATAGTACAGATAACCTTTTTGGAAATGAGGGTGATTACCTGAAACAACCATATTTCACAAGCGGCTCAATACGTTTTGCGGCTGTACAATTAGGCGGTGCAGAAGCTTTATATAATGAGACGATCTGCTACTTAAAAAATCAAAACCGTATAAACGATACTTTTCATATTGCCCGTGTAGCAGAGATGACAACTCAAATTGAAGCTGGTAACAATTGGCTGCGGCAGGCTGCTGCATATTATGATAGATGGTATGATGATGATGAGTACATAAAAAAATTAATGGCCTACACAAACATGACGCGCACTGCAATTGAAAAAATCTGTACGGTTGTAATAGAATTGAGTATAAAATCTGCAGGTGCCCGTGGTTTAAATCATCCGTACAAAACAGAGCAGCTGGTAAGAGATCTTTATTTTTATTTACGCCAGCCTGCTTCAGATGCAGCGTTTGCTGATATTGGAAAATTTGTTATTGAACAAGAGGCAGGCATAGAAAATATTTGGAATGACAGCAACGGATTTATTTAAAAACATTAATAATGAAACTTATGAAAGATACCCTGCCAGAATCATACTTTGAATCTGTGTACAACAACAGCGAAGACCCATGGAATTACGAAAACAGCGATTATGAAAAAGAGAAGTATGAAACAACACTTATGTCATTACCAAAACAACATTACAAAAATGCTTTGGAAATCGGTTGCTCAATTGGCGTGCTTACCAAAATGTTGAGTCGGTGTTGTGCCTCGTTGTTATCAATTGATGTTAACGATGCGGCTATACAAAAAGCAAGGGAACGGTTAAAAGATTCGCAGCATGTTAAGTTTGAAAAAATGGCTATTCCTGATGAATACCCAATAGGCAAATTTAGTTTAATAGTAATGAGTGAAGTAGGCTATTATCTGTCAATGAAAGATTTAAAAATCACGAAAGAAAAAATTATTAACTGCCTGGAACAAAATGGCAATTTGATTTTAGTACATTGGTTGCCATTCGTTCATGATTATCCTTTAACAGGTGATGAAGTACATGATTTTTTCGCTGAACCAAATGCCGCTTTGACGCACATCAATGATTTAAGAAAAGAAAAATACCGGCTTGATGTTTATACTAAAATCAATTACTAAAGTATCCTCTTAGCTGCTGTATTGCATCAGTAATCAAGATGTGTTGATTCATCTTCCGCCATTTGCGTGACTTATACGTTCGACTTTCTGTTTCTTCCCATAGCTCACCAAAAAATGAAGCTTTGTTAAACCGCTTAAATAACCAGCGTGCAGGTATGCATAAAGGTTTGGCAATAATACTTAGAGCAGTTTTATCAATTACATGTACATCCCTGCTATCCCAGTAATTTTTTAAACGTTGCTTGTTTATAAACTTTATTTTTAAAATTTCAGGTGCTTCCACGTATTGTTGCTCATCTTCTTTCCGCATGTTTTCCAGATATTTTAAATGAGCCGCAAAACCAACATGTACACGATTACTGCGCCTTGATGAAGTATAAACTTTCACATCCGGCGAACATCTGATTTTTGCATCTATTCTATACGATGCACTGCAAAATGCTGCATCTTCTAAAAAAGGAATAGCGGGCAAACCGCCAGCTTTTTTGTAAACCGAACATTGTACAGCCATGCTGGCACCATAGCATTGAAAATGGCTTGGCCAAGGGTCATGTGTACATGGATTTATTTTTGTTTCTAACTTTTTTGCCAGGTAGCGATAAGTAACATCCTGCAGGTAATAACGGCGCACATTTTTAGTAATCGGTTTTGAAATAATTCTTCCCCCAACAACATCATTGCCTTTGTTTATTTCTTTAATTGTATTGCAAAGCCACTTTGTATCAACTTCAGTATCTCCATCTGTTGATGCAATAATGCCATTAGGATTATTAAGTTGAAGCCTTCTGTAAGATTCATCCATCAGTAATCTTCTTACTGTTCCAATATGTGCGGCTTTTTTTTGTAAAGTAATATCAGCAATATGCAGTTGAAAAAATGGATGCTTTTGCTGATAAGCTTTTGCTATCTGAAAAGATGCATCCGTACTGTTATTTATTAGCAACAGTACTTCATATAAATTAAAAGGAAAAGGTTTGCCGGCATCATCAACCTGGTTTCTTAAAGCATTTAATGTATAAATTAGATAGAGTTCCTCATCTTTAACAGGAACTATAACTGATACCTGCAGATTTTTATCAGGAGTTGAAGGAAATAAATAAGATGACGTGCAGCCTTGCAGTTTTTCTGCATATACATATCCGTTTATTTCGGGTTTTGAAATAGTATGTCTGCGAAGAACCTCGGGTAAAATAGCCCTAAAAAAAGTAATCATTATTAATCATACATGATTATACATAAGCTTAACTAAATAGATGCCACACTTAATAATTGTAACAACTATTATTAAACTTTATAAAAGCTTGTTACACTACTGTGTTTAATTTTTTGTTTTTTGATGAGAGGGCAAAATAATAAACCGGAATTCCTGCCAATACAATCAGCAGTCCTCGTATTGTAAAGTCAGGCCGGTAAATAATTAAGGAAATACAAAATGCTGAGGCCAGAATCATATAAACGATTGGTACCAAAGGATATCCAAACGCTTTATAAGGCCGTTCTAATTCAGGCCGTTTTTTTCTTAAAATAATTACACCGCCAATTGTTATTACATAAAACAACATAACCACAAAAGAAATGTAATCAAGCAGGTCACCATATTTACCGCTTAAGCAAAGCAAGCTTGCAACAAAACATTGCAACCAGATTCCATTTGCGGGCACAGATGCTTTGTTTAAAGTACCTGTATTCTTAAAAAACAGGCCATCTTTAGCCATGGCGTAATACACTCTTGCGCCGGATAATATCAAACCGTTATTACAACCAAAATTTGAAAGCATGATCAAAAATGCAATTACCAATGCAGACTTAGCACTAAAGATTTGCAGCGCCGCCGCAACACCAACGCGGTTCTCTGCAGCAAACCCAATACTTCTTGTATCTGAAGGTGAATGACCCAATGGTAATACAGCGAGGTACATTACATTACATAAACAATATAATGTTGTAACAATGAGTGTGCCGAGGAACAAACTTAATCCTACATTGCGTTTTGGGTTCTTCACTTCACCTGCGATGAATGTAATATTATACCATGAATCGCTGGTAAGAATGGCGCCGACCATCGCTGCCGCAACAGCACCAAATACAGCAAAACCTGTTACATGTGTCCAGAAATTTTTTGTCCCGTCATAACCTGGCAAGCGCGATGAATGCCTGAACATTTCAAACGGATGTTGCCAGTTTGCATGCCATACATCTTTATTAAAAGCAATTGCAAAACCAAATACAATCAATCCAAACAACATCAGCAATTTTATAATCGTAAGAACATCCTGCACAATCTTGCCGGTAACAATACCGCGTGTATTAATGAAGCTTAAAAAAATAATTTGAATGATTCCAAAAATCTGCGCAGCAGAAATATTTATTAAGGGTGAATGAAAGATGATATTGCTTTCGCTTAATGATGGAAATATAAACGCAGCAAACTTGCTGAAAGAAACGCCAACAGCAGCTATCATTCCTGTTTGAATAACGGTAAAAAAACTCCAGCCATATAAAAAACCTATCAATGGATTGTATGCTTCTTTCAGGTAAACATACGTGCCACCGGCTTTGGGAAATAATGCGCTTAACTCAACAAAGCTTAGTGCAGCAGCAACCGTCATTAATGCTGTTAACACCCATGAAAAAATTAACCAGCCTGCGCTTCCTACATCCTGTACCATGTATGAACTCACAATAAAAATTCCGGAACCAACCATACTTCCGGCAACAATCATAGTTGCATCAAGTAAGCCAAGTCTGGGCTTGAATTGTTGTGTTGAATTTGTTGTTTCATTACTTATCACTTGTTCTGTCATTGATTTAAAAATAATGGGAAAATTTAATCCGCAACTATATTGTTTCAACTTAATAACCTGAGTTGTTTCACAGTAAATTTTAATTTATCATTAATAAGGTTGTGGTGTATGGCTGCATTGTGAGGCTTAATTCGTTTTTAAAAGATTTGAATGATTCACCAGTTAACATATCATTAAAAAATAAGCTGTCATTTTTGTTTTTACTAATTTGATTTAAATTAATGATTACAGGTTGAGCAGTTGCACTCATGTTTATTACAACAATAAATTGCTCATCATCTTTCCACCGGTATAAAGCGAGAACCGCACCTGTTCCATTTGCCAAAAGATTATGCATGTTAAAAGAACGTAAGCTTTTATACTGGCGCCTTATTTTTATCAGCTGCTGATAGTATGTAAACAAGCTGTCCTTATCAAGAGACTGAATGCTTTGGGTTGATTTAAAAACAGGCTTTGTTGAGTATATTTTATTAGTGCATCCAATTTCCTGTCCATTATATATTAAAGGAATTCCGGGCAACGCAAACATAAATGCAGCGGCCATTTTGGTTCTTGCAAGGCCATGATTATTTATAAATCTTGACAGATCGTTATTCTCTATAAAACGCAAACGCAAATGCATTGAATCTCCGCTGAATAAAGCATTCCTTAATTTTTGTCCACGTTTAGTTTCATCATCATAATTAAAAACAGTGTGGCTGGTTAAAAGATCATAATCGGTTTGCCAGCTCCATTTTGATATCCAGTTTGTATCTGTGCGCCAGTCATACGCAGCATCATAACCTTCTTCGTAAACTTTTTTACGTTCGCCTTTGTCTTCAGCCAGTAATAAAATATCTGGCTTTATACTTTTTAATTCAGTTTGCAGTCGTGTACCAAAAAAATTATTTCTAGCGTTTAGAGCCCACATCGCATCAAACCTGTAACCATCCAGATCAAATTTTTTCAACCAGTATTTACAAGCTTCAATCATCCATTGCTGCACTTCTTCACTATCAAAATTCAGGTTGATCAATTGCTTCCAGAAGTAATGATAAAATCCAGCTGAATCTTTTTTATATAAAGAAGAATATTGCGCGCCGTCATCTGTATGTTGATAAAAATTATAGTAATGCGAATCGTTATTGTTATCAATAACATCCTGCGCATAAGGGTGGAATACAGATGTATGATCCGGCACAAAATCAAACAACACTTTTATATGCAAACTCTTTGCAGTTGTAATGAGATACTGCAATTGTTGCTCTGTTCCAAGATCAGTACGTAACGAAAAATAATCAATAACATCATAAGCCTGGTTACCGCGATGTGATTGATAAACCGGCTGCAGCCAGATGCAATTAATACCAAGCTGCTTTAACTCCGGCAACTTAGCAGTTATATCATCATAGTTTGCATTTTCAGTGAAGATCGATGGTGTGATTTCGTACATTACTGTACTATCAATCCAGCCCGCATGGTCTGTTTCAATATTAAAGCAATGAATACTGTCTGTTCTTGTAATCATTGTTTTAAAATTTGTCGAATCATTACCTGAAATTACAGTAAGGTTAAAATAATAATCACCTTGTTTTGATGGCAGTGAAAAATTTGCTTGGCTATGATTATAATCATTAATTTTCACCGGCGCAGGATTGCTCTTATCATCAGACCATATAAAAGATAGAGGCAGGTTATAAGGATTGCTTTTTACGTCAGCATGTAAAAAAATTATATTTCCTTTTGATGTTGCAAAAGGTTTAATTAATGGCAACGGTTTATAGCCAAGCTTTAACTGTATAGTATCTGATTTTGTATGATGTTGCCCGCTTCCCGCTTCAACCCAAATATTGTTGATAGTTAGTTTCAATAAAATTGATATAACAAAACGATGTTTTATATCTATCGGCAAAATAAAAGCTGAATCATTAAAATGAACCGTTACTTTTTTTACAGTTTGATCTGACACGCTGCCATTAATATTTTGTTGCGGTAACCAAACTACCGCATTTTTTGCCTGGATATGTATTGAAGATGCATGGACAGAAACCATTAAAAAAATACCAAAGTAGAGCAGGGAATACTTTTTCATGTCAGTAACTAATACGAATTAAAACAAACACTTCCTGCTTTGAAAAAAAATTATTCAGGTAAGATTTGTATGATTGATAAGTTTGTAGTTTTACTGTTTTCCAAAAATTGCTGACTATGATGATTGATGCCATTAAAAACGGAAGTGCAGCTGCTTTTAAAGATGCGTATGACACTTACAGTAAAAAAGTTTTGTCTTATTTTTTTAAGAAAACAAATTCTGTTGAAGACTCAAAAGATTTGGTGCAAATAACATTTTGCAAGCTGTGGCAATACAGACAATCTTTGTCTGCAGATTTTTTACCCGAACAGCAATTGTTTCATATTGCACGTACCGTATTTATTGATTATTTACGAAAACAAAGTAAAATGCATAAAGTAAGTGCAAACGTAAAATCAAATATTGAAACAATTAAAAATGCGGATGAGATATATGAGTTTGATGTGCATGAACGGTTGCAAAAAATATTATCCGGTTTACCTGCGCTTCGAAAGCAAGTTTTTGAGCTGAATAAAATTGAAGGTTATTCATATAAAGAGATTGCGGAAATTTTATCTATTCCTGTAAAAACAGTAGATAATAATCTTGCTAAAGCACTTAAATACTTGCGCGGTATTAAATTGATTTTTATTATCGCGATTATACATTTCTTGCATTAATTTTTTATTGATGAAGGAAATAATTTGTTTGCTGCGTAGTAGTATTTATACCATTTTAAATTTTGGAAGCATTATTAATCGAACGCTTTTTTAATAAGCAATGCACATCGGCTGAGGCAAAAAGAGTGGCGTTGTATTTAAATAATAATCCGTCTTTGCTTGAAAAATATTTAAGTAAAGATGAATGGGATAATGTTACGTGTAATGAAAATTTAGCACAGGAATTTTGCGATAAATTGTGGCTGGAAATAAATAAAAAGAATAAAGCCAGGTTAGTTAGCATGAGGTTGAAACGCTTTGCTATCGCGGCTTCTGTGATTCTTATTATTGGAGTAATTTATTTTTTACCATCGCCGTCAAAGCCTACCATTGCGGTTATAACATCAAAAACAACCTTGCCTGCGTTTAAGCAGGAAACAATATCAAATTCAACTAAAAAGATAATGCAGGTTGTATTGCCTGATAGTTCTGTTATAATGCTTGCTCCAACATCTTCTATAAGTTACGCTGTTCCATTTCAAAATAATAAAAGAGAAATTTTGCTGGAAGGTGAAGCAGAGTTTCATGTAACAAAAAATAAATTAAAGCCTTTCACTGTGTATGCCGGTGCATTAGCTACAACCGCATTAGGAACTGTTTTCAGCATAAAAAAGAACAACAAAAAAAACAACATCACTGTAAAATTGTTTAAAGGCAAAGTAGTAGTTCAATCAACAAGCAAAAATTTAAAAGGCTGGAACAACGATGTGTATTTATCACCGGGTGATGAAATGAGATTTAGTATTAAAAATGCAGTACTAACCATTGCAAAGATTAATGCTGATTATAATCAAGGCATGATTACAAAAGTTAAACCTCAACAAACTATTACTGATTCTTTAAAAGCTGAATTGTTATTCAATAACGAAAAATTACCAGTTGTAATAAATAAACTGTCATCGTTTTATAAAGTGAAAATACAGTACGATTCTGTACTTATAGACACAATGAACTTTACAGGAACAGTTTCAAAAACAGATTCTTTGTCGGTTATATTAAAAGCAATTGGCGAGATGAATGAACTTGAAATACTTAAGAATGAAGACGGTTTTATTATTTCAAAACGTCAATAACAAGTTGTATAATTATTTAAACAAGCATATGAAAATGAAGATTACTTTACCAAGAAAAATGTTTTGGCTTTTGTGTATTGTAACATCGCTTACAATAAACTCATCGGCACAAAATAATTCCACTGTTACAGGAACAGTGATAACAGAAAACGGAGAATTACTAAACGGCGTAACTATTAAAGCGACCAGCCTGAATGGCAAGGAAAGCTTTACTACCGTTACTAATACCAAAGGATTGTTCACCTTTACAAAATTAAAAATTGGTACAAGCTACACGTTAGGCGCATCGTATGTTGGTTATGATAACGGCATAACCACAATTAACCCAACATCCGGCAGCAATAATTCAGTGCTTATAAGATTAACGCAATCAAACAATGCGTTGAATGATGTTGTTGTAATTGGTTATGGAACACAAAAGCGTGAAACGGTTACAGGTTCTATTGCAACTGTTCAGGCAAAGGATTTTAATTCAGGTCAAATCAATGATCCGCTTACTTTAATTGCAGGCAAGGTTGCCGGGCTTTCAATCAGCAATACGGACCGGTCAAACCCGAATGCAACTGCAGATTTTTCGTTGCGTGGTCCGGCAACAGTGGAAGGTAACTCACAACCTTTGGTGGTTATTGATGGCGTGCCTGGGGGAGATTTGCAAACTATTGCTCCAAATGATATTGCTTCAATTGATGTATTGAAAGACGGTTCGGCTGCATCAATTTATGGCTCACGTGCTACTGCAGGTGTTATTATCATTACTACAAAAAGAGGTAAAGCCGGTGTGACTAAAGTTAATTACAGTGGTTATGTTACCACATCATCAATAACTAAGAAATATGATCTGTTAAGCGCAAAACAATATATTTCTTTAGGAAAAAGGTTACAACAGCAAAATCCTGATGCAGGTATTAATATAGATGATGCAAAACATAATACAGATTGGTTTGATGCTCTTACACGAACACCAATAAGCCATTCGCATAATCTTTCAGTAAGCGGTGGTACCGATAAAACAAATTATTACGCATCAGTAAATTACAGGAATAATGAAGGTATTGACCTGCGTTCTGAAAGAGAATTTGTAAACGGAACTTTTCGTTTAAATACAAAAGCATTAAATGATAAGCTTGATTTCGGTTTAACAATAGTTAACTCATTTGATAAAAGAAATTTTGCTAACTATGGTGCTATTGCACAATCATTAAATGAAAATCCAACTTATCCGGTAAAAAATTCTGATGGTACATTTTATGAAAGATTTGATATACCGTATAATCTGCAATGGAATCCTGTAGCCAATGTTTACCAGAATTCATACCTTGATAAAGAGAGAAAATTTTTAGGAACTGCAAACGCCGCGTATCATATCCTTCCATCTTTAACAGCGTCTGTTACTTATTCATTAATTAAAAACAATTATCTCAACAGTTCTTTTTCTGATTTGGATGATTTCTTCCAGTTGATAAACGGAACAAACGGACAGGCTTCAAGATCAGAAGATGATGAAACAGATAACATACTTGAAACAACGCTTAACTACGATAAAACTTTTGGTGATCACCACTTAAGTGCTTTGGCTGGTTATTCATACCAGGATATTTTTAATGAAGGCTTTAGTGCAGGTAATAACAATTTTATTACCAATGCTTATGGGTTTTATAATCTTGGTGCAGGTTCTGCTTTTAATAACCTTGATCCAAATGCAAACAGAAGCGCTGCCTTTGTTGGTAGCTATGCAAATGAAAGAACTATTCTTGCTTATTTTGGAAGAATAATATATGATTACAAACAAAAATATCTTTTAAATGTTAGCATAAGGCGGGAGGGAGCTTCTGTATTGGGTGTTGATAATAAATGGGGTAATTTTCCGGGCGTATCAGCAGGTTGGGTTTTAAGTAAAGAAAACTTCCTTGCAGGTTCTTCTGTAATAAAATTTCTCAAGCTTCGTGCGGGCTATGGTGTAACTGGTAACCAGGAAAGCCTTTCACCTTATCAGTCATTGGCAACCATCGGGCCCTTTCTGCTTAATTCACAAGAAGCCTATTATAACGGTTCATATATTCAAACCTACGCACCAACTATCAATGCCAACCCCTTATTGGAATGGGAAACAAAGTCTGAAACAAACATAGGTCTTGATTTTAATTTATTGAATAATGGCTGGCTTAGCGGTTCAATAGATTTGTACGATAGAAGAATTAAACATCTTGTTGGTGATTACAGCGCACAACTGCCTTCTCAGATTTATCCAACCGTATTTGCCAATGCCGGCACTATGGAAAACAAAGGCATTGAAATTTTATTGAATGCAAAAGTGATTACTCAAAAAAAGTTTAACTGGAACTTTATTTTTACAGGAGCCTATAATAAAAACGAAATACTTTCTGTTACGAGCAACCAGTTTTTTGGTACCGCACATGATATAACAAGAGTTACTGAAGGTGTATCAATACAAAGACTTGCACCTGATGAGCCTGTAGCTGTTTTTTACGGCCCTGTTTTTTCAGGTATTGATAAAAATGGGTTATGGCAGTTTAAAAGCAGTAAAGGAGAAGTTATTTCTGCTGATGAATTATCTGGTGACGATTATAAATATCTTGGCAACAGCATTCCAAAATATACTGTCGGCTTCACCAATAATTTTAGTTATGGAAGGTTTGATGTATCATTATTATTGAAAGGTGCACTTGGCTTTAAAGCTGTTAATTCAAAGCGCATGTTTCATGAAAATTTATCTTTCTATTCAAGAAATAATCTTTTTACTTCAGCTTTGCATACAAAGCTTAATGATGCAGCTATATTTTCAAGTTACTACATTGAAAATGGCGCTTATGTAAAAGGAGATAACTTAAACGTAGGTTATACATTGCCTGTTAAAAATTCACCTTACATTCAGAATGTTCACTTTTATATAACAGCCGCAAATCTGTTTACAATTACAAACTTTTCAGGCACCAATCCGGAGATGCAGATAAATTATTATCCGGGAGATCCCAATGCTGAAACTACTGACGGGCCAAGCGTTGAATCAAACTATGGTTATTATCCAAATACACGTGTTTATACTTTAGGTGTTGATATAAATTTTTAATGTTATTTAATTTATTTTATGAAAAAGATACATTACAGAAACTCATTATTGCCAATACTTATAATGGTGATTTTAGTTTTTACAAATTGTAATAAAAAGTTAGATGAAAAATTATATGATTCTGTAACTGCCAACGGATTTTATAAAAATGCTGACCAGGTTACGGCAGCTTATTTACAACCGTATGCCTATATTCAAACGCATATATACCAGGTACATTTCCAGGTAACTGAATTTGCAACAGATGAAGCCTGTGTGCCGGCTTTGTATGGTTATATAGATCAGCAGGGCCAGTGGATAAGATTGCATAAACATAGCTGGACAAACAAAGATTTCTGGATTCTTTTAGAATGGCAGGATTTATTCCAGGCAATTGGTTATTGCAACAATTTTATTGATAATATTCAAACCGTAGATATAAGCAACATGGGTTTATCAATAAGTAAAGAACAAATGATTGCGGAAATAAAGATGGTAAGAGCACTTCATTATTATTGGGCATTAAGTGAATTTGGAAATGTTCCCATTGTTGAACATGTTGGTAAAGTAGGTGACCCCGGGCCTGCAAACAGTACACCTCAGGTAGTATTTGCTTTTATTGAAAAAGAAATAAAAGATAATATCCAGTACTTAAGTGAAAAAGGAGATGATGGCTCATACGGACATTTTACTAAAGGTGCAGCTTATGCATTGTTAGCAAAGCTGTATCTTAATGCACAATCATTTACTGGTCAGGAACATTGGCAGGATTGTATAAGCGCATGTGATAACATTAAAGGTTATTCACTCGATACACATTGGAATGATCCTT